>CAUTJT010000003.1:0-148497 GCA_963539215.1 uncultured Streptobacillus sp. | reverse complement strand
TGATAATAATGCAGCAACAGTTGGAGATTTAAGAAAAATGGGATGGGTAGTATCAGCTGATAAGACAACAGGAGATACAACTAAACCATATAATGATCAAGTTAAAAATTCTAATGAAGTTAAATTTGTTGGTAAAAATGGTATAGAAGTAACTGGTAAAACAGATGATAAAGGTGTTAGAACATTAACGTTTGAATTAAAAACTGGAGAAATAACACCTACAGAAATAGTTAAACCTGATGGAACTAAACTTATTAAAATAGGAGATAAGGTATATAATCCAACTGATATTGATAAAGATGGAAATCCTAAACAAAATGTTAAACCTATTGGAACTATAGCAGCAGATGGTAAAGTATATGAAGATAAAGACTTAACTGATGGTAAACCAAATACTGATGCTAAACCTGTAGCAGAAGTTAAAGTTAATGAAGGTGCTAAGTTTGTAACAGGAAACCAAGTAGCAGATGCTATAGAACAATCTGGATTTAATATAGGTAAGGTAGAAAGTAAATCTGCACCTAAAGATTCTGAATATGATAATAGAACAGAAAAAGTAAATCCAAATGATAATGTTCAATTTGCAGATGGAAGAAATACAAATGTTAAACTAGTTACAAAAGATAGATTAGATCCTTTAGGAAAAGTTGTAACAACAACTACAGTAAAAGTTGATGTAGAAGGATTACCTATTACATATACAAATAAAGATGGTAAACCTATAGTTAAGAAAGGTGATAAGTTCTACTTATTAGATGAAAAAGGTAATGCAACTGATACAGAAGTTAAAGTTGAAGATATTAAGACTAACCTTGTAGCACCTAATTCAAAACCTAATGAGATAGGAGCGCCACAAAGTTTAGGAAATATTGCTAGTGGATTAAAAGCAGCTGATATTAAAACAGATGCAAATAAATCAGATGATAAAAAAGTTGTAGAAGATTTAATTAAAACTCCTGAAAATGATGCTAAATTAAATACTGCAGCAAACTTAGATGATCTTAAGACATTATCTAAAGCAGGACTTGACTTTGGAGCAAATGTTGGTGATGATGTACATAGAAATTTAGGGGAAAAATTTTCAATATTAGGTAATGATAAAGTAAGTAAAGAAGATGCAAATAATGAAGCTAAATTTAGTAGTAAAAATGTTGTTACAACAACAGGTAAAGATTCAGTAAACATTAAATTTAGTCAAAATCCAGAATTTGATTCTATTAAGATAGGAAATAGAGAAAATAAACCAGTAGTAACTATATCTTCTGAAGGAATTGATGCTGGAAATACTAAGATAACAAATGTTGCACCTGGAGAAATAAGTGATACAAGTCAAGATGCAATAAATGGATCACAATTAAGTGGAGTTCTAAAAGGAATAAATGCAGGAATAGCTTCAAGTGTAGCAATGGCAAACTTACCACAAGTAAGTAATATAGGGATGCATAGACATAACATTGCAGCTTCAGTAGGAGTACATAGAGGAGAAAGTGCATTTGCATTAGGATTAAGTGGATTAAATCATAGAGGATCATTAGTGTATAAAGCAAGTGGAGCATTAAATACAAAAGGACATGTTTCATTTGGAATAGGAATTGGATATCAATTTGATAGAAATACACGTGATAATGATACACATAGAAATGATATAATAGATCTTAAAGAAAAATTAGAAGATGTTATCCGTGAAAATACTGAATATAAACAAGAGATACAAGAATACAGAAAAGAACAAGTTCAAAATAAAGCAATAATTGATCAATTAATGAAGAGATTAGAAGCTTTAGAGAAGAATAAATAGGAGGTAGATGTTAATGAAAAAAGGTTTAATGTTTTTAATAATGAGTCTAATTACTATAAGTTGTTCTGAAGTAAGTAGACTTGATTCGAATGGAGATTATTTAGCTGAAAATGGAAGAAAATATAATGGACAAGGAGTATCTGGTGAATATTCACTAGATACTCAAAAAGTTCGTGATGGAATATCTGTAGAATATTTAATAGATGGATCAAAAGAAGTATCTAACTATGTAAAGGGATTAAAAGACGGTAAAGCTATACTTTATTATAAAAATAATGACAGATTAGAATTTAATTACAAAGCTAATGTAAGAGAAGGTAAAGCTGTTTTATATAGAAATAATGGAGATATCTTATACTTTAACTATAGTAAGAATGGTAAAATAAATGGAAGACTTAAGGAATACTTATACAATGGTTTAATAATAGAGTCTAATGTAGTTGATGGTTATTTAGAAGGTAAATCAATTAGATTATGGCCAAATGGAGATATAGAAGTAAGAAACTATTCTGGAAGTAAAATAATAGGTGAAATAAACTTCTATAGTTCTAAAGGAAATCATGTTGTTATAAAGGAATATAATCCAGATCCTAAAAATGAAAGTAGAATTGACTATTTAAGAGATGGAAATATTACTAATCCAATAAGTCCAAATCAATTTATGAGAATATTATCTAATTAATATTAAGAACTAGGCATTTTGTGTCTAGTTCTTTTTTATAAAATATCTATTAAATTTATTTAAATTATGCTAATATATATGTATATATTAAGTAAAAAAATAGGAGGAATTATGAAGGTAGTAATAGGAAATGATCATGCTGGAGTAGAATTTAAAAATCAATTAAAAGAATATATTGAAAGCAAAGGTATTGAGGTAATAAATGTAGGGGTAGATACTCTAGAATCAGTAGATTATCCAGATATAGCTAAAACTGCTTGTAAAAAAGTTATTGATAAAGAAGTGGATTTTGCTGTATTAATATGTGGTACAGGAATAGGTATATCTATTGCAGCTAATAAAGTTGAAGGTATACGTGCTGCACTTGTTCATAATGAAGTTACTGCTAGACTTTCTAAACAACATAATAATGCTAATGCTATAGTATTTGGTGCAAGAATATTAGGTATAGAAGTAGCAAAGAGTGCTTTTGATGCATATTTAGAAGCTACTTTTGAAGGTGGAAGACATCAAAATAGAGTTAATAAAATTGAAAGTTGTGGAGGTGTATTTTAATGTCAACAGTTTTTAAGAAAATAATAGATAAAGAGATACCTGCTAAAATAATATATGAAGATGATGATGTAATAGCTTTTGAAGATATTGCTCCTGTTGTTAAGGTACATGTTTTAGTTATACCTAAAAAAGAAATAAGAAATCTTGATGCGGTTACTGAAGAAGATATACTTATTTTAGGTAAGTTACAAGTAACAATTTCTAAAATTGCTAAAAGTTTAGGTCTTAGTGATGAAGGGTATAGAGTTGTAACTAATATTAATGATAATGGGGGACAAACTGTTTATCATTTACATTATCATATACTAGGTGGTCAAAAATTAGGAGTAATGGGATAATGGCAGAATATATTGTAAGTCGTGATAATAAGCAATATAAATTCTTGAAAAAATTAAAAGATAAAAAGTATAGGGATCAAAATAATGTATTTCTTGCCGAAGGCGAGAAGTTTTTAAAAGAAAATATCCATTTTTCTAAAATAATAATTAATGAATCAAAATATCAATATTTTGAAGATAAGTATAATATATCAAAATATGATAATGTTTTAGTTTTGTCAGAAAATTTATTTGAACAAATAAGTACACAAGAAACAAGTCAAGGAATATTATTGATTTATTCTAAAGTTGCAAAAACTTTAGAAGAAATAAAAGGAGATGTTATAGTATTAGATGATGTTCAAGATCCAGGTAATATCGGAACAATAATTCGTACTATGATAGCAACTAATTTTACTAATTTATTATTAACTAAATCAAGTGTTGATGTATATTCTCCAAAAGTTGTAAGAGCTACAATGGGTGGTATATTTAAAGTGAATGTAATATATTCTGATAGAGAAAGTATACTGAAATTTTTAAAAGAAAAAGAATATAATATTATTGGAACAGCACTTAATGATGATAGTATAGATTATAGAGATGTAGTGTTAAAAAAAGATAATAATGCATATGTATTTGGACATGAGGGAAATGGTATTTCTGAGGAAATATTGACTCAATTAGATCAAAAAGCCATAATTCCTATATATGGAGATATAGAGTCTTTAAATGTTTCTGTTGCTGTTGCAGTATTTTTATACAAGATGAGAGAAAAAATATATTAAATAGTTTAGGAAATTACAAATTCAATGTAATTTCCTTTTTATTTTACATATATATTTAAATGTTAAAATATATTGTTTATTAAAATAAATCTATTTAGTGTTAATAGTTAAAAGCAATAATAAAAGTCTTAAGACTGAAAATATTTAAAAAATTTTTTTAGTTCAAAAAACTGCATAAATAAAGCGCTTATTTGGGGTAGATTTAAAATTAATACTGAAAATGTGAAAAAATTATTTACATATTTGGTATTATGTGCTATTATAAGTATATAAGAACTTTTTGGAGGTAGAAAAATGAAAGCAGTAGTAGTTAATCAAGATTCAACTGGTGTTGAAGTTGTAGAAAAAAAATTAAGACCATTAAAAACAGGAGA
The DNA here is from genome assembly GCA_963539215.1 of uncultured Streptobacillus sp. GTDB lineage: Bacteria > Fusobacteriota > Fusobacteriia > Fusobacteriales > Leptotrichiaceae > CAURNT01. The sequence continues at coordinate 143,983 of CAUTJT010000003.1, read as the reverse complement.
AGCATTAGTTGATGTAGAATTCTGTGGTGTATGTCATACAGATTTACACGTTGCACATGGTGATTTTGGTAAAAAACCTGGAACAGTTTTAGGACACGAAGGTATAGGAATTGTTAGAGAAGTTGCAGAAGGTGTTACATCTTTAAAAGTTGGAGATAGAGTAAGTATAGCTTGGTTCTTCGAAGGATGTGGAAGATGTGAATATTGTGTAACTGGTAATGAAACTTTATGTAGAGACGTTTTAAACGCAGGATACACTGCTGATGGTGGAATGGCTGAAGAATGTATAGTTACAGCTGATTACGCAGTTAAAGTACCTGAAGGATTAGATCCAGCTCAAGCAAGTAGTATAACTTGTGCAGGAGTTACTACATATAAAGCAATAAAAGTAGGACAACCTAAACCAGGACAATGGGTAGTTATATGGGGTGCAGGTGGACTTGGGAACTTAGCAGTTCAATATGCTAAAAAAGTATTTAACACTCATGTAATAGCTGTAGATATAAACGATGAAAAATTAGAATTAGCTAAAGAAGTTGGAGCAGATTACGTTATAAACGGTAAAAAAGAAGATCCAGTAGCTAAAATTAAAGAATTATCTAATGGAGGAGCTCATATATCTGTAGTTACAGCAGTTTCAAAAGTTGCATTCAATCAAGCTATAGATTCAGCAAGAGCTGCAGGTAAAGTTGTTGCAGTTGGATTACCTTCAGAAACAATGGATGTATCAATAGTTAAAACAGTATTAGACGGTATAGAAATAATAGGTTCACTTGTAGGAACTAGAGAAGACTTAAAAGAAGCATTTGACTTTGGTGCACAAGGATTAGTTGTACCAGTAGTTCAAAAGAGATGTGTTGAAGATGCTCCATTAATATTCAAAGAAATGGAAGAAGGAACTATTCAAGGAAGAATGGTTATAGATTTCAGAAATTCAGATAAAACTTGTGGATGTACTTGTCACAACCATAAGCATTAATAAATAAAAGGTGTTCTAATAGAACACCTTTTTTTATATAATCTATATTAAATTTAAAATATTTTTAGATATAAAATAATTTCTTTTTATTAATACTTGCAAAATCTCCTTTTTATTTGGTAAAAAAAGCATAAGTGTGGTATAATAAAAGTAAAAATGTTATGCAAAGGAGAAAAGAGTGAATAGCAAAGAAAGAAACTTTTTAAGAAAAAGGGCGCATAATTTAGAACCAGTGGTAAGAGTTGGTAAAGAAGGTGTTACAGATAGCCTTTTAGAAAGTATTTCTTCATATATTAATAAAAATGAATTAATGAAGATAAAATTATTACAAAATAGTTTAGAAGACGTAAATGCTGAAATTATAGAACAAATAGAATCTAGCTCTAAGTCTATTTTTATAGGTTCTGTAGGAAAAACAATGATATTTTTTAAAGAGAAAATAGAAAATGGAAAACTTGGTGAAATCACAAAAGAATTTTATGATTTTAAAAAAAGTAGGAGGTTAAATAATGCTAAATAATGGAGGAATAATATTATCTAATAAAATTCTTGATTTAGTATTTTTAAGTGCATTAACAGCTCAAGTGTATAAATGTATAGTTCCTATATTTAAAACAGGAAAATTTGATTTCACAAAAATATTTGCAACAGGAGGAATGCCAAGTTCTCATTCTTCATCAACTGTTACACTTGCTACTTCAGTGGCTTTAGTAAATGGAATACATAGTGTAGAATTTGCTATTGCGACCTTATTTGCAGTTGTTACTATGTATGATGCAACTGGTGTAAGGCAAGAAGCAGGAAAACATGCTAAAATATTAAATAGAGTACTTGAAGAAAGAGGAAGATATAATGCAGAGGAAATGCATGAATTAAAAGAATTTTTAGGTCATACTCCATTAGAAGTATTAATGGGAGCTATATTAGGTTTAATCATACCATTTTTATTTAAAGGATATTTAATATGAAAAAACGTCTAGATATATTATTAGTTGAACTTGGTTATTTTAATAGTCGTGAAAAAGCTAAGCGTGAAATAATGGTTGGTAATGTAATAATAAATGATAAATCTGAAACTAAACCAGGTAGTCAATTTAAGGTTGAAAATATTAAAGATGTTAGAATAAAAAATAAATTAAAGTATGTAAGTCGTGGTGGATTAAAACTTGAAAAAGCTATAAATTATTGGAAATTAGATTTTAATGATAAAAAAATATTAGATATTGGAGCATCAACTGGTGGATTTACAGATTGCTCATTACAAAATGGTGCAAAATTAGTATATGCAAATGACGTTGGAACTAATCAATTAGATTATTCCTTAAAAAATAATGAAAAAGTTGTATCTCTTGAACAAATACATATTAGAGATTTAGATATAAATGATAAAGTGGACTATATAGTAATTGATGTTTCTTTTATTTCTCTAACTAAGGTTATAAAATATTTTGAAAAATTTGGGAAAGATAATTTTGGAGTTATTGCATTAATAAAGCCACAATTTGAATTAACACCAGATAAAATTTCAAGGAATGGTATAGTTCTTGAAGAGAAATATCATGATGAAGCTATAAAAAAAGTTGTACATGAATTTATAGATAGAGGATATGTAATTAAAGAAGTTATTGATTCCCCTATATTAGGTACTAAGGGTAATAAAGAATTTTTAATATATGTTATAAAAGGTGAAAAGTATGAAGATAAATAAAAAGAAATTAATAATGCTTACTTTTATTGCTTTTCTTGGATATGTAACATATTCTGAAGAAAAAGTAAAAGAAGAGTTTAAAAAAGTGCAAGCTGAACAAAGAGCAAATGCAGTAGTAGATTTAAAGAATATAAATAAATTAATTCAAACTGTAAACTATATAAATGAACGTTGGGTAGGTAATGTAGATACATCTAAAGATAAATTATATGAAGCAGCTCTTCGTGGTATGGTTAAAAGTTTAGAAGATCCATATTCTGAATACTTAACAGCTAAAGAACTTCAAGATTTAAATGAAGGTATGGATGGAGTTTATGGTGGAGTTGGTATGTCAATTAGAAAAGAAAAAGGTGACTATATGGAAGTTATTTCTCCTTTTGTAGGTACACCTGCTTTTAGAGCTGGAATACAAATTGGGGATATAATTACACAAATTGATGGTGAAGATACATTAAACTTAACAGCAACTGAAATGTCTAAAAAACTTAAAGGAGAACCAGGAACTAAGGTTAAAGTAGAAATATATAGAAAAGGAATGAAAAAACCTTTAGAAATAACATTGACTCGTGAAATTATAAAACTTGAAAATGTTGAATATAAAGTTATAGATAAAGAAAATAAAATTGGATATATTTCATTACTAAATTTCGGAAGTAAAACTGGACCAGAAATTAAGAATGCTTTAATTGAACTTGAAAAACAAGGTGTTGAAAAATTAATATTTGATTTAAGAACAAATCCTGGTGGTTCACTTCAAGAAGCTATAGAAATTGCATCACAATTTGTATCTGAAGATTTAATAGTTACACTTAAAACTAAGAGTGGAAATAATAAAGAATATAAAAGAGTTGGAGAACAGATATTTAAAGGACCTATGACAGTTCTTGTTAATCGTGGATCTGCATCTGCTTCAGAAATTGTTACAGGCGTTTTAAAAGACTATAAACGTGCTACAATAATAGGTGAAAAGACTTTTGGTAAAGGTGTTGCACAAGGTATATATAATTATCCTGGTAGTGATGATGCGATAAAACTTACTATAGCAGAATATGCAACTCCTAAGAATAATAATATTAATAAAAATGGTATAGAACCAGATATATATATCAATATGAATAATTTATTATCAACTAAAGGATATAGTAGTGAAACTAAAGAAGCACTAGAAAATAGAGAAAAAGAAATTAAAAAATTATTAGTAGAATCTGAGGGAGAAAAAAAAGCTGAAGAAATTATTAAAAAAGGTGATGTTCAATTAAAAGCAGCTATAGATGTTTTACTTGGAAAAGAAGTTAAATCAGATCCTAAACCTGAAAATACTAATAAAAATAAGAAAACTAAAAAAGACTTAATATTAGAAGAAGCTAATAAGAAATAGAGGATATATGTTATATGTTGTAGGAACACCTATAGGTAATTTAGAAGATATTACTTTTAGAGCAATAAAAATTTTAAAAGAAGTGGAATATATATTTGCAGAAGATACAAGAGTTACTAAAAGATTACTTAATCATTATGAAATAGATACAAAAGTTTATCAGTATCATGAACATAACAAACAGTATCAAATAGAAAATATTATAGGACTATTAAAAGAAGAAAAAAATATTGCTATAGTAACTGATGCAGGTATGCCTTGTATATCAGATCCTGGTTATGAATTAGTTGATGCGGCACTTAAAAATGGAATAAAGGTTACCTCTATTCCAGGACCATCTTCTATAACTACAGGTGCTTCTATTTCAGGTATTGATATGAGACGTATGGCTTATGAAGGTTTTCTTCCTAAGAAAAAAGGACGTCAAACCCTATTTTTGAAATTAAAAGAAGAAGAAAGAACAATAGTTATACTTGAATCACCTAATAGAATAGTAAAAACTTTAAAAGATATACAAAATTATCTTGGTAATAGATACGTAGTTATCACTCGTGAATTAACTAAAATTTATGAAGAGATTATAAGAGGTAGAGTAGATGAGGTTATAGATTTACTTGAAAAAAGAAATGTTAAAGGTGAAATAGTTCTATTTGTTTCTAGTAAGGATGATAATGAATACGATGATTAACTGGTATCCTGGTCATATGAAAAAAACCAAGGATATGATGGTAGAAAATTTAAAGATAGTAGATATAGTTATAGAAATATTGGATGCAAGAATTCCACTTTCTAGTAAAAATCCTGATATAGAAAAAATGTCTAAAAATAAGGTGCGAGTCTTAGTACTAAATAAAATAGATTTAGTGGATGAAGGAAAACTTAAGGAATGGGAAGATTACTTTTTAAATAATGATATAGTTGATTATTTTATTCCACTTAGTGTAGAGAAAAATAAAAATTTTTCTGAATTAAGGAATATTATAAACAATATATATAATGAAAAATTAGAAAAAATGAAGAAAAAAGGTCTTAGAAAAACAGTTGTAAGAGCTTTAATTGCAGGAATACCAAATGTTGGTAAATCTAAGTTTATAAATAAGTTTTCAAATAAAAATAAGGCAAAAGTAGGTAATAAACCTGGATTTACTAGGGGAAAACAATGGATAAGTGTAGATGAAAAATTTGAATTATTAGATACTCCAGGTATACTTTGGCCTAAGTTTGAAGATGAACTTGTATCATATAATTTAGCAATAACTGGATCTATAAAAGATGATGTATTACCTCTTGAAAAAGTTTTAATAAGATTACTGGATATTATGAGAAGTAGGAATTTGCTTTCAAATTTAGTAAAAGTATATGACTTAAATGTTGAGGATATATATAAAATAGATAATATAGAAATATTAAAAGTCTTAGAAAAAAGACTAGGTATATCAAAAAATGATGAATTTGATTTTACCATTATAGCGAAAAGAATTTTAAAAGAATATAGAATGGGCAAATTGGGTAGATTTTTACTTGAATTGCCTGAAGATTTTGGAAAGAAGGATTAAATGAATTTTAAGGATTACAATTTAAGTAATGAAATGCTAAGTGCATTAGAAGAAAAAGGTTTTGTATCACCAAGTGAAATACAAGCCTTAGTTATACCCGAACTATTAAAGGAGAGAACACATTTAATAGGTCAAGCTCAAACAGGAACAGGAAAGACAGCTGCATTTTCTATACCTATACTTGAAACTATAAAGCCAAATAAGAAAGTTAAGGCTTTAATACTTGCACCTACAAGAGAACTTGCAAATCAAGTAAGTGATGAAATATATTCTCTAAAGGGTAAAAAAGATATTAGAGTTTTAGCAGTTTATGGTGGAGCTTCTATAGAAAATCAAATTAAGAACCTTAAAAAAGGTGTTGATATTGTAGTAGGTACACCAGGTCGTGTTATAGACATGATAAATAAAGGTGTATTAAAATTAAATGAACTAGAATATTTTGTATTGGATGAAGCAGATGAAATGCTTAATATGGGATTTATAGAAGATATAGAACTTATACTTGAATCTACAAATGATGATAAGAAAATGTTATTTTTCTCTGCAACTATACCAAAACCAATATCTGAAATAGCAAAAAGATTTATGCCAGAACATAAGGTTTTAAAAGTTAAGAAAAAAGAATTGACAACAAATCTTACTGAACAAATATATTTTGAGGTAAGACGTGAAGATAAATTTGAAGCTCTTTGTAGAGTTTTAGACTATAAACCAGATTTTTATGGTATAGTATTTTGTAGAACTAAATCAGAAGTTGATGAAGTAACTAATAAATTAAAAGCACGTAATTATGATGCTGAAGCTATACATGGGGATATTACTCAAGGTTTACGTGAAAAAGCCTTAGACTTGTTTAAAAATAAGATATTAACGATATTAGTTGCTACAGACGTTGCAGCTCGTGGTATAGATGTAAGTAATCTTACACACGTAATAAATTATTCTATACCTCAAGAATCTGATTCATATGTACATAGAATTGGAAGAACTGGAAGAGCTGGAAATAAAGGGATAGCGATTACTTTTGTTACTCCTCAAGAATCTAGAAAATTAGCTCAAATAAAAAGAGAAACTAAATCTGATATTAAGAAAGAATCTATACCAGATGTAGAAGATATATTAAGAGCTAAAGAGGAAGTATTACTTGCTTCTGTTGAAGAAATTATGCTTGAAAATGACTATAAACCATATTTAGAATTATCGCAAAAAATACTTAAAGGTAAAAATGTAGAAGCTGTTGTTGCTTCACTTCTTCGTCATGTATATGATGATGAATTTATTGCTTCAAGTTATTCTAGAATCAAGAATGTTAAAGTAGAAATGAATGATAATACTAGATTATTTATAGCACTTGGGGAAAAAGATGGATTAAATGTTAATAAGTTATTGAAGCTTATACATGAAAAGACTAAAGTTCCTGGAAGAAAAATAAAAGATGTTAAAGTGATGGCAAACTTCTCATTTGTAAGTGCACCACTTGAAGAAGCAGAATTAATTATGAAAACTTTAAATAAAGGTAAAAGAAAAAATGATAAACCTATGGTAGAGGTAGCAAATGCTGATAAAAGTTCAGGAGATGGAAAGAGAAAAAGAAGCAGAGGTTCAAGATCAAAAAATAGAAAATAAAAGAGGTAGTTATGGAAACTTTTTTAAAACCAGATAGTCAAATGAGTTTAGATAAAAAGTTATTAAATAGTGAAATATCTGTATTAAAAGATATTTTAAGTACTATAGTAGATGATGTCAACATAGAAGAAGTTTTAAATTTAGATAATAGTTTATTTAATAAGGATTTAAAATACATTTCTAAAGTTGTTAGATTATTATCTATTATACCTATATTAATAAATATACTTGAAGATGTATATCAAGCAAAATTAATAAGAAATATGGATATTAGAAAAGAAATTCGTAATGGGAGTTTAGAAGATATATTAAATAAACTTGATTTTTCTAAATATTCTAAAGAAGATTTAATCTCAAAATTGGAAAGTATAACAGTTACACCAGTTTTAACTGCACACCCAACACAAGTACAAAGAAAATCTGTACTTGATTTAATGCAGAATATATATAAAATTCTTGAGAAAAGAGAATTAATAGATTATGGAATAATAGATGAAGATAAATGGAAAATTGAATTAAAAAGAGCTTTGTTACTTTTATGGGAAACAGATATATTAAGAAATTCTAAATTAAAAGTAAGTAATGAGATTACAAATTCAATGAGTTATTATAATTCAACTTTCTTAAAAGCAATACCAGTAATTAATAATAAATTTAAAGATAAGCTTGAAAATTATGATGTTAAGTCCGATAATTTTCACCCTATACTTATGGGTACTTGGATAGGTGGGGATAGAGATGGAAATCCTTTTGTTACAGATAAAACTCTTAGAGAAGCTGTAAATTCACAAGTAGAAACAGCTCTAACGTTCTATATTTCAGAAATAGAAAAACTTTATAGAGAATTATCTATTTCATCTTTAAAGAAAAATATTACTAAAGAATTAGAAGAATTAGCTTCTAAATCTAAAGATAATTCAGAGCATAGAATGTATGAACCATATAGAAAGGCTCTAGGATATATATTAGAAAATTTAAGAGAAACATATGATATTTTACTTGTTAAAAAATTAGATGTTAAATACGATGATTATTATAACAATATTAAATTCTTAAATGATTTAAATATAATTAAGGATTCACTTGAAAAAAATAGTGATAAAATATTATTAAATGGTAGTTTATTAGAATTAATAGAAGCTGTAAAAGTATTTGGTTATCATTTATCGAGTATAGATTTAAGACAAGATTCTTCTGTATATGAATTATGTGTAGATGAACTTTTAAGAGAAGCTAATATTACTGATAGATATAAGGAATTGAGTGAAGAAGAAAAATGTAGTATACTTTTAAATCAGTTAGAAAATGAACCGAGAAAATTAAGTTCTGTAAATTGTGAAAGAACTGAATTACTTAAAGGAGAATTAAGAATATATTTATTAGCTAAAGAATTGATAGATAAGTTTGGTAAGTCAATAATTAAGCATAATATAATATCACATACTGTAGAAGTTTCAGATATGCTTGAACTTGCTATTATGCTTAAAGAATATGATTTAAATGAAAGTATATACATATCACCATTATTTGAAAGTGTTGAAGATTTAGAAAATTCTCAAGAAATAATGAGAAAATGGTTTAGCTTAGATATAGTAAAAAAATGGTTAAATTCTAATGAAAGACGCCAAGAGATAATGCTTGGATATTCAGATAGTAATAAAGATGGAGGATATATATCTTCTAGCTGGTGTCTATATAAAGCTCAAAAGGATTTAGTTAAATTATCTAAAGAATTTAATGTTAATATAGTATTTTTCCATGGTAGAGGAGGAACAGTAGGTCGTGGTGGAGGACCGAGTTATGAGGCTATACTTTCTCAACCTAATGGTTCTATATTAGGTAATATTAGATTAACAGAACAAGGTGAGGTAATAGAAGCTAAATATAGTAATATTTCTTTAGGTATTAGTAATTTAGAGGCACTACTGTCAGCTACTATAGAAAAAACATTTAATGATGAATCTAATGATGAGAATAAATATATAGATATATTAGAAGATATATCTAAAGAAAGTTTTAAAAAATATAGAAGTTTAGTTTATGAAAATGAAAGATTTTCAGAATATTTTTTCCAAGCTACTCCAATAAGAGAAGTTTCATCTTTAAATATAGGGTCACGTCCTAGTGCAAGAAAGAAAGTATTGGATATTGAAGGATTGCGTGCTATACCTTGGGTATTTTCATGGTCACAATCAAGAGTAATGTTACAAGGGTGGTATGGTGTAGGAAGTGCATTTAAAAAAATATATGATAGTAAAGATGGTATAAAAATATTAAGAGAAATGTATAATAATTGGCCATTCTTTAGAGGAATAATTTCTAATGTTGAAATGGTACTTTCAAAAACTGATATGAATGTTGCAAGGGAATATTCAAAACTTGTTGAAGATCAAAATTTAGCAAATGATATATTTGAAAATATATATTCTGAATGGGAATTGACTATAAATCTTGTTAAAGAAATAATGGAAAGAAATTATCTTTTAGAAGATAATGAAATGTTAACTTTAAGTTTAAAAAATAGACTTCCATATTTTAATGCTTTAAATTATTTACAAATATATTTAATAAAAGAAACAAGAAAAGGTAATGAAAATCAAGATGTACAAAAAGCTATACATACAAGTATAAATGGAATAGCTACAGGTCTTAGAAACAGTGGATAGGAGGAAAAATGACAGAATTAGAAATACAGAAAGAGGTCGAAAGACAGTATAAAATTTTATCAAGAGGTTGTGATGAAATAATAAATGAAAAAGAATTTAAAAATAAATTAGCAAAATCTATAAAGGAAAATAAACCTTTAAAAATTAAGTTAGGAATAGATCCTACTGGTAGTGAACTTCATTTAGGTCATGCTGTTCCTTTAAGAAAATTAAAACAATTTCAAGAATTAGGTCATGAGGTTAATTTCCTAATAGGTACTTTTACAGCAAGAATAGGAGATCCAACTGGTAAGTCTGAAACACGTAAAATGTTATCTTTTGAGACAATACAAGAAAATATTAAAACATATTTAGAACAAGTTGCTATAATACTTGATTTAGATAAGTTAAATGTTGTATATAATCATGAATGGCTTGAAACTTTAAGTTTAACTGAAGTTTTAAAACTTTTATCTATGTTTACAGTATCACAAATGATACAAAGGGAAGATTTTGCTAAAAGACTTGCAAATAATCAACCTGTTTCTTTAATAGAATTTATGTATCCTATATTACAAGGATATGATTCTGTTGAGTTAAAAGCTGATGTAGAGTTAGGAGCTACTGAACAAAAATTTAATTTATTAAGAGGAAGAGATTTACAGAAAAACTTTAATCAAGAACAACAAATATGTATGATAATGCCTATACTAGTTGGTCTAGATGGAGTAGAAAAAATGTCTAAATCATTAGGAAACTATATTTCTGTTAAAGATAGTCCAAATGATATGTTTGGAAAAATAATGTCTATATCAGATGATTTAATGCAAAATTATTATGAAATGATTACAGAAATTGATTTAGATGAAGTTAAAGAAATACTTAAAGGACATCCAATGGAAGCTAAGAAAAGACTTGGTATGGAGTTAGTTACAATATATTATGGAAAAGAAGCTGCTATAGAAGCAAGATCTTGGTTTGAAAATGTATTTAGTAATAAAAATTTAAACGTTGAATTACCTGAATTTAATGTTGGTATGGAAAATATAAATATATTAGAGTTATTAACTAAGCTTGGATTTATAAAGACTAATAGTGAGGGTAGAAGATTAATAGAACAAAATGCAGTAAAAATTAACGATGAAGCCATAACAGATATTAAAGCTAATATAGATATTAAAGATGAAATGATATTACGTTGTGGTAAGAAAAAAATAGTAAAATTATTTAAATAAGGGGTAGAAATGAGTAAATTATTAAAATTAGATGTAAATATTAAATATGACATTACTGTAATAGGTGCAGGACCTGCTGCAGTTTCTGCTGCCATTTATGGAGCAAGAAAAGGACTAAAAGTTGCGATGATAGGTGATTTAGTAGGAGGACAATTAATAAATACTAATGATATTGAAAATATTATTGGAACACCACTTACTAATGGTTTTGATTTTTCTCAAAGTCTTGAAAAACATTTAAATGAATATGAAATAGCTTTTTATAAAGGTCATAAAGTAAAAAAAGTTATAAAAGAGTCTAAAGATAGTGTTTTAATTTTAGATGATGAATTAGAAGTTAAATCAAAAACAGTTATAGTTGCAACAGGTGCTATATGGAAGAAATTAGGGATAGATGGTGAAGATAAGTATGCAGGAAAAGGAGTACATTATTGTGCTACTTGTGATGGACCATTTTATAGAAACAAAGATGTTGTTATAATAGGTGGAGGTAATTCAGGAGTAGAAGCAGCAATAGATCTTTCAAATATTGCTAAAACTATTACTTTAGTTGAATATAGTTCTACTATTAATGCTGATGAAGTTTTAAGAAATAAACTAAATGGTTTAGAAAATGTTAAGATACTTACATCAAGTGCAGCACAATCTATAACAGGAAATCTTTTTGCTGAAGGATTGAAAATATTAAATAGAGATAGTAATGTTGTTGAAGAAATTAAGACAGATGGAATATTTGTTGAAATAGGAACAGTTGCAAATACAAGTTTTGTAAGTGATATATTAGATATAAATTCTAATCATGAAATAAAAATAAATTCAGTTAATAAAACATCAGTTGAAGGAATATTTGCAGCTGGTGATTGTACAGATACAAAATATAAACAGGTTATAATAGCTATGGGTGAAGGAGCAAAAGCTGCACTTTCAGCTTATGAATATTTAATAAAGGAATATTAGAATTATAAAAAAATTCTTATCTTTTGTTTAATTATAATTTTAAAAGGAGTAGATATACTCCTTTTTATATTAAATGAATTATAAAAACTTATAGTAAACTTTTAAAACTATACAAATAGAGTATTAAGTGGTATAATACAATATGATATATAATAGGAAGGTTTGATTAAATGAAAATAAAAAATATAGCAATAATAGCCCATGTAGATCATGGTAAAACAACATTAGTAGATGCGCTACTAAGACAATCTGGGACTTTTTCAAGTCATGAAAAATTACAAGAAAGGGTAATGGATAGTAATGATATAGAACGTGAAAGAGGAATAACAATATTTTCTAAAAATGCTTCTATTAATTATGAAGGATATAAAATAAATATAGTAGATACACCGGGACATGCTGACTTTGGTGGAGAAGTACAAAGAATATTAAAGATGGTAGATTCTGTTCTTTTATTAGTTGATGCTTTTGAAGGTGTAATGCCACAAACTAAATATGTATTAAAACAAGCTTTAGAACACGGATTAAATCCTATAGTTGTAGTAAATAAAATAGACAGACCAAATTCAGATCCTGAAAATGTAGTCAATCTTGTATTTGACTTATTTGTTGAACTTGGAGCAAATGATATACAACTTGATTTTCCGGTAGTATATGCTTCAGCTAAAAATGGTATAGCTAAATTACATTTAACTGATGAAAGTGATAATATGAAACCTTTATTTGATTTAATAGTAGAAAATGTACCAGAACCAGAAGGAGATATTAATGAATCTTTACAAATGCTAGTAACTAATATAGAGTATGATGAATATGTAGGTAAGTTAGCTACTGGAAGAATATATAATGGTTCAATAGAAAAAAATCAAGAAATAGTTTTAGTTAAAAGAGATGGTAGTCAAGTTAAATCTAAAATAAGTAGAATATACGGATATGAAGGATTAAAAAGAGTTGAATTAGAAAATGCAGTTGCTGGTCAAATAGTAACTGTAGCAGGTATTGAGGGAGTAGATATAGGTGAGACTATATCAGATAAAGATAATATTAAGCCTCTTCCTTTAATAGATATAGATGAACCAACTTTATCTATGAATTTTATAGTTAATGATTCACCATTTGCTGGTAAAGATGGTAAATATATTACATCTAGAAATATACTTGAAAGATTAACTCATGAGGTAAATCATAATGTAAGTATGAAATTGGAAACTACAGATTCTCCTGATGTATTCCTTGTTAAAGGAAGAGGAGAATTACAATTATCTATATTATTAGAAAATATGAGAAGAGAAGGTTATGAAATACAAGTTTCTAAACCAAAAGTAATATATAAAGAAATTGATGGTGTATTGACTGAACCTATTGAATATGCAACTATTGATGTTGCCGATGAATTTGTAGGTGTTGTTATAGAAAAAATTGGTGTTAGAAAAGGTGAAATGACTAATCTTATACAAGGTAGTGATGGTTATACAAGACTTGAATTCAAAGTTCCGGCAAGAGGACTTATTGGATTTAGAAATGAATTTTTAACAGATACAAGAGGTACTGGTATTTTAAATCATACATTCTATGATTATGAGAAATATAAGGGAGATATTTCTAATTTAAGAAAAGGTGTTTTAATATCAATGGAAAATGGAACAACTTATGCTTATGGACTAAATAGTTTACAACCTCGTGGTATACTTTTTGTTGAACCAGGTATTGAAGTTTATGAAGGTATGATAGTAGGAGAACATAATAGAGATAATGATTTAATAGTTAATGCTTGTAAGGAAAAGAAATTAACTAATATGCGTGCTGCAGGAAGTGATGACAATGTTAAACTTGCACCAGCTAAGGTATTTACTTTAGAAATGGCATTAGAGTATATTAATGATGATGAATTGGTTGAAATAACACCTAATAATATAAGATTAAGAAAAAAACTTTTAACTGAAAATGAGAGAAAAAGAGAAAGAAATCAATTAAATAAATAGGAGATGAGGTATATGATATATATTACACCTTTATTGATGATATTTTGTGGTTACTTATGGATATTTAGGTATCCATCTAAAGTAAATAATCATTTTGGTTATAGGACAAAAAGATCTAAACGAAATCAACAGACATGGGTATTTGCTCAAAAGACTTATGCAATATCAATTTTAGTATTAGGTATAATATCGTTAATATTAACTATATTATTAAAAAGATATGGTATAAATTTTGGGGTTATATTTATTCAGATAATATTGTTTTTGTTAGTGTATCTTTTAACGGAATTATTGATTATAATTAATTTTGATGATAAAGGAAATAAGAAAGGATAAAAATGAAAAAAATTTATATATCACTTTTCCCTATAATTTTACTTGCTAATATAAATGTTAATGATTTCAAAGATATTAATTTAGATAAAAAATATGATAATAAAATGAAATTGTTATATAAAACTAATATGAAGAGTAAAATAGGAGATTTTAATAATATTAATATATCAAGTAATTTAGATTATTCAAGTAATCCAAATACTGTAATTCAGAATAATAGTATTAATATTGGAGGCATAAACTATACTTTGGGATTTGACTTATTAAATAAAAGTGTTGTAAATCATAAAATAGGTTTTTCAAAAACTATAAATGAGTTTTTATACAATAAGTTTAGTGAAGCAGATATTAATACTCTTATAGATAAGAAAAAATTAGAAATTGAAAAAGAAAAAGAATTAGAAGAACAATTACTAGTTTATAAAAAATATATACTAGCTCAAATGGAATTTAATTTAAGTAATAATGAAAATTTAAAGTATAAGAAAGATTTAGAAATTTTAGAAAATGCATATAAAATAGGTAAAATGTCTAAATTTGATTATGATGTTGCTAAAAATCAAATTAATATTCAAGAAGCTAAAAGTATATTAGATAAAGAAAATTTAGAAGTTATAAAACTTGAAATAGAGGAAAAAAACTTAAAATTAGATAATATACCTTCATTTAATAATATCGATCTTATAAAAATAACAAATAATGATATATTAAATTATGTATTATCAAATGATGTATTATTACAAAAATTAAATATAGAAAAAGTAAAAATATCTAAAAATCATAATTTTGCTATGAATGTATTACCCAGTATTACTCCTAGTGTAGGATATGATATAAACAAAGATTCGTTTAATGCAGGTATAAATATTACTAAAAATTTCGAGATATTTAATGATAATGATTTAGAAGAAATTTATAAAGAAGCAATTGAAAAAGAAAAAAATCTTGAACATACAACTAATAGACTTTTTGCTGAATATAAAAATAAATACAACAAATTAAAATATAATTATTTAAGTAATGAAGTTAATGTTAAGAATCTAACTGAAGAACTTGCTATAGTTAATAAAAAATATGAAATTGGAACTGAAAAATTTACTAAAATAATAGAAAAAAGAATAGAATTAATTAAAGCAAAAATCAATTTAGAAGAAAGTAAAATAGATTTATTATTATTTAAAAATAAGGTAAAAAGAGGTGTAGTTGATGTTAAAGAATAAAAAAAGATTTGCAATAATTGCAATATTGGTAGCAATAGCAGGTATTTCTTTTGTTAAATTTACAAGTTCAAATTCAAATATGACTGTAAGTGCTGCTAGTATAGAAACTAAAGAAGTTGTTAAAACTAATATGTTATTAAAATATGATGTAGATGGGACAGTAGAAAGTGAAAAAGAAGTTTTAGTATTTCCTACAGTTCCTGGTAAGGTAAAAAGAGTTTATTATAGATTAGGAGATGAAGTAGAAAAAGGTGCAATTCTTTTAGATATGGATTCATCTAGTATAGAAGATATTAATATAAATATAGATAAAGCATCTCTTTCTGTAAGTCAAAGAAAAAAAGAATTATCTGCTCTTCAGTCGTTATATTCTGTAGGCGGAGCATCAAAATCTGAAATAGAACAAGCAAGAAATGCATTGAAACTTGCTGAGCTTGACTTAAAAAGTGCAAAAAATTCAAGCAGTGGTTTATCTAGTAGTGTAGTTTCTCCTGTATCAGGTGTAATAACTGAATCTAATGCAGATGATAATTTAAAAGTTGATCAAAGTAAGCAATTATTTAAAATAGTTGATGTTGAAAATTTAAAAGTTAGTGCAGAAATTCCTAATTCTAAAGTAAAAAATATAAAAGTTGGTTCTAAAGTAATAATTAAATCAGATTCTTTACCAGATGGTACAAAAATTGAAGCTACAGTTTCTGATATTTCTAAAATATCAACTTTAAGTACTAAATTTAATGATTCTGTAACTAAAACAAATATTAAATTAGAAAAAAATTCTGGACTAAAGCCTGGCGAAAAAGTTAAATTAAGTATAATATATGATGAATTAAACGATGTAATAACTGTACCTTTACTTTATGTTGAAATAGATGCAGTTACAAATAAATCATATGTTTATGTATTAGGTAAAAATAATATAGTAGAAAAACGTGAAGTTGTAGTTGGTAAGACAGATAATATAAATTATGAAATAAAATCTGGACTTGAAGTAGGAGATAAATTATTAAATAATATATCTAAACAATTCAAAGAAGGAGATAAATTGAAATGATAGAAGTAAAAGACCTTGTGAAAGTATATAAGAATGGTAAACTTTCTTTAGAAGTATTAAAGGGTCTTAACTTAAGTGTAAAAGAAGGTGAATATGTTGCACTTATGGGACCATCTGGTAGTGGTAAGTCAACATTCCTTAATATATTAGGATGTCTTGATAATTTGACTACTGGAACATATACTTTAGATGGTATAGATGTTTCTAATATGGGTGAAAATGATTTATCTACTGTTAGAAATGAAAAAATAGGATTTGTTTTTCAAGCATATAATTTATTACCTAAATTAACTGCACTTGAAAATGTTGAACTTCCTGCAATGTATAAGGGAGTTGATAGAAAAACAAGACATGAAAAAGCTAAAAGAGCTTTAGAAATGGTTGGACTTGGTGAGAGAATAAATCATAGACCTGTAGAAATGTCAGGAGGACAAAAGCAAAGAGTTGCAATAGCTCGTGCATTGATAAATGATCCTAAAATAATATTTGCTGATGAACCTACAGGTAATCTTGATAGTAAATCGGGTGAAGAAATATTAAGTATTTTTAAAGAATTAAATGATAAAGGTGTAACAATACTTATGGTAACTCATGAAGAAGATGTTGCAGAGCATACTAAAAGAATTATTAGGCTTAGAGATGGAGTTATAAACTCAGATGAAACTGTAAAAGAAAGAAGGGGTCTATAATGGATATATGGGAATTAGTAAAATTATCTATAAAAAGTCTTTTTTCTTTTAAGGTTAGATCATTTTTAACAATGCTTGGTATAATAGTTGGTATAGCTTCTGTTGTTTTAATCTCTTCAATTGGAGCTGGATTTCAAAATAATTTATTAGGGGATTTAACTAAATCTTTAACTAAAATAGTAGAAGTTGATATAGATCAAAAGAAATTAGCAAAAACTACAATAAATAGAGATTTCTATTTTAAAGAAAATGATTTAGAAATTATAGAACAATTACCAAATATAGATACTGCATTTTTTGAAACACAGTTACAAGGTATTACAGATGATGAAATTTATGTTGGTGCTAGGGGTGTTAATGATGAAAATCTAAATGCTTATAGCTATAGAGTAGATTATGGAAGAAAAATAACAGAAGAAGAGTATAAGAGTAAAGCTGAGGTTGCAATTATGGATTATGATTCTGCTGTTAGAACTTATGGAAGTCCAGAAAATGCACTAGGAAAACTTCTAAATTTTTCAGATTTTGATGGTTATCCTTATACATATACCATAGTTGGTGTAACTCAAAAACCTGAACAGGTATCTGCTATTCCTCAACCTGTAATTAATATTTTTGTACCAGTTGATGCCCAAGAGTATAATAGTGGATTTACATTTAAAGTTAAAGATGAAAAGAAGATGACTGAAACTGTAAAAGTTTTAAAAGCTTATCTTAAAGCTAAAAGTGGTCAAGATGATTTATATAAAGTATCTTTAGTGAGTGATCAATTAAAAGAAGTGACGAGTATACTTGATAAGATTTCTATTTTTATATCATTTATTGCTGGTATTTCATTACTTGTTGGTGGTATAGGTGTTATGAATATTATGTTAGTATCTGTTACAGAAAGAATAACTGAAATAGGACTAAGAAAAGCAATAGGTGCTAAGAATAAGCATATATTACTACAATTTTTAATAGAATCAGTTATATTAACTTTAATGGGTGGACTAATCGGTCTATCTTTAGGTTATGGTTTAGCTTCAATAGTAGGAATATTCTTACATATTAGACCTATATTGAAAATAAGTGTATTAATTATGTCTTTATCAGTATCTATGGGAACAGGACTAATATTTGGAATTTATCCTGCAAAGAAAGCTTCAAAACTTTCTCCTATGGAAGCTTTAAGATCTGAATAATATTATTAGACTCTAAGATAAATCTTAGGGTCTATTTCTTTATTTAATTGAAATATAAATTTATCTATGATAAAATATATAAAATGGAAGGAGGATATATGGCTGTAGTTACATTAAAAAAAGCTAAAGTTCCTAATATTTTATTTGGCATAGTTTTAAATAATTTAGAATCTAATCTCTATCATGCAATTTCTAACAAGAAATTAGCAAATGAAGTTTTAAAAGAAAGTTTAAATATTAATCTAAGAAGATTGATAAATATAGTAGAAGTAGTTAATGCAGAAGAACAAGTTTTAGATTTACTTGTTATATATGATATGATTTTAACAGAAAAAGAAGAAATGAAAATTTTAAGTAGTTTAAAAGTTGAAAAATTTAATTTTAATATATTTAATTTTAATAGAAAGGAAGAAATAAACATTGAGTCTATGATAGGACCATTTAATTTCTAAGGTATTTTATGAAAAGAGTATATAAATTTTTATTAACAGTTTTATTCAGTTTTACACTTATTAGTTGTAGTAGTGTTGTAGAAAGTTTTGTAGGTGAAAAAATATTTGGATTAACTCAAACTGAAGAGTTTACAAATAAGATGAAGACGTATAAATTACAAGCAAATATAAAGACAACTAAGGGAGATATAAAGGTTTATCTATATCCTGAAGCTGCACCTAAACTTGTAGCTAATTTTGTTTTTTTATCTAAGCACAATTACTATAATGATTTAGCTTTCCATAGAGTAAGCGTTAATAACATTATTCAAAGTGGTGATAGAAGTTCAAATCATGATGGAACAGGAAATCCTGGATATACTATAGATGATGAATTTAGTTATTTAAGGTTTGATAGATCTGGAATATTAGCTATGGCAAATACAGGTAAAGATTCTAATGGTTCTCAATTCTTTATAACTTTACAAAGAGTTGATGCATATAATGATAATTATTCAATTATAGGAAATTTAGTTGATAGTAATGATATGTCAGTTGCTAGACTAATAAGACAAGATGATAAAATAATAAATATTGAAATAACAGGATATAATGTTGAAACATTTTTAGATAACTTCTCTAAAGAAACAGAAGAGTGGACTAAAGGTCTTGAAAAAACTGGATATTTAAAATTAGAGAATAAATAATAAAAGCCTACTTTTGTAGGCTTTTTAAATTTATCTTTCTATTTTATTACAACTAAATAATTTTTCATTTTCTCTTATTTCTTCTAGAGTATATTCTTTAATAATTTTACCATTTTCAAATACAACTTCTAGTACAGAATCAGGATGATATTCATCTTTATTTAAATGTGATATATTTATAGTTTTTAATTCACAATCAGATATTTTAATTAAATCAAGTCTACCTTTTTTACTTAATTTTCCTTTATCTGTTATAGGATCTTTGTAAACATCTATTAGTTTATCTCCAACTTTAATACAGCTACATTTCATGGCAAATTTATGAGTATCTCTATTTATGCTTGAATGTTTATTACCTTGTAGAAGAGAACCACCACAACCAAACGCTATATTTTCAGCAGAATAACCATTATCAGTTATAGATTTTAATATATCCCAAATATTATCTTCATAAATTCCATCACCTTGTAAAATTCTTATTTTATTAAGTACTTTATAACCTTTGCTATTTATAGTAGTTCCAAAATTTTCTTCAAATATTTTAAGAGAGAATAGTATATTTGTTATAGGATCTCCACTATCTGGTCTAATAACTACAGTACCATCTCTTTTTAATATTTCTTCTTTTAATTCGTTAGAAAATATAGTATTAACAGCATGGAAATAATTATAACTGTCACTTACTATAGAAACATTACCTGTTGGGAATTTATCTAAAGTATTTTTATACGCTTCTTTTTCTTTACTTCTTGTCCAAGAAGTCATAGTTGAATGTTCAGTTGCAGGAATACTATATCCTGCCATTTTTTCGTTATAATATTTTCTTCCAAAAACAACAGCATTAATATTATCAGTACCTTTAAAATTAGTTAAATGTGCTAATCCTCCAATTCCAGCACTTTCTTCACTAGAAACCCCTCTATATCCAAAATCATGGAATTTGAAAGGTAATTCTGTTTCAAAATTGTCTGATGTTGCTTTTAAAAAATGTTCAATTATTTGTTTAACTTTAAAAGAAAATGTTGCAACAGTTATTGGGTACCATACTTTTAAAAGTAATGTTTCAAACCAACCAACTAACCAAGGAACTTTTTCATCTAAAGATTCAACAGTTATCAAAACGTTATGATTTTTTACTATTACACCTTCAGGAACAGCTCTTAATCTTATAGGTAAATAACCATTGTGTTCTTCAACTATATATTTCCATCCTTCATAGTTAAACGGTAATCCGTGCATTTCTAAAAGCTCTTTTGCTTCATTTACCATTTCCATAGTAACTTGTTTGCTTAAATATTTTTTTAAGTAATATTGTAATCCAAAAAATTTAGTATATCCATATAGACCTCCACGACTTTCTATGTAGTCGTGCATATATGTCATATTTTCTGGAAATTGAAGATAATGTGATGATTTATATGAATCTGCCATTAATATTAAATTTTCCATTTGTTTCTCCTTTAAATATCATCAAATACTTCAGAATTTAATCCCATATTTGATATATGTTTTATATATTTTTCTGATGTTGATTCATCTGTTATAAATATTAGTATATCAGAATCTATTAGAGTAGTTTCACCGTTAGGTATAAATTCTATACCATTTCTTACAATACCTACTACAAGTAAATTCTTTGGCCATTTAATATCTTTAATTTTTTTATTTGATAATTTTGAATCGGCTGTAACTGGTATTTTAAATGTTACAATTTTTTCTTTTTCTATTTCAGCTTCATAATTTTTAGAATGTAACATATTTTCATAAAGTATTTCATAAACAGAATTCTGATTAAATAATTCTGAAAGTAAATAAGTAATAGCAGAAGCTATTGCAAGTGAAAATAAGTTAGAAAAATTACCGCTCATTTCTAAAATTAATATTATACCAGTTATTGGTGTTCTAACAACTGCTGTAAAGTATGAAGTCATAGCAATTAATATAAATAAGTTAGCATAATCTGGTGATATATTTAATATAGTTGATAAAGTCATACCATAAATTTTTCCGATTAAAGCTCCTATTACTAAAAGTGGTAAAAATATTCCACCTGGAGAACCAGTAGCATAACATAACATAGTAAATATAAATTTACCCATAAAAAATAATAAAAGTATTTTAAATGTTAAGTTACTGTTAAATAAATGTTCAACTAGTTCATGGCCACCACTAGTTATTTCGGGTATAAATAAAACCATTAATAATGAAAGTAGTGCAACAGTACTTATTTTAGCATAATTAGAAAAAGCTATTTTATCATATGTTTGTTTGAATTTAACTATGAAATAGTTAAATAATTTTGCAAATAAGACCATAATAAATGCTAAAAATATTATTAATAGAATATGTAATAGAGTAGAGTCTATAGTATATTCTATAGGTGTAATAAATCTAAAATTTGAAAAAGATAATTTATTACCTAATAAAAATTTAGCAGTCATATTTGAAAATAGAGTAGCAATTAGAACACATACTAGAAGTATTGGTGTAAAGAATTTATGTAATTCTTCAACCGCAAATACAGCTCCTGCAAGAGGCGCGTTAAAAGTTGCTGCAAGTCCAGCACTTGAACCTGCTGTAATTAAATATTTTTTTTCTATTTCATTTCTTTTTGTAATTTTATTAATTCCTTCTCCAACTAAAGAACCTAGATGTATAGAAGGCCCTTCACGTCCCATAGAAAAACCAATAAATATAGCCATAAGACCAGATAAGAACTTAAAGAATAGTTCTGGTAACCAATTAAATTTAAACTTGTTTTGTATAAGTCCCATAACTTGTGGAATACCACTACCTGAAATCATTGGAAATTTCTTTACTGTGAATTCAATAAAACATGCGATAAGTAAGAAAAGTAATATTATTAAAATCATAGAATAACCAGTATTTTTTTCAATAAGATTATTTCTAAATAAAACAGCATGTTTTAAGAGAAAATTGTAAGCTGATACCACACAACCAGTAATAATACCAGTTACTAATGAAAAGAATATTAGTCTAAGTCTAACTTTCTTTGAGTGAAATGCTTTTAAAGATTGCATGGTTTCATAGATACCTAGTTTCATTTTAAAAGTCCTTTCATATAAAAAAATGGTGGAAGTGACGAGAATCGAACTCGTGTCCAAAACAAGAAGGGATATAACATTCTACAAGTTTAGTTTATTTAAAAATTTAACAAATAAATACTAAACAAACAAAATTCTATTTGCGAGACTATTAAATTTTTCTTATAGTTATAGTCATCCTATAAGATAAGCCATTAAAAGTGACGTTACTAATTAAATAATGGCACTTTAAAGAGTAACGTTAGCCGACTATGCAGCTAAAGCGTAATTATTTTTTCCAATTAATTTAAGTTTATTTTTTAAAGAGAATAACCTCTACTTGCTAATTATATTTTTCTTATCCTGTCGAAACCAAAACACTCCCAAAGTTAATATATTATACCATATATTATCTTATCAAGCAAGGTAGAAGAGTATTTATGTATTACTGTTTTATACTTTAATTATTTTTAAACATCTTCAATTTTTTTGATAAATATGTTAGAATTATAAATATATTTTAAGAGGTGATATATGATATATTATTTAAAAATATTTTTAATTTCTATGTTACCAATAGTAGAATTAAGAGGTGCTATACCATATGGTCAAATTTATAATTTACCATATATTTCTACGTTAATAGTAGCTATTTTAGGCAATCTTATACTAATGCCAATGATGTTTATGTTTTCAAAAAAATTTCTTATATGGGGAAGTAAAATTAAAGGTATAGATAAATTGTTTCTATATATTTTAAAAAAAGGTCATAGAGTAGGAGAAAAATTACAAAATAATAGTAAATATGGTGTTTATTTAGGACTTTTATTATTTGTAGCAACACCTATACCAGGAACAGGTGCTTATACTGGAGTTTTAGCTGCTTCAATATTAGACTTGGATTTTAAAAAAACTATGATATCATTAGCAGGTGGTGTATTAGGAGCTGGATTTATAGTAAGTTTAGTAACTTTTATTATTAAGATGGGAATATTTAATTAAAAAAGTTGTAGAGGTTTATAAATTATATACCTTACAACTTTTTTTTAATAATTATTTCTAATTTCTCTACTAAGATCTCTTTGTTTTATACTTTCTCTTTTATCATAATTTTTCTTACCACGTGCAAGTCCTATTTTTATTTTTATTAATCCATTTTTATTATATACATTTAATGGAACTATTGTATATCCTAAAAGTTTAGATTTTTCTTGTAATTTTTTAATTTCTTTTCTATGAAGTAGTAGTTTTCTAACTCTAATTTCATTTACATTATTTATATTACCAAAAGAGTAGTTTGAAACAAACATTCCCATAATAAAAGGTTCATTTTTAATTATACGGATAAAGCTTTCTTTTATACTAACCTTAGTCATTTTTATTGATTTTACTTCAGTTCCTTTTAGTTCTATACCAGCTTCAAATTCTTCTTCAATAAAGTAATCAAAATATGCTTTTTTATTATTAGCTAATATTTGCATTAATATTCAACCTCCGAAATAATTTCTAGTTTATCATAATCTAATTTAGTTATTTTTACATTTATTTTATCCCCTATATGATACTTATTACCATATTTATCAATTAATTTATCATCTTCTATAGTGTATCTTTTGCTATCAATATCATAAAATACAACTTCTATATAGTTTTCAAGTTGTATGAAAACTTTTGTAGATATTATACCAGAAATAAATCCTTTAAAAGTTTTATTAATATTTTTTTTCATATAGTCAAGTAATTTGACTTTAACTGAGTCTTTTTCTAATAACTCTGCAGTTCTTTCTGTTTTAGATATATGAGTTGCTATAGATATAAATTCTTGATTTCTTTTTTCTAATTTTTCTAGATTAATATTTTTGGCTTTTATAGAATAATTTAACATTCTGTGTACAACTAAATCTGAATATCTACGTATTGGAGATGTAAAATGTAGATAATGATCAAGAGCCAATCCAAAATGTCCTTTATCCTCATTTGAGTATCTAGCTCTTTGCATAGATTTAAGTATGGTTTTGTGTATTAAATATGATCTTTCATCATCTTTGCTATTTTCTATAATTTTAGATATTTTACCTGGATGAATATCTGAAATATTATTTATGTTATATCCTAATAAATTTAATTTTGAATTAAGTTCTTTTAGTGAATCAATACTAGGAGCTTCATGTATTCTATAAATAGCAGGAATTCCTTGCCAAAATAGTCTTTCTGCAACTGCACAATTAGCTTCTACCATAAAATCTTCTATAAGATTTTGTGCTAAACCATTCTCTCTAATCTTGATTTCATTTATATCACCTTTATCATTTAATATAGGTTTTATTTCTGGTATATCAAAATTAATCATACCATTTTTATATTTTTTCTTACGGAGTATAAGAGAAAGATTAAGCATATCAAATAACATTTCATTTCCACATCTTTCATTTTCTTCAAATATTTTATTTACATAATCATAATTAAGTCTTCTTTTTGAGTTTATAATAGATTTGAAAAAATCAGTATCAATTAATTTTCCATCTAAATTATATGTGAGTTTTGCAGTAAAACATAATTTATCTTCATTTGGATTTAAGGAACATAAATTATTTGATATTCTTTTTGGAAGCATAGGTATAACTTTATCTATTAGATATACTGAATTTCCTCTTTTAGCAGCTTCAAAATCAAGAGTAGAGTTTTCTTTAACAAAGTGGGATACATCAGCTATACTTACATATAGTATATATTTATCTTCTTTTTTTTCTAAATATATAGCATCATCTAAATCTTTAGCTGTAATATCATCTATAGTTATAGTTTCGTGTTTACGTAAATCTTTTCTATATTTTAATTCTTCATCTATATTAACTTTTTTAATTTGTATTGCTTCTTTTTTAGCTTCATTTGAAAAAGAAATTGGAATATTAGATGATTCTAATATAGATGAAAATAAATTATTAGAATTATTAATATTACCGTAATTATGTATGATATTTACTAAGATATCGTCTTTTTTTAAAGTAGAGTAATCAATTCTAAATGATACTATATCATTAGGTTTTAAAGTAGTATTTTTAGTTCTTTTAGCAATAACTATTTTATTGCTTCTATTTATTTTAATAATTGCTTTATTTTTTTTTAGGAATTGAACAACGCCATGAAATGGAGTAGTTGGTCTAGAAATTATTTTAGTTACTCTAGCTAATAATTTTTCGGTATCGTATATTTCGATTTCAACTTCGTCTTTATCAAATGCGTTATTGAAATTATTGAAGTGAATCATATAACTTAGACCATCTTGAGCATTAACAAAACCAAATCTTGGATTTCTTGATATGAAAGTTCCTTTCATTTTACCTCTTTCTATATAAAGATAAAGGACAGAGTCCTTTATCTTATTAAACTATTTCTTAAATTTATTGTATTAGGATGGATAGGAGAGTTCTTATCTATAAGATGCTTTAACTTATAGTTAATCTCTGTATATATTGCTTTGTCTATATTATTATCTGCAATTTTCCTTAATTCATCAACATGTGGATAATCACGTCCATCTTCAATAGCATCTGCTATATAGACTATTTTATCTATAATAGTCATATTAATACGACCTATAGTATGATATCTTATTGCGTCTAATATTAATTCATCTGTTATATTAAATCTAGTTTTAACGAAACTAGCTCCTGCAAATCCATGTAGTATTTGATTAATTTTAAATCCATTTTCAAATATACTTTTGTATTTGTCTTCAATTAAATTATAGGCATATTCATTATCGAAATTCTTTGCAATATCATGAAGTAGAGCAGCAGTTTCAACTTGTTTAATAGGAGCATTATATATTTTTGCGAGATATATAGCCTTATCTCTAACTCTTAAAACATGGTTGTATCTACTTTCATTAAGTTGTATTTTTAATTCTTCTAATATTTCATTATAATTATACATATTTACTCCCTAATTAGAATCAACTTCAATTATTATATCTTCTATACCATCAAAATTTTCTATTATTGTTTTTTTTACAGAGTTAACAAAATCATTAAGTTTAGATTTTTGCAACTTATTAAATGATCTACTTAATTTTATAATTACAGTATTTTTAGAATTTCTTTTTATGTTATATGCAGCTAAAAATTTATAGCTAGAAGGTTCTAGTTTCATATTATCAATTATAGCATCAACATAGTCACCTTCATCTATTGAAGCAGATCTATTTTTTATTTCTTCTATATTATATTCTTTTGTTTTAGAATCATATAAATAAATATTTAATGTATTTTCTGATTCGACCTCTGAATTTATTATAGTATCATTAAAACTTGGTACCTTATAATATATATAGTCACCTACATATGAAATAATACTAATAGAGGCTAAACCAACTAGTAAAATTAAAAGTTTATTGTTTTTCATTTTTACTCCTCAAAATTTTCTCTTATTGAATCTGCTATTGCTATTACAGCTTTTTCTTGACCTTGATCACTTGCAAGGAAAGCAGAATCAGATTCATTAGATATAAATCCTAATTCTATTAACATGCTAGCAGATTCACTACCTCTTAGAACTGCAAAATTTGCCCCAAATATACCTCTACGTTTAAAACCAGTTAAATCTATATAGTTTTTAAGTATTATAGTTGCAAGATTTGCACTTTTTATTTTAGTTCTATTTGTAAAGAATTCACCTAATATTTGATTTACAGATGAAACTCTTTTAGCACTATCATCTGTTTTTTCTTCATTTGCTACTAATCTAGCAGCATATGGGTTAGTATCTTTAGAAAAGTAGAATATTTCAGCACCACTTGCTGTTGTGTTACTAGCAGCATTTAAGTGTATACTTACAAAAAGATCAGTATTATTTCTATTTCCAATTTGAGGTCTTTCACTTAGAGAAATAAAAGTATCATCTTTTCTAGTAAGAATAACATTATGATCTCTTTTTAAATTTTCTGCAAGTTTAAGAACAACTTGAAGTGCAATTTCTTTTTCCATTCTTCCAAAACCACGAGCTCCTGAATCGTGACCACCATGACCTGCATCTAGTGTAATTACTAATTGTTTATTTGTTAAACCACTCATTCTTTTAGGAATGTAAGTAGAGTGTTGACTTATTTTTATTGTGTTATTATTATATGTAACTTTACTATTATATCCATATTGAGAATATGTAAGAATAGTTATAGAATTTTTATCAAAATTATCTATTATTATATCTTTATAATATTTATCGTTTACATCTATCTTTTTTAAAACTTCTGGTGAAATAGAAGAATTTTTAAGATCTATTTGTGAAACATTGTATTTTATCTTATTGCTACTATTAGTTTCATTTTTTATAGACGGTGTAACTTTACTATCAAATGTTAATGTAAATTCTCCGTTTATATAAGTTACATCTTTAAGAACTGCGGCACTAGTTAGAGTAGAAAAGGCAATAAATATAGATAAAACAGTTTTTTTTATTGACCAGTTAAACATTTCTACCACCTAGTCTAAAACCTTTGATATAGCAGTTTTATTAAATGTTATTTTAAAGTTACCATCAACTCTAACCTCTACAGTAGTGTCATCAATTTTATTTATTATTCCATGTATACCACCAATAGTTATAACTTTTTTACCTATTTTTAAATCTTCGTATAGTTTATTTTCTCTTTGTTTTCTTTTTTTATTAGAATATATTGCATATCCTATGAAAAAAGCTATTATTAATATATATATTATTGAAAAAGTAATTAATTCCATATATCCTCCTTGAGTTTATTATTTTTAATTATACCATAGATATATATAAAAATCTATAAATATTCGCTTGAAAAATTTTAGTATTTCTATTAATATATATATGAAAGAGAGGTAATATGAATATTTGTATAGAAAAACAAAAAGAAATAGATGAAGTATATAAAAAATTTAGAAATGACATTGATGAAGCTATAAAAGGCTATGCTTCAACTATAGATTATGAAGAAAAAGATTATTTTGCTGAAATTGCATTTTGTATTTTAACACCTCAAAGTAAAGCTCGTAATGCATGGTCTGCGATAGAAAAATTAAAAACAAATGGATTGTTGTATACAGGAAATGAAAGAGATATTGTAGAGTATTTAAATGTTGTTAGATTTAAGAATAATAAAGCAAAATATTTAATTGAACTTAGAGATTTAATGACAAGAAATGGTAAATTAGATAGTAAAAATATTCTAAAAGAAATTGGAGATGTTTTTGAAAAAAGAAATTGGATATTAAAAAATATAAAAGGTATGGGACTTAAAGAAGCAGCTCATGTACTTAGAAATTTAGGTTATGGGAGATATTTAGCTATATTAGATAGACATGTACTTAAAAATTTAAAAGAATTAGGTGTAATTAAAGAAATTCCTAAAACACTGACTCCTAAAATATATTTTGAAATAGAAGAAAAAATGAAAGAGTATTCAAAATATGTAAATATACCTATGGATGCTTTAGATTTAGTTTTTTGGTCGCAACAAGCAGGAGAGGTATTTAAATAAAAACCATAGTCAAATTGACTATGGTTTTTTTTATCTATACATTTCATTTATCTGTTCTTGTAAATCTTCATCTTCTACATATTCATCAAAATCCATTTCTTTATAAATTAAACCTTTAGGTGTAATTTCTATTATTTTATTTGCTACAGTTTCTATAAATTCATGGTCATGTGTTGTAAATAATATAGTTCCGTTGAATTTAGTTAACCCTTTATTTAATGAAGTTATAGATTCAAGATCTAAGTGATCTGTAGGACTATCTAGTAATAATACATTTGCACCACTTAACATCATTTTAGCTAACATACATCTAACTTTTTCTCCTCCTGATAATACATTAGCTTCTTTACGAGCATCATCACCAGAAAATAGCATACGTCCTAAAAAACCTCTTACATATTCTTCGTGTTGATCAGTAGAATATTGTCTTAACCAATCTATTAAAGATAATTTAATATCTTCGAAATATTGACTATTATCTTTAGGGAAGTAACTTTGAGTAGTAGTCATTCCCCATTCATAAGTTCCACTATCAGCTTCTAATTCACCAGCTAATATTTGGAATAGAGTAGTTTTGGCTATATCGTTTCTTGAAAGTATAGCAACCTTATCACCTGTATTTATAGTAAAGCTTATATTATCTAAAACAAGTTCACCATCAACAGTTTTACTCAAGTTTTCAACCTTAAGCATATTATTACCAGCTTCTCTTTCAGGTTTAAAATCAACATATGGGTATTTTCTATTAGATACTTGCATATCTTCAAGTTGTAATTTTTCTAATTGTTTTTTTCTACTTGTAGCTTGCTTAGATTTAGATGCATTTGCAGAGAATCTAGCAATGAATTCTTGCAATTCTTTTCTTTTTTGTTCAATTTTTTTATTTTGATTTCTCAATAATTCTTGCATTAATTGAGAAGATTCATACCAGAAATTATAGTTTCCAACAAATAGTTTAATTTTACCATAGTCTATATCAGCTATGTGAGTACAAACTTTATTTAAAAAGTGTCTATCGTGTGAAACGATAAGAACAGTAGTACTTTCTAAGTCCATTATAAAGTTTTCAAGCCAATTTACAGCTTTTAAATCTAATCCATTTGTAGGCTCATCTAAAAGTAAGATATCAGGATTACCAAATAAACTTTGTGCAAGTAAAACTTTAACTTTTTCTGGCTCAGTTAATTCTTTCATATATTTATCATGAAGTTCAGGAGAAATTCCTAGACCTGTTAGGAATTTTTCGGCATTAGTTTCAGCTTCCCAACCATCAAGTTCAGCAAATTCACCCTCTAATTCACTAATTTTAATACCATCTTCATCTGTAAATTCTGTTTTTGAATATATTTCATTTTTTTCTAATATTATTTGATAAAGTCTTTCGTGACCCATAATTACTACATCTAAAACTTTTTCTTCTTCATATGCAAAGTGATCTTGTTTTAAAAAAGAAACTCTTTTATTTTTATCTATTATAATATCTCCGCTTGTAGATTCAACTTCACCTGTAATTACTTTAAGAAAAGTTGATTTACCTGCACCATTTGCTCCTATAATTCCATAACAATTTCCCTCTGTAAATTTTATGTTAACATCCTCAAATAATTTTCTTCCCCCAAATTGTACTGTTAGATTACTTGTAGTTATCATATTTCCCCTTTCAAAATTTATATATTAAACCATTATACCATTATTTTTTGTTGTTTGCAATTTGGTGATAATTATTGTAAAATATATTTATATATTTGGAGGTGATTATTATGTCTAAACCAATAAAAGAGGGATTTGTTTTTTTAAAAGGAGAAGTTAAAATTCATCCAACAACAGGGGTTAAATTAGAATATTTAGATAAATCTGATGCGGTATGTATAATTTTATTTAATACAACTTTAGATAAGGTACTATTAGTTGAACAATATAGACCAGGAGTAGATGGAAATACTTTTGAAAATGTAGCAGGATTAATAGATCCTGGAGAAGAACCATTAAATGCAGTTAAAAGAGAATTGAAAGAAGAAACAGGGTATTTATTTGAAGATGTAGTTGACTTTATAGAGTATAAAGAAGGATTACCGGTTAGTCCAGGATATACAACAGAAAAACTTTATTTTTATGCAGCTCGTTTAAAATCTGATGAAATATTACCAGGTGAAAAGGATTTTGATGAGGGAGAAGATATATTATCACATTGGATAGATATTGATAAAGTAGAAGATTATGTTACTGATTTAAAAACTTTATTTTCAATTTCATATTTTTTACCTAAACTTAAGGAATTATTAAATGGAAATAATTAGTTATTTTATTATTTCTATTATTATTATTTTCTTGTATAGATTATTGTTATCTTGGAATATAAAAAGAAATGTAAAAAATGAAAAAATATATATAAATGACACTAAAGTTAATGTTGTAAATGAAGGGATTTTTTTTAAAACTCAAGAAATATTTGATTTTAATGATATAGAAGAAATTAAAGTTTTAAAAACTAACTTAAGCGTAAAAAAAGATGTATATGTATTGGAGTCTCTTCAAATATCTATTAGATATAAAGGGGATAATAATTATTATGAGCATGTATCTATTCTTAATATAAAAAATAGTTTACTTTTTATAAAAAAATTAAAAATAGCATATCCTCAAATATACTTTCAATTTATAATTTCATCAATGTTTATAGTACCTAATGTTTTAAAAATTCTTGAAAGTTCAATGGAGAATATATAGTATGTCAAAAATGGGAATAGTGGAATATATTTTAGGTTATGAAGTTGAAAGAAAGAAAGTAAAGAATATTAATTTAAGAATAAGATCGGATTTAAGTGTGTATATATCAGCTCCTATAAATATAGATAAATATTATATAGAGCAATTCATTTTATCAAAAAAAGATTGGATTGATAAAAATATAAAAAAAATAAATGAATATAGTAAAAATAAGCTTGAGGAAGATTATACTGATGGGTCTAAAATTAAATTTTTAGGTAAATTCTATAATTTAGAAGTTAAATTAAGTGGTTTTGATAAAATTATTTTTAAGGATAATAAATTTATACTTTATACATTAAATGATAATTTTGAGTATAAAAAGAAAATTATTTATACATTTTATTTTAATGAAGCAAATAAGATATTTAATGATAGAATAGAAAAATGGAAAAGTATAATGAAGGAAGATTTTAAAAGATTAATTATAAAGCAAATAAAAGGTAAATGGGGATATTGTAATTGTGTCAAAAGTATAATTGCTTTAAATATAGATTTGATTAAAAGGAATTTATTTGAAATAGATTATGTTTGTGTACATGAATTAGCGCATTTAAAACATCCTAATCATAGTACAAATTTTTATAGACATGTTGAATTATATATGAAAAATTATAAAGAAGCTGAAAAATTATTAAAATATAGATAGGAAGGTAAAAATGAAAGCAATAATTAAAACAAATAAGGGAGCGATAAATTTAAATTTATTTAGTGAAGCGGCTCCAGTAACAGTATTAAATTTTGTAAATTTAGCTAATAGAGGATATTATAACGACACTATATTTCATAGAGTTATAGAAGACTTTATGGCACAAGGTGGAGATCCTACAGGTACTGGAATGGGAGGTCCGGGATATTCATTTGGAGATGAAGTATATAATGGTTATTTATTTGATAAACCTGGATATTTAGCTATGGCAAATGCAGGTCCTAATACTAATGGTTCTCAATTTTTTATAACGACAGTTATTACTGAATGGTTAAATAATAATCATACTATATTTGGTGAAGTGGTAAGTGAAAGTGATTTAGAAATAGTTAAAAGTTTAAAAAATAATGATAAAATTGAAAAAATTGAAATTATTGATTTAGATAAAGAATTTTTAGAAAAATATAAAAATATTTTAGATCAATTTAATAGTGCTTTAGATAAAAAGTAATAAATTGATATAAATGAAAGTAACTAAAAGTATATTATAAAGGCATAAACAAAAGTTTATGCCTATTTTAAGTTATTCATCATCATTTTTAAATATTTTATAATCATCTAAATATGAAATCTTTTTTCCTTTATATTTAAAAGAAAGTATTTTCTCTATATTTACATTAAAAGAAGATAGTAAGATTTTCTTTTTTATATCAGGATTGGTTTTGCTTAACATTTCTATTAATTCTTTAGTTTCACGTCTTTTACTTGAAGTTCTTTCAGCAGCAATTGTGCATCCACAATTCATAGGATTTAATCCGTTGTATTTAATAAATTTAATTATATCTTTTTCTTCAACGTAAAAAAGAGGGCGTATCAATTCAATCTCAAAATTATCGGACTTTAATTTTGGTAACATAGTTTCATATTTACTCATATAAAACATAGACATTAGAGTAGTTTCTATAACATCATCTAAATGATGTCCTAAAGCTAGTTTGTTACAACCAAGTTCAGTGGCTTTAGTATAAAGAGAACCACGACGCATTTTAGCACACATAAAACAAGGGTAATCTTTAGCTATGTTACCAGCAATTTCAAATATATTATCGTTATATATATGGCAATCAATATTTAGATGTTTTAAATTGAATTTTAAGTTATCAAGATTTCTTTGATTAAATCCTGGATTCATTGCAATAAAAATAACTTCAAAATTTATATTAGAAGCTCTTTTTAGTTCGTGGAATAATTTAGCAAGTAGTAAAGAATCTTTACCACCTGAAATAGCAACTGCAATTTTATCGTTTTCTTGTACTAGTTTAAATTCTTTAAGTGCTTTAATAAAAGGAGCCCAAAGAGTTAATCTAAATTTTTTTTGTATGCTTTTTTCTATGTCTGATAAATTCTTAAGAGGATTATCAGGTATTATGATAGGGCAGTTAGTATCGCCTAAGAACATTGTTCCTCCTTTTATAAAATATACATAAGATACATTATCGGACTTTGTATTATATCTTAAAAATAGTTTTAAGTATCTCTTTAGAAATTATATCTTTTGTATTGTATTTAATTTCATATTCATTTGAATTTTTATCTATTATACATACTTTGTTGTAATCAGAATTAAATCCTATAGTTTTATCGGAAATATCATTAGCAATTATAAAATCTAAATCTTTTTTTTCTAATTTTAATCTAGCGTTTTCTATTAAATTTTGACTTTCTGCAGCAAATCCCACAAGTAAGTATTTTCTATTTTTATTTTTTGATAATTCAATTAAAATATCTTTATTTAGTTCGAGTTCAAGTTTTAAATCGTTATTCATATCTTTTTTCTTTATTTTTTGATTACTGTAATTCTTAATTTTAAAATCTGAAACAGCTGCCGCCATTATTATTGCATCCATTTTATCTTTTTCGTTATTTACGGATTCAAGCATTTCTTGTGTCGTTTCTACATAAA
Organism: uncultured Streptobacillus sp.; assembly: GCA_963539215.1. Lineage (GTDB taxonomy): Bacteria > Fusobacteriota > Fusobacteriia > Fusobacteriales > Leptotrichiaceae > CAURNT01. The sequence goes on along the minus strand of CAUTJT010000003.1, from coordinate 109,366 downwards.
TTATTTTATCTATATAGCTTGGTATATTTATATCTTTTTTAGTTGATATAAGTGTTACATTTGCTCCCATTAATTTAGCTTCTTTTGCAAGGGAAATTCCCATTTTACCACTAGAGTTATTTGTTATAGTTCTTACAGGGTCTATAGGTTCTTTTGTTCCTCCAGCTGTAATTAATATTGATTTGTTTTTAAGATTTTCATTTTTATTTATTCTATATTCAATATAATCTATTATTTTATCTATGTTAGGGAGTTTTCCTATTCCGTTTTCTCCGCAGGCTAAAAAACCTGTATCTGCTTCTATAATATCATATCCAAAATCCTTTAATTTGTTCATATTATACTGATTTACAGGGTTTGTATACATTCTAGTATTCATTGCTGGAAAAATTAAAGTTTTATTTGGATCAGAAACAGATAAACATGTTGAAATGAAATCATCTGCAATCCCATTTGAAAGTTTTCCTATAATATTTAAGGTTGCTGGTACAATAACAACTAAATCATTATTTTTAATAAGCTCTATATGATATACATCAATTTCATCTTTTTCAAAATTCTCATAATATACTTTATTTTTTGAAATTACTTGAAATAAAGATGGAGAAATTAAATTCTTAGCATTATCACTCATCATAACTGTTACATTATATCCTTTTTTTGTCAATTGAGATGTTATATCTAATGCCTTGTAACAAGCTATACCTGAAGTTATTCCTAATAGTATATTTTTCATAAATATCTCCTAAGTTTTTTGTAATATTATACTACAATTAAGAATTTTCTTCAATAAGTTTAAAAAAAAGAAAGTCACATTTATTGACTTTTTCACATTATAGTTCTTTCGGCGAGAAAAAGTATTTGTCCTTTTCAAGAAAACAATAAATCTTACAGTTCACATAGAAAACACACTGAATAATTTTGTTCAAGCAAGGAACATTATACACATAAACCTATTTAGGTTTATAATTTAAAGAAAATGATAAAACAATAAAATTAAAAAAAGATTAAAATATAATCTTTTTTATTTTGTATCGATTTTTATCGTTATTTTAAAACACTTTTAAGCGTTTAATTATTTTTTAATTTTAATATAAAAAAAACTAGAGTAAAAACTCTAGTTTATTTTAATAATTTATTCATATAATAGGATATATTTTTTACCAATTCAGTTGGTGTTATAATATATCTTTGTTTTTTTAACTCATCAGCTATATAACCGTGTAAATAAGAACCTATTATAGCAGATTCTATTATTGAATAATTTTGTGCAACCAATCCTGTAATTATACCTGTTAACACGTCTCCCATCCCTGCTATAGCCATATATGGATTTCCTGTATTTACAACATAAGTTTTTATCCCATCACTTATATATGTATTTTTACCTTTTAATAAGATATTTATATTATTCATATTGGCATAATCCTTGACTATATCAGCTGTATTTTTTAAAATTAATTCTAAATTAATATTATATAAAGCTGAAAATTCGCCTGTATGAGGAGTTATAAGGATATTTGGACTATTAACTATATTAACACTTGAATCTATCGCTCCAGCATCTAATATAAGTTTTTTTGAATTTTTATATTTTTCAATTAAAATTTTTATAGTATTAATATTTGTTATTCCAGGTCCCATTCCTAATACTTTAGCATTATCTAAATCATTTATATTACTTGTAAATATTATTTCAGGTAAATTATATACTAATTCTCTAAGTTTTTCGTTTTCTGAAAAAAGATAAGTATAGCCACTACCTACATTTAAACAACCTTCTGTTGCAAGTTTTGCTGCACCTATATATTTATCACTTCCTGAAACTATAAAAGATTTACCAAAGTATGTTTTATTGGAATTTATATTTCTTTCTCTTTTAAAATTAGATATATCATTTTCTTCTATTAAAAATAGATCACTATGATGGAGTAATAAATCATTAGGTATTATAATATCTTTGATAATATGGATATGACCTGTATATTCTTTGGAATTATAATTTAAAAATCCTTTTTTATATGTTATTATACTATAAGTTATATCTGCTTTAATAGCCTCTTCTACTACTTCCCCACTTTCAGAACTTAATCCTGTTGGTATATCTATAGAATAAACTGAATATTTATTAATTAATTTCATTTCATTTATAATATTGATAACATCTAAAATATTATCGGACATTCCTTCTCTAATTCCTACACCAAATATAGCATCTATAACAATATCAACATTATTTAAATAATACTTAATTTCTTCTATTTTATTGATTATGGGTATTCCCAAAGATTTACATCTTCTATAATTTAAATCACAAAGTTCGCTATAAATTTCATTTTCTATTCTAAATATAATTACATCTTTTCCTATAGAATTTAAAAGACGAGCTAATACTAGCCCATCTCCTCCATTATTACCAAATCCAGCGAGTATTAAATATGTTTCTTTAGTTTTATCTATTAATTCAAATAGTTTAAACCCAACATTTTCCATCAAAATTTCTTTACTAATTTTGTATTTTTTCTCTATATTTTCATCAATTTCATAAGTAGTATATTTATCACCTATTATTATCATAAGTTAATCTTTAATTCTTTAAGATATTCTTTTATTTTATCTTTTAACTCTGGATGCCTTAACCCAAATTCAACATTAGCTTTAAACATTCCGAATTTATCTCCAGTATCATATCTTAAACCTTTGAAATTGTATGAATATATTTTATTATTAGAATTTTTTGCCATTTTTAAAATAGCAGGAGTTAATTGAATTTCACCATTTATAGGAACTTCTGATTTTAAATATTTAAATATTTCTGGTTCTAATATATATCTACCAAGGGCAGCGTATACACTAGGTGCTTCTTCTACTTTTGGTTTTTCTATAAAATTATCTATTTCATATGTATTTTCATTTATTTTTGTACCAGGTTTTATTATACCATATTTAGATACATCTTCTTTTGCAACTTTTTGTACTCCTATAATACTACCGCCATTAAGTCTATAATATTCTTCTATTAATTGCTTAGATACTGGAATTTCACCTTTTTCTTTATCAGTATATATTATATCATCACCCAATAATACTAAAAATGGCTCATTTGCGACAAAAGATTCAGCACGACTTATAGCATGCCCTAATCCTAAAGGTAATTTTTGTCTAACATAAAACATATTTGTCATGTTTGATATATATTGAACCTCATCTAAAAGAACAGTTTTTCCTGCAGCTTTTAACATTTCTTCTAATTCATAAGAATGATCAAAATGATTTTCTATTGATTGCTTATTTCTACCTGTTATTATTAATATTTCTTGTATCCCACTTTCTATTAATTCCTCTACAAGATATTGTAATGCAGGTTTATCAACTATACATAACATTTCCTTTGGTTGTGCTTTAGTAGCTGGTAATACTCTTGTACCAAGACCAGCAGCTGGTATGATCGCTTTTCTAATTTTCATAGGGACCTCCTATTTAAAATATTTGTGTCTTTTTATATAATAATTATACCCTATTTTTTTCTTTATTTCTACTAAACCAATAAAATTATTATTAAAGTAAACTTTAAAAAAATCAGTTTTAGTATATTTTTTGTTTTTAAGTTCTAAAATTTTAGTCATTCCATTTTTTAGTTCTAAATAAAGTTTTTCATTTACTTCGATTTTAGGATATTCTAATATTTCTTCTAAGGAAATTTTTTTATTAACATCTTCTTTAGTGAATTTACCAACTTTTTCTCTATAAAGATCTGTCATTGTAGCAAAATACCCTAATTCTCTTCCTATATCTCTAACAAGAGATCTAATATATGTACCACTACTAACATCACATCTAAATGATATTTTATTAGTATTTAAATATAGATCATATATATCATATATTTCTACATTTCTTGCTTCTAATTCTATTTCTTGACCATTTCTAGCAAGTTGATAAAGTTTTACACCATCTTTTTTTATTGCAGAATACATAGGTGGTATTTGTTTGATTTTTCCTTTAAATTTTTCAATAACGTTATTAATCATGTTTAAAGTAATTTTAATTTCACCTTTATATTTTTTTATTTTTTCTCCTTCTAAATCTAAAGTATCTGTTTCGTATCCTAATTCCATTTCAACAAGATATGTTTTGTCGTGTTTCATTAAATAATCTGAAAATTTTGTTGCATTGTTAGCCATAACTATCATTAAACCTTGCGCTAATGGATCAAGAGTTCCTGCATGACCTATTTTTTTTATATTTTCTTCTCTTCTTATTTTTTGTATATATGAGAAAGAAGAAATATTTTTAGGTTTATTTAAAATTAAAATATATTCTTCCAATTATTTACCTTTCTAAAAATGGCAATATACTAGATATTGCCATTATTTTTTTCAATTATTATTGTGATTTTTGTTCCGATATTTAGTTTGGACTCTATACTAAATTTTTGTCCTTGTATTTCCAATATTTTTTTAAATATTGAAAGACCTAATCCATGGCCTCCAGTATTTTTATTTCTTGATTCATCTACTCTATAAAATCTATCGAATATTCTTTCTAATTCTTTTTCATCCATACCATATCCTTCATCTCTTATAGATATATATCCATAAGTATCATCCATAGAGGTAGATAAATAAATATTAGTTCCATTTGGTGAATATTTAATACTATTTTCAATGACTATTCTTATAGACTGCAATAATAAATTTTTATCGGTTATAAAATCAAAATTTTCACTTTTATCTATAATTATTTTATTTGATATATCTATCATATCATAATCTTTTTTTATTTGATTTAATATATCATACGAATTAATTAATATTCTATTACTTTTATCATATTCATCAGCTTCATTTCTTGATAAAAATAGTAAAGATGATATTAATTTATTCATGTTGTCACTTTCGTTAATAATTGCATTAATAGCTTCTATTAGCATTTCGTTTTTAGGTAATTTTTTCTCTTCTTCTGACAGATTTTTTATATATCTTCTAGAAATTAATTCAGCATAACCTTTAAGAATAGTAATAGGTGTTCTTAATTCATGTGAAGCATCGGATATAAATCTAGATTGTTTTTCAAAAGAAAGATTTATTTTGTCTAACATTTCATTTATTATATTTGTTAAATCCATTAATTCATCACGAGTGTCAAGTGGCTGAATACGTTTTTTCAAATTACCTCTAGATATTTCTTTTGATGTTCTAATTATATTTTTAATAGGTCCTAATATACCATTACTTATAGTATTTGATAAAACAAATATTAAAATTAAACCTATTATTATAGAAAATATAAATAAAGTTTTTAATAAATCGAGTAAAGTCTTATGATTAGTATTATCCTTTAATATATATATATCAAATTGAACTCCACGAATCTTTCTGCTTGATTTTAAAGCTTTATAATAATTATATTTATTAGATTGTGATAATATTAATTCAGATATTTTATCCTCTTTTATATTATTGAGTTGTGATAAAGATATATTATATCCAGTTGTATTTAAAGGTATTACATCTACATTATTTTTAGGACTTACTATATGTAATATATATTTAAAATCTTCTTGACCTTCATTAAAAGGTTTATCATATACTAATTTTTGTTCTATAATTTTTGGTTCAAAACTTAGTCTTAATTTTTTTTCATTATACTTTTCAATGTAGTTTTCAAGCTTATTATAATATATATTAATATCATTTATTTTAGGTATAAATATTTCATTCATTTCTTTTAAATTTTGTGTGTTAAGCACTAAATATAAAGATATAGTTGTTATTGATGTAATAAATACAAAAATCAAACCAAAAGTTAGTGTTATTCTCTTTTTTATACCTAAATTGTTATTTTCTTTATTTAAAAACAAAACCTATCCCTCTCTTAGTATGTATGAATTTTCTTTCATAAGGCTTATCGATTTTATCTCTTAAATATTTTATATATAAATCTAAAATATTATTATTACCAATTTGATCAAATCCCCAAACTTCTTCAAGAATGTTATCTCTATTTAAAACTATACCCTTATTTAATACCAAGTAGTCTAAAAGTTCGAATTCTTTTTTAGAAAGTGGAATTTGTTCCCCATTTCTAAAGACTTCATAAGCAGTATATGATATTCTTAAATCTTCAAAAATAAAGTCTTCTTTCTTTTCACTTTTTTTCTTAGTACGTCTTATTAAAGCTTTAATTCTAGCGATTAATTCATCCATAGAGAAAGGTTTAGTCATGTAGTCATCTGCACCATAATCAAAAGAAACAACTTTATCAGTAACTTGATCTTTAGCAGTTAAGAAAATTATAGGAACATCTGAATCTTCTCTAATTCTTTTACATACTTCATAACCATTCATTTTAGGTAACATTACATCTAAAACGATTAAATCGAAATGGTTGTATTTAGCGGTTAAAAGACCTTCTTTACCATCATATTTGATTTCTACATCATAACCTTCAAATTTTAATTCCATTTCTATAAGTTTTGCAATTTTTTCATCATCTTCCACTATTAGAATTTTTTCTTTCATATTTATTCCTTTCTGATTAAAAATCTTTAGAACAAGATTGACATGCACTTTTAGGTACAAATCCATCATTTGCTTGAGTTGTTTCTGATATATCCATATCGCTATCAGATACACCTTCAGGTAACTTAACTCTTATTAAATCAAGTGGACCCATTTCTATATCTGTCTCAAGTATAGCTATAGTATTTGGATGAACTACTTCTTCATATTCCTCAGTTTTTATATTAAAGAAATGATCAACTTTAAATTTAATAGGATCACAATGAGGACGAATTAATTCAAGTTCAACCTCTGGTGCTATAATTCTATTTCTAACCTGTATTTTATATTTATTTTTATCAATAACTTCAATTACATTTGCTACTAATTGATAAGTTTGTGAATAAGATGAACTTGTGTTATAGTTTTGATCAAATTCATTACTTGAACCAAAATAAAATCCCGGAGAATATAGTCTATGACTTATAGTTTGTAATTCATATAGCCATTTTGGATCATATTTATAATTACCAGAATAATAAGAATCAAGTGCTTCTCTATATTGTTTAGTAACAGTTGAGTTATAATAAATACTCTTCATACGGCCTTCTATTTTTAGTGAATCAACACCTGCTTCTAGTATTTTTTCTATAAACTCTATTGTACATAAATCTTTTGCATTAAATATGAAAGTTCCACCTTCATCTTCTATAATATCATGGGCTCCAGTTTCTTCGTGACCTTCTGCTATAACTTTATAATTCCATCTACAATCTTGAGCGCATATTCCACGATTTGCATCTCTTGAAGTAAAATAATTACTTAATAAACATCTTCCAGAAACAGCCATACACATAGCTCCGTGAATAAATACTTCAAGTTCCATATCAGGTACTTTTTCTTTTATTTGTTTTATTTCATGTAGAGACATTTCACGTGCAAGAACTACTCTTGAAACACCCATATCTTTATATGCTTTAACTGTCATCCAATTTGTAGCATTTGCTTGAGTACTTACATGTATTTCCATATTTGGTGCATGTTCTCTAACCTGTTGTATTATACCTAAATCACCAACAATAACAGCATCAACTTTTGCTTCATCTAAAAATTTAATAAATTTAGGTATATAATTTACTTCTTGGTTATGAGCAAAAATATTTAATGTAACATATACTTTTTTACCTATAGAATGAGCATATTCCACTGCTTTTGTTAGTTCTCTGTCTGAAAAATTTGCTGACATTCCTCTTAAATTGAATCCCCTACCCCCTATGTATACGGCATCTGCACCAAAATGGAATGCTTCCATTAATTTTTCCATATTTCCAGCAGGTGCTAATAATTCCGCTTTTTTAATTATTTTTTTCAATCTTCTTCTCCTTTAAAGTACATCTTTTCCTCATCATATGTAGGATTTCTGAATTTTTGTATAGGTTTATCAAAAAATAACAAACTTTTATTTGTACTACCACTTCTATTTTTTGCTAATGTTAGTTCTATACTAGATAAAAGTTTATTATTATCTTCTTCTGAATTTTTTGGATTATTGTAATACTCTTTACTACTTAAAAACATAACTTGATCGGCATCTTGTTCTATAGAACCTGATTCTCTTAAATCAGACAACATAGGAGTTTTGTCTTCACGACTTTCAACTCTTCTTGATAATTGAGAAAGAGCTATAATAGGAACATTTAATTCTTTAGAAAGAAGTTTAAGTCCTCTTGAAATTTCTGAAATTTCTTGTTCTCTACTACCTTTATTTGATGTTGCTGAAACAAGTTGTAAATAATCAATTATTATTAAATCTATATTTTTATATTTTCTTTGTAATAATCTTGATTTATTTTTAATAGCAGTTATAGTAGGTGTAGCTGAAGCATCTATATATACTTCAAGATTTGATAAAGTATCACGTGCTATAAGCAATTTATTAATTGTATCTTTATCATTTAAATCAAATCTATTTCTTTGTATATGTTTAAGTTCAATTTCAGATTCAGCAGCTAACAATCTATTGTATAATTCTTCTTCTCCCATTTCTAAACTAAATATTAATACACGTTTATTTTGTTTAGCTACATTTAACGCAATATTTAATGAAAATGCAGTTTTACCCATTGCTGGACGAGCTGCAAGTATTAAAAGTGTTGCAGGTCTTAAACCATTAGTAACAGAATCATATCTTGTAAATTTAGTTTTAGGATAATCTTCTATAGTATTATTATCAGTTCTTTCATAATCTCTAGCGACTAATTCAGATAGTTTTATTATATCATCTCCACTACCTTCTTCATCTATCTGGCTAATAGATACTTGTACTTCTTCCAATAAATCAGTAGAATTTTTTTTATTGTCATATATACTTTTTGAAATTTCTTTTGAAACATTTAAAAGTTTTCTTTTTTTAGAGTATTCTTTAAATATCTCTATATATGCTTCTATATTGGCTGATGTATATGAACTATCTATTAATTCGTTTAAGTATTCTACTCCACCTATACTATCAAGTATATTATCTTCTTTTAAATTTTCCATTAATATATTTAAGTCTAAATTAATTTTAGAATATTTATCACGTCTTTTTAATATACTTTCATATATTAATTGATTGAAATTAAAATAAAAATCAGAAGCATTTATTCTATCACTAATATTATATATTATATTTGGATCTATAAGAATAGCACCTAGTATAGATTTTTCTATTTCTAGACTATGTAAAGAATTTTCAGTTAATTGAAATTCATCCATATTAAACTCCTTTAACTATAACTTTTACATTTGCTTTTACATCTGCATATAGTTTGATTTCTACTATATGATCACCTAAAGTTTTTATACGAGCATCATTTCCCATTTTTTTCTTATCAACTTCTATATTTAACTGCTCTTTTATAGCTTCTTCTATTTCCTTACTTCCAATTGAACCAAACAGTTTATTATCTTTACCCATTTTAACTTCAAGTAATATAGGCTTAGCTTCTAATTGTTTTTTTAAATCATTGGCATGAATAGTTTCTTTTTCTTTTGTTTTTTCAACTTTAGCTTTTTTATTATCTAATTTTTTTATATTTTCTTCAGTTGCAGGTATACCTTTTTTTTGAGCATATAGGAAGTTATTTGCATATCCATCTTTAACTTCAACTATTTCATCTTTTTTCCCTACACCTTTAATTGTTTCTGTTAGTATTACTTTTACTTTCATCCTTCCTCCTATTCTTCAATAGCATCAAAAATACTTATTAATTTATTTTTTATATCTTCGTGTAAAAACGTTGTTTCTTCACCTTTTTCTGTTATAATATTAACATTTAGTCCATATTTATCATAAATTTCTTTCTCTATAAAATCTATAGTATTTGGATTATTTAAAACATTGATTAATTCTTTATTATTTTTAAGGCTTATACTGATATTATTATTATCTATAACAACAGATGTTTGATTTAATAAACAATAAAATCTATATCTTCCTTCTTTTTCAAGATTTGCAACAAATTCATTCCAGTTTTCATTATTAAATTGTTTTGTTTGTACATTTTTATGATTATCATAGTTAATAACTTTAGAAACTGCTATATTATCTTTTTTTAATATTTTGTCTATTATTAAATATGAAATCAATCTTTTATCTTCTTCATTTCTAAATTTATTTAATATATCATAAACAGCAGATATTATTTTGATTTTTAAATCAATATTTACATTTGATCTTTTGACATATTTACAAAAATCTTTAAGAAACTGATCGATTTGTATTCCATTATTCCATAAATAATCAATTTGTGATATTATATCCACTTTATTTTCTTTTTCAATATTTTCTAAAAATTCATTATGAACTTTACTTGAAACAAGTCCTAGTGATTTTTCAGTTAATTCTAAAGTAATTTGATCTAGATGATAATAATTAGATATTACCTGTTCAAATATTGAGAATGAATCTCTAGCAGAACCTTCAGATTTTTGATATATTAAATTTAAAGATTCTTCATCTATTTTAATATTTTCTTTTTCTGCAACATTTATAAGCATATTTACTATATCATTTTCACTTAAAGTTTTAAAATCATATCTTTGACATCTAGAAATTACTGTATCTGGAATTTTTTCTATTTCTGTTGTTGCTAGTATAAATAAAATATGTTGAGGTGGTTCTTCAAGTATTTTTAAAAGAGCGTTAAAAGCTTCTTTAGTTAACATATGAACCTCATCTATTATATATATCTTTTTTCTACATTTAACAGGAAGATAACCAGTACTTTCTTTTAAATCTCTTATTTCATCAATACCACGATTAGATGCAGCATCAATTTCTATTATATCCATAGCGCTTCCATTTACTATTTCTCTACAATTTTCACATTCATCACAAGGAATAGAACTTGGACCATTATTTAAACAATTTATACCTTTTGCAATAAGTCTAGCAATAGTTGTTTTACCAACACCACGTGGACCATTAAAAAGATAAGCATGAGACATTTTATTATTATCTAAACTATTTTTTATGGCCTCAACTATATTTTGTTGACCATATAGTTGTTCAAAATTTTGTGGTCTATATTTTCTGTATAAGGTTATATTTTCCATGTTCCTCCTTTCAATTTTTCATACATAATATTAATATTAATTATACTATAAATATCTAGTCTTTGTCTAGCATATTGAAGTTTAAAACAACTTCATCTAAATCCTTAAATATATATTTTGCCTTTTCTTTCATTTCTATATTTGGTTCTAAAATATCTGGTATCATTATACCTTTTGCACCAGAACTATATGCTGCTCTAATTCCATTAAAAGAATCTTCTAAAATTATTGTTTCATCTTTTTCAACATTAAAATGATTTATTACTTTATTAAAAATTTCTGGATTAGGTTTGCTTTCTTTTATATCTTCTCCTGATATTATATATTCAAAATATTTTAAAAGATCAGTTTTTTCTAAATAAAGTTTTATTTTATCTCTATCATTAGAGGAAGCAAGTGCAATTTTAATTCCTCTATTTTTTAAAAAATTCAATAAATTTTTAGCACCTTTTTTAACATTAAGTTTTTTATTTTCAGCAGTTTTTTTAAAAAAATCTAGTAATTCATTTTTAGCTTTTTCAAAATCAATATTTGGGAAAAGATTTGAAAAATGCTCTTTAAATGCTTTCTCACTTTGACCTATAATTTTAGTCATATCTTCTTTTTTTATATATATTTCTTGCTTTTCTAAGATTTTAGGAAACACTTCTATATAAATTTGTTCTGTATCAACAAGTAACCCATCCATATCAAATATTGCAAGTTTTATCATTATAGAATCACCTTTAAATTTTTCTTTTGCTCATCTGTTAAAAATGCAATAACTATATTTTGTCTGATATTAGGATTAAATAGGCTTATATATTTACCTTTATTTTCTTTCTCTTCCATTATATAGTCCCCTTTTATCAAGATATTTTGAAAAGTAGGATCTGTTTCCTTGAATTGATATATATAACCATATATTTTTTCAAGATTTAAGGTATCGAATATTTGGACTAGTTTGGAATCAAGTTTTTTAAGTTCTTTAAGAATTTTATAATCTGTTATTACATATATACAACTATTTAACCCCATTGATATAGCAAATATGGTTTTATTTATTTTTTTTAACTCATGTTCTATATTTGATGCCAATATATCTATTAATACATCATCATACGTTTTTTCTTTTTCTTCAAAATCATCAAAATTTATTTTATTTTCTAATAAATATTCATAATCTTTTGTTAAATTTTTTAATCCTATAGTAAACATTTTAGAATTATTATTATGAAAATACGATTTTTCTAAATGTTCAGCCATATAGTAAAAAAAGAAAGTTTGAAAATTTGTTACTTCATTATCTATATCTTCAAATCCTAAAAATATTTTACAAGCTTCTTTAATATCTTCGTTAAAAGCTTTTATAGAATTTCTATATTCTTCAAAATCTAAATTCAATAATCTAGCGATTTGATGTAATTTATCATACTCTAATTTAAAATCTATTTCTTTTTCCATTATTTTCTCCTTTATTATAGTTAATTTTTATTTAATTCATCTACAAAATTATTATAGATTTTATTTATATTTTCACGAGTTACTAAATCTTTAGAAAATAGTATACTAGAAATTTTAAGACATTCTATAATTGCTAAATAAAGGCCACCTATACTAATGTTTCTTTTATTTTTATTTAAACTCATTAAAGTAGTTTCTAATGGTAATAAGTTAAGATCAAGTAAATATTTAGGATTAAGTATACCAGTTAGTTTAATTGGTGTTTCATTTATGGAATACATATCACCTATTTCTGTGTCATTTATTAAAAGATCGACATTTTCTAATCTTTCAGAATCAACTTTTTTCTTAAAACTATCACCTTTATTTAACTTGAATTTTATATTTTCTTTTATTGTTGAAATATTTATCTTACGTGGATTTAATTCCTTTAAACTACTGTATATATTTTCAAAAAAATCTCCTAATTCTAATATTAGTATATTTTTATTTTCTATATTAATTTCAAAAATTTCTAATAATTTAAGTATTGAAAATCTTTTAATATCATAAGCTTTTGAATTGAAAAAAAGATTAGGATAATACACGATATCTTCTAATTGTACATCAAAATCATACGGAGTTAAATATGATGTATAAGTAATATCTGATTTATTTAAATATTCATTATTTAATACTTTAAAGTGTACTTCATTAATTGATATATCTAATTTAAAATTTTCAGATATATTATTAAATATAATTTTATACACATCGATATACTTATTGAAATTAAAAAATGTTATCTTTTTCATTTGTAATCAATCCCTTCAATTCATCACTACTTAATTCACGATATTCTCCTAACATTAAGTTTTTATCTAATAAAAGATTTCCCATACGAATTCTTTTTAAATATATAACCTCATTATTTACTGCTTTAAACATTCTTTTAACTTGATGAAATTTACCTTCAGTTATAGAAATCGTTAATTCATTTTCACTAATTTTACTTATTTTAGCCCTTTTACACACATATCCATCTTCAAGTTCTATACTATTTTCCACTTTGTGTATATTATGATCATTTATATTTTCTTTTAGTTTTACCAAATATTCCTTTTCAACATGTTTTTTGGGAGAAAGTAGATTATGTGAAAGTTTACCATCATTGGTTAATAAAAGTAATCCTTCAGTATCTATATCAAGTCTTCCTACAGGAAATATATTATATGTATCATATCCTTTTATTAAATCAATAACAGTCTTGTGTTTATTATCATCAGTTGCTGATATCACATTTTTGGGTTTATTTAGCATGATATAGACATGTTTTTTATATGTTATCAATTTATTATTTACTTTAATTATATCTTTATTTTCATCTATATTTTTATCACTACTTTTAATTCTTTCCTCATTTACAAAAACTAATCCTTGTTTTATAAGTTCTTTAACTTCTTTTCTACTACCTACTCCAGAATTAGCTAAAAATTTATCTAAACGCATTTAAATACCTCACAAAAAAGGGATGTTAACACATCCCCATTAATTTAATTGATAAGTTCCTGGTTCTGATGAATTACTTTTTTCTAATAAAAAGTCTATTAAACTTCCCAGTTCTTTTTTATACTCTACAGGTAAATTTTCTAAAGTTTGATTCTCAATTATGTATTTTTTCATATTTTCTTTTTTGTTTCTAAAATTTTGATTAACTGTTGATAATCTTTGACCATTAATATCAGTTTTATCAAAATCAACAAATAATATTTTAGAATTCTTAACAATTAATTTAAAATTTAATGTATAATCAGAGTTTTTTTGAACAACTTCATACTTACCATCATTAAGTGCAAATAAATTTAAACTTAACAATACTGAAAATATTACTAATAATTTTTTCATATCAACCTCCTTATTGTTTATTATACCATATTTAAAAGTTTGTTTCAATCGTCAATTTTTAATGATTCAACCATATTAATTACATTTATTTTTCTAAAACTTATAACTATAGAAATAAATGAAAAAACATATGTTAATATTAATGTTAAAATATATGTTTTAAGTGAAATGGTTTCTATAAATATTACATTTGTGTTACGCATGCTAAATATAACACTTTTATGTAAAATGATTCCTAAAATTATACCTAATAAAGATGCAATAATAGTTAATAAAATAGTTTCACTGTATATGTATTTAAAAATCTCTATTTTTCTAAATCCTAAGACTTTTATAGTTGATATTTCTTTTTTTCTTTCGTTTATGTTTATATCTAATAAACTGTATGTTACAACAAATGAAAGAATTGCGGAAAAAATCATAATAAACAAAACTATATAATTTAAACTATTACTAATTTTATCATAAATTAATTTTTGAGTATTAGTTTCATAGATATATAATATATCTGGATTTTTAAAGAATTTATCATAATTATTTATCTTATCTTTTACAAGAATGATATTTTCCTTATATTTATATCCGAGACTTTCATAATATTTTTTTGTCATATATATATATAATTTCCTGAATAATTTTGAAAACTTTTAAAAATATTAAAATTATATACTTTCATACAATAATCTTTAATTAAAATATTTTCTCCAATACTTTTATTTGATAATTCTAGCGCTCTTTGGCTAATATATATTCCTTTATCTTCTAAATTTATATTATTGTTTTTGCTATCAATTATTTTTATAAAGTTTGAAATATTATCATTAAATACATATACATCTACATACTTTTCTTCATAATTATTTAAAATTTTAGCGTATATTTTTTGTGCATATATATAATTATTGTTTTTTAATAAATTATCAATTTCAATCTTATTATAATTATTTTTAATATTTATTTCAGCTTTATAAGGTCTTAAATATTCAAATTGTTGATATGAAATATTATTAAATGAATCTTTTATAGAAAAAGCTAAAAAAATCAAAGAAGAACATCCTGCTATTCCAATTATATTTATAGCTAATTTTATTTTATATCTAAATATATTTCTAATAGTTATTTTTGTTGTAAATTTAAGTTTATTCCATAAAAAATTAAATTTTTCAAGAAAAATTTTTTTACCTTTATTTGGAGATTTCATTTTTAGTAAACTTGCAACATTTACATTAAGACTTGCTTTAATAGAAATATACACAGATAAAAAGCTAGATATAATAGAAGCAATAAATGAAATTATATATAGTTTAGGACTGAATATAATTTCTAAATTATTAAATGTACTTATTGACCCAGAATTATACGCAGTATATATAAATCTTGGTAAATATATAAATCCTAAAATATCCCCTATAAATAAACCAAGTATTGTAGGAATAAGTGCATATATTAAATATTTTATTAATATATCAATATCACTATATCCAAGAAATCTCATAGTACCAATGCTAGATCTATCTTCTTCTATTAATCTTGTCATTGTAGTTATGGTTATAAATATTACTATGAAATAAAAAATAATGGGAAAAATTTTAGATATTATATTAAGACTTTCTATTCCTTCTACATATGATATATATGATGCATTATCCATATAAGTACTAACTATATAAATATTTTTTAATGAAGAAATTTCTTTTTTTAAATTTTTTATTTTTTGAATATTATCAGTGTATCTTATATTATTTTTTTTAATAATTAAATCTTTTTCTTTATTATTTAATATATAATATGCATTTTTAATATTTTTTTTAGAATTTTTAATTTTTAAGATATTTTCATCATAATCATTTAAAAATTTATTTTTATTATAAGCTAATATTTCTTTATTTTTTTTAATATTAACAGTACCAATAAATACTTCTTCCTTTTTTTTGGTTAAGTCACGAATATTGTTGTTAATCTGATTTTTTTTAATATTTAATTCCAATAATTTTGAATTTAATTCTTTTTTATTGTTAAACAATTTTTCTTTTTCTTTAATAATAGTATTTAAGGCATCATTAATTTCTTTTATATATTTATTTTTCTTATTTTCTGAAAAAAATATACTTGATTTTGTTTTTCTTAATTTATAAAGATTATTATTTAATTCAATTTCTTTAATTTCAATTTCTTTTAATCCAGAATCAATTTTATTTAAAGACTCTTCTATTAATAAAATTCCTGAATTAATATCTGTTAATCCATCTTGTAATTTTTTAAGACCGGCATCAATATCTATAATTGAATTTTGAATTTTAATATTTTCTTGTTCTATAACTTTTTCATTTTTATTAATATTATTTAAAGTACTACTTATTAAATTTTCTTTTTTTAATATATCTTTATTTATTTTATTTAATTCTAATTTTTCATTTTGTATTTTATTTATTCCAGTCTCTATTTCTTTTATTCCATTTATAAGTTTTGTTTCTTCTTTAAGTAAAAATTTAAGTTTTTCACTTTTAAATTCTTTTTCTTTATCATAACTATATAGTTTTTGTTCTAATAAGTTTTTCATTTGAATTAAATTTTTATCTTTTTCCAACTTTATATAAATATTTTTTAAATCATTTTCCTGAAAATTAGACTGAATGGTATACGCTAAAATATCGGTTTTATTTAAACCTTTATATGCTATTTCATGATTATCAAGTAATCTATGAACTGGATTTTCAAAATAACCAGTAACTATATATTTTTTGTCTTGTAATTCAATATTTGAATTTATAGGATATATATTTTTTAATCTATATTCTATTATTAATTCATTATTGTTTTTAGGCTCTTTACCTTCTATAATATTTAATTTTAATATATTTTTGGATAAAGAAAAAAGGTTAATAACCTTTTCACTTTTTAAAAGATATTCTTTATTGTATACATATTCTATACTTTCTATTCCATTAATATTATTTAAAATTTCTTTTTCTTTATTATTGAAACCTAAATTATTAAATATCTTTATATCATATACATTATATTTTTCATATATATTTGATATAGTTTTATTCATAGACCTTGGTAAAATATTAAGAGCAATATATGTTGAGCTTCCAAGTATTGTTATTATCATTAAATAAAGAAATCTTATTTTATTTTTTAATATTTTTCTTAGTAAATCTTTATGTATACTTTTCATACTACTTACCTAATTCATGATAGTAGTCATTTAATTTAAAAATTAAATTTTTTAGTCTTTCTTTAAAAATTTTATTACTTTCATTTTCTAAGTAACTTTGAGGTATTTTAACTAAAATTAAATATTTAGTTTTATCTCCTTCTAGCACTTCAACTTTATTAGCTAGTGTATATTTTTTATTAGTTATAACATTATTTACAATTTCATTTGCCATTGTTTTAATAGTGCTTTCATCAAAATCTTTACCACTTAAATTTGTATTTTTAAATAATTTACTTAAATATTTTTCAGTATATTCAGTCATGGAATTTTTAAGACCATTAATAGCATCAATTTCTGCTTCTTTTTCTGTGTAAACTCTATCAGAAACAACAGCTAAATCATTGTTATAGTCATAGTATTTTTTCATTATCTCTTTAGTTGCAGAACTTGTAAATATTCCTTTTAAATATTCATCTGATGACAATCTTGTATATGCAAAAGAAGTCATTGATGTAAGAATACAAATTCCTAAAATTAATTTTTTCATATATTTTCCTCCTATAATATTATTGCTTTTATATTTAATATTTCATTTATATTTTCGATAACTTCATCATTTTCTTTGTTATCTGATTTTGTATATATAACACTTTCTATATTTAAATCTGCTTTATTTATTATTTCATAAGATATTAATACTTCATTTATCATACCTCTTCTATTTCTTGAAATTAATATCACAGAAGATTTTTGTCTTAATTCCATCATTAAATCAATTATAGTATAATTTTCTTGTATTGGTATTAAAGGACTCTTAACTATTCTCACAAAAACTATATCATATTCAAGAGAAAGTTTTTTAATATTTTCTCTAACATTAGATATACTCTCTCCTTCGTTAAAAATACTTATACTTATAGAATTAGAATTTTTATTTTTAGATAATATATAGTTTTCAACTTCTTCTTTACCAGCATTAATATCTGTTCCAAATAAGAAGTAAATTTTACCTATATTCTCATTTCTTTTTCTAACAATGTGGTGTCTTCTACAACGAGCTTCATAGTTTTCTTTAGCACCAACCATAACTATAGGATCATCTTCAAAAGCAGGTTCTCCATTTATCAATCTTTGGCTTGCATAAGCGTCTTTACCACATATAACACATTTTGCTTTTAATTTTGTAACACTATCAGCTATTGCCATTAGCTCAGGCATAGGTATAAAAGGAACAGCTTTAAAATCAAGATCTAAGCCAGCAACTATTATTCTTTTACCCCTTTTTATATATTTTTTACAAAATTCTAAAACTTCTTCACCAAAAAATTGAACTTCATCTATACCAATTACTTCTATATATGGTTTTTCTTTCATGATTTCTTCCATATCTTTAACTGAAGCTACAGGATATGCTTCTATACTATTCATATTATGTGAAAATATACCATTTTCACCGTATCTTTTATCTATAGAGTGTTTAAATACAACTACACTTTGTTTAGCATAATTTACACGTCTAATACGACGTATAAGTTCTTCACTTTTACCTGAGAACATACTTCCACAAACAACTTCTAACTTTCCTACATTTTCACTACTTTTTAAAAACATTATTTCTCCTCTTTATCATTTAATTCTTCAAACATTTTTTTCATAGTTAGATTCTTTCTGACTAATTTTTTTACAGTTAAATCATCTAATTTTTTATTGGCTAATCTTAGATTATTTTCAGAAGCTAATAAAGCATCTTTAGTATCTTGTAAATTTTTAATACTCTTATCAATTTTATCTATTGCTTCTTTAAATTTTTTTCCTGCACGTTCATAATTTGCTCCAAATTGATCTTTAAAGCTTCTTAAGTCGTTTTCAAAATTACTTATATCTATATTTTGATTTTTAATAGAATTCAATTCTTGTTTATATTTTAATACTCCTCTAGCTCCATTTCTAAGTAAACTAATTATTGGTATGAAAAATTGTGGTCTTATTACATACATTTTTTCATATTCATAAGAAACATCTACTATACCATCGTTATATAATTCATTGTCTTGTTCAAGTAGAGAAACAAGTATTGCATATTCACAATTTTTTTCATGTCTATCTTTATCTAATTCTTTGAAAAAATCTTTGTTTTTCTTCTTTGTCTTTGTTTCATCATTTTGATTTTTCATCTCAAACATTATTGAAAGTATTTCTACTCCATTCTCATCTAATTCTCTATAGATATAATCTCCTTTACTTCCGCTTGAAGTATCATTATCTTTATCAAAATAAGCATTTGGAAAAGCTGTAGATCTTAATCTATTAAATGATACTTCACAATGTTGTTCAAGAGATTCACCTAACATTTTAGTAGATAATTTTGATTTTAAATCCTTATAGTATTCTATAATATCATCCTTATTTTTTAATTCAGCTTGATACTTATCTTTTATTATTAATTCATTATTTTTTAGATTTAATATATTATTATTTAAATTATTTATTTCTTCTTTAAATTTATTTTCTAAAGTTATTTTTTCTAATTCTATATTTTTTTTTGAATTTTCTTCTAAAGAACTAATTTTAGATTCAAGTTTTAATATTGTATTTTGAAGATTAGACATCTCTTCTTTATATATTTTCTCTATGTTCATCTTTTCTATTTGAATATTATTCTTATTATTAACTTCAAAATTTGAAATTTGACTATTTAGTTTAGTTATGATATTTTCAAGATCATTTATTTGTTCTTTATATTTATTTTCAATGCTAAGCTTATTTATTTCATTATCTTTTTGTATATCATCTAATTTTTTATCTAATATTTTCTTTTCTAGGTCTAAATTATTTTTTATTCTTTTTTCAACTTCTTCTTCAAATTCTTTGTCCCTAACTTGATATTTTATACTTGAATATGTTTTTTCATCTAAAGAAAATATTGCATTACAATTAGGACATTTTACCTCATTCATTAACATCTCTCCTATTTTATGTTTATAGTATATTATACATTAAAAAATTAAATTATACTAGGTAAATTATGCTATTTTTAAACTTTTAGTATTCTTTCATTACACTTACTGCAATAAATTTTCTACTCTATATTTTAAATAAATAAGCATCGCTTTCTTTTAATGCTTTTAATTATTTAATAAGTTCAACCAAGTTCTTATTTTCATACTCAGTTTGTGCATTTTTGTTACTTTCTTGAAGTTCCTTGATTTTTGAATTAAGCTCTTCATTATCTTTTGTGATTTTAGCTAGCTCTTTCAATTGTGTATCACGATTAGATAATTGATTTTTTAATTCATTTTTTCATCATTAACCTCTTTAAATCTTGTATAAGGTATCATGTCTTTATTAATTTCTAATACCTTAGTTGCTTGTTCTTCAGTTAATCCTAAAGCAATTAATTCTTCTTTATTCATATTACCTCTTTCTCATTTTTTTACGTTGTTTTGTCAACGAATTTTAAGTAATAAAAAAAGAGCATTCTTTAACGCCTATGCTCCATAAAGGCGATTATATATTTCTATATACCTAACTTATTAAAAAAGAGGACTTTAGTCCTCTAGTATTTCTATGCTTTCTACATCCCTTAAATGACAATATGTTTTTTCTTTAAATACTAAATCTATATCATCCTCAGAATAGTAATCTTCCCAATATAAAAGGGTTACAAAGTTTTTATCTTGATGTAGAAATTTCTCGTCTTTTTTATTTTTAAGATTTATTTTTAGTTTTGTTCCAGGTTTTATATAATTTTCAGGTTTATATAATTCTTCTCTAGCTATTTTTCTCATCTTTCTTTCCTTTCATCTATAGGTACTATGTGGTAACCTTTAGAGCTGTATATAATTTGTACTTTATGTGTTATTGTATAGTTAGAATTTTCTGGTGGAATAGGTCTTGGGGTAAACTTTAACTCTCCTACATTAGATTTTCCTATTATTTTATTAAATTTAAAGTATTCTTTGAATTGATATACATCGGTTTTACTTTCAACATCAATTACCCCTCTCCCTGCAGCTTCTTTATATAGTTCTTCAACATAAGAATAATACTCTTTTTTATTATCCATAGGTTCTCCATTTTTTAGTAAGTATGATTTATATACTCTTGGATTTCCTTTATCTCTGGCAGCTATATATTCATTAGAATTTAGCTGGTGTTTGTTTTGATTTCCTTTATGTAATTTTTGTTTACCTTGTTCTTTTTCCTTTAAAATCTTATTTCTAAACTTTAATTCTTCATATTTTAAAATTGACATTTGATTATCTTCTAATATAGTTTTCTTTATATTGTTAAACTCTTCAAAATCTTTAGGTAGATATTCTTTTGGTACTTGGTGCCTTTTAAATGTTTTCATAAAGCCTTGATATTCTAACTTATTATCATATGTATTTAATAACTCTTTATGTTCCTCAACATTATTATACCTCATTTTTCTATATTCAGCTAGTGTATTGGGCAGATAATCTAGATTTTTTAAGACTTTTTACAACTTTTTATGATTTTTCTTATCCAAAGACTTATCTTTATGCACCTGAGTTATTGTGGCATTAGCTCCAGGTGTTTTACTATTTTTCCATTGCTTATAGTCTTTTATACCTGTTGTATAACTCTTATTATCTATAGGATCTCTTGCTTTTCTTCCATTAGATGTTGTAAGTTGTTCTTCTAACTTATCATCAAATATTGCCACAAACACAGTCCTACAGTGAGGGTGAAATGGAGGTAAATCAATTCCTATAGTCGCACCTTTTAAGTCTACTATCTTTTGGTCTTTATTTTGACATATTTTACTAGTTTTCAAATCAAAAGTAGCCAATAATTCTACTTTAACACCTTAAATTAATATAGATAATTTGACTAAGTTTAAGTTATAGGTTAAAATGTATAAGGAGGTATACTATGAGAAAAATTATTATACTTACTTTTGTAATTTTGTTATGTTTTATATCTTTTTCTTCTTCAGAAGATGATGAAAGACTACAAACTATACTTAATGAATTAAAAAGTGTTTCTAATGAATATATTAAAATTGGTGAAGAAGATGAAAATTTATTAAGAAATCAAATTGCCAATTTTGCAAAAGAAAATTTAGATAAACCTTATTCTTGGGGATCGATTGGACCAGATAAATTTGATTGTTCAGGTTTTATGACCTATTTATTTAATGAAAAATCAAAAATTAAATTACCTCGTATTTCTAAGGACATGGCTGAAATGAATTCTGAAAAAAAAGATATTTCACAAATTAAAGTTGGAGATTTATTATTTTTTATAACATCTGGTGGTGATACTATTAATCATGTAGGAATTTATGTAGGTAATAATGAATTTATTCATGCCTCTTCTGCTAAAAATAAGGTAGTTGTATCAAAATTAGATAGTGATTTTTATACTAAAGCATTTAAGTGGGGACTTTCTCCTTATAATAGATAATAATTTTGTATAAATATAAAAAACTATACCGTATAAGTTTTCTATCTTATTAAGTATAGTTTTTTTTATTTGGGTAAATTTAATTTTTTAAATATAACTATAAGTCTTATAAATAATACAAAAGAAAATATAAAAATTGTAGTTTCTATTTCTTTAAACTTTAAATCAATTATTAAGTATTTATATAAATATCCGCCTATAACACAAAGAACGGCATATATATCCTCTTTTAATATAAATGGAGTTTCATTTGCTAATATATCTCTAATAACTCCTCCACCTACTGCAGTTACTGTTGCCATAATAACTACTGCAATAGCATTTAAGTTTTGTGATAAAGCCTTATCTGCTCCTATATATATAAATATTGCTAAACCTATAGCATCACAAATTAATACTAAAGTTTTTGAAGTTTCAACAAATTCACGTTTTGTCATTAAATCTCTAATTCTTTTTTTAAAAAATAGATAAGGTAAATATATTATTAATGCTGTAATAATAGCTAGATATATATCGCTAGGATTTACTATGGCATTAGGTATCATATTTAACATAATATCACGTGTAATACCTCCACCTACTGCTGTAACTATAGCAAGTAGTGTAACTCCAAAAATATCATTATCATGCTTAATTCCTTTAAAAACTCCTGAAGCAGCAAATGCTATTACTCCAATAAAGTTTGAAATATATAAAAAAGTACTAAATTCCATAACTACCTCATAGATGTTGAAATATTATCAACTACAAATTTTCTAACTTTTTCTAATCCTGATTTTGTTTTTGTCATCTTAAATAATACTCTACCCATGATTATAACATCATACATACTATTATGTAATTCATCTTCTTCTATTTTAATGTTATAATACTCAGCGCATTCCATAAGCTTTGGCCATTTATATGGAGAGTATCCATTATTAGAAGGAATTTTTACAGTTTCTATATTTTCAAGCATAGTATCAAATTGATAAGGTAATATAAATGGTATAAATTGTCTATCAAATCTAATATTATGTGCTATAAAATGTTGTGCTCCATCACAAAAATTATAAAAATTATCAACATCTTCAGTAAAAGTTCTTGGATATTTTTCTAAAGATAAATTTCTTCTTCTTTCAATTTCATCATCATATAATCCGTTTACACGCAAAGCCCCTTCATTAGGTTCTTCGCCTTCATTTCTAAAATAAAATCTATCAAATTCACCTAATTTTACCATTTGGTCTGTTTCAGTGTCATATTCTACTTTTATTGCAGATATAGATAAAACAGAGTCTTTAGGATTTGTTCCATTAGTTTCAGTATCAAAAAGGATTAATTTTTTCTTCATTATTTTCTCCTTAATATTCTTATATATATAATTATACCGTATTTTAAATATTTTAATCAAGCTTTTTATTTTATTGACTTTAAATATTAATAATTATATAATTATATTATAAAATATTTTGGTTATGAAAGGATTTATTATGAAAATAATTAATGAATTAGGTAAAGCTTTTGAAAATGAAAATTTAAAAATCATGCATATGATGCTTAAAACAGGAGAAAAAATTACACCACATAATCATCCTGGTTATATGATTTTTTTTAATGTATTTAATGGAAATATTGATGTTAAAATTAATGATTATATTAATAATTTAAAAGGTGGAGATATACTTAATTTTGATGGAGAAAATACTATATCAGCTAATGCAATTACTGATACTGAAGTTTATGTTTATTTGTTAAAAAAGGAGTGATTTTATGGAAATGATTGATAATTTTAAAAATCAAAATATTGATTTAAATAAATTAAATTATATAATAGAAATTAAAAGTAAGTATAATGAAGGTCTACTATCTTTAGAAGATGCAAAAATATTACTTAAAGAAAAAGTAAAAATTATTAAACCATATGAAATAGCGCTAGCAGAACAAAAAATTAAACAATTTGATGAAAATGAATGTGTAAAAGAAAATATACAAGAAATGTTAATATTATTTGAAGATGTATTAGATACAAGTAAGCCTACTCTAAATAAATTGCATCCTATAAATATATATTACGTTGAAAATGAAATTATTAAAAATATTTCAAATGATATAGATAGGCTTTTAAAAAAAGATTTTATAAAAAATGAATGGCTAACAATTTATGATGAGTTAACTAAATGGTATAAATTTCATTTAGTACGTAAACAAAATCAATTATACCCTATTTTAGAAAAAAAGGGGTTTGATAGACCAACAACAACTATGTGGGTACTTGATGATTTTATTCGTGATGAAATTAAGGAATTTAAAGAATTACTTTTAAATGATGAAGATGATAAATTTATTGAAAAACAAATAACTATGAAAGAGGATATTCTTGATCTAATAAATAAAGAAGAGACAGTGCTTTATCCTACTTCACTTATAATGATAAATGAAGAAGAATTTGAAGATATGAAATTAGGAGATAAAGAAATTGGATTTACTTTTGATATATCTCAAATACATGATTCTAATGAAAATAATTCTGGATTTATAAATGAGTTTCAGGAATTACTTGAAAAATATGGATATGCAAATAAAAAGGAAGATAATACAAATGAAATAGAACTTAAATATGGTTCTATGACTCCTGAACAAATAATGTTAATTTTTAAACATATGCCTGTTGATTTCACTTTTGTAGACAATAATAATTCTGTTAAATTTTATAACGATACTGAACACAGAGTTTTTCCAAGAAGTAAAAATGTTATAGGTAGAGATGTTAAAAATTGTCATCCAAGAAAAAGTGTTCATTTAGTTGAAGAAATTATAGAAAAATTTAGAAAAGGTGAAAAAGATAAAATAGAATTTTGGATAGATAAAGGTGATGTATTTATATATATTTACTATGTAGCAGTTAGAGATGAAAATGGTGTATATAAAGGAGTTCTTGAAATGATGCAAGACTGTACACATATTAGATCTCTTAAAGGCTCTAGAACTCTTTTAACTTGGGATGAAGAAGAAAATAAAGAAGATATCCCACAGCAAGAAAAAAATGAAGAAACTTTAATATTTAACGTAGAAAATATAAATTGCAATACATATCTTAAAGATCTATTAAAAATATACCCTAGTTTAAAAATAGAATTACCTAAAATAAATTCTAAATTTAAATTATTGAGTACTCCTCTAGCTAGAGTTATGCTCCCTACTGCTACTATAGAAAAAATGGCTGAAAGAAGTGGGATGGATAAAGAAATTCTTTTGAATAAAATAAAGGAAAAAATATTTGAATTAAAAAATGTGAAATAAAAAATAACCGTATAAAAATTATTTTATACGGTTTTTAATTACTTTTTCAATGAATCTCTAATTTCAATTAATAATTCTTCTGTTTTAGTTAATTTAGGTTCTGCTGCAGCTTCTTCTACTTTTTCTTCTCTCTTTAATTTAAGCATAATTTTTAAAACCATAAATAATACAAATGCTATAATTAAGAAATCAACTATGTTTTGAATAAACATTCCATAATTTAATGTAAGAGCTTCTGTATCTCCTTCTGCTGGTTTTAAAACTAAACTTAAAGTTTTGAAATTAATTTTACCTAAGATTAAACCAATTATAGGCATTATTATATCATTAACAAGAGATGATACTATTTTACCAAATGCAGCCCCTATAATTACCCCTATAGCCAAATCAACAATATTTCCTTTTGAAATAAATTCTTTAAATTCCTTTAACATATTTTCCTCCATTTTTTAATATATAGGCATATTATATTAAACATACAGAATATTGTCAATATATTTAATATTATAAATATAAAATTTTTGTTGCTCTCAATTTTGGTATACATAAGGATTTATTTTTAGAAAAAAATAATCATAATTTCCTTTCTAATTTTGAAAATATTCATCCTTAATTAAGTGATTTTGATCTTAAAAAATGAAAAATTTAATTTAAAAAATAATGTTCTCAATCATATTCTTAAATAAAAAAAATCAATATATATCAAAATATTTAAGTTAAAAATAGATAATTACTTTTAAAAATGAGAAAATTTTCACCATATTTAACTGTTATTTTTTTGAAAAAACAGAGTGATTTTGAATTATAATTTAGCAAGTTTTATGAAGAAATGATTAAATTTTTCTATATAATTTTTATCTTTAAAAAGAAAATTTCATCAATGATTTGAATATAATAAGAGATATTTTTAATAAATCTATTAAAAATTTTAACTAAAGATTGTCTTAATTTTTAAAAAATCATTACTACTTAGAAGAATGTTTTTAAGATTTTCTAGAAAAGAATTGTAATATTTTCTTCTCATTTTTTTAAATTAAGTAAATATAATATAAAAAAAATACATTTTTAAATCATATTTTAGAATAAAAAATTTGAAAAAAATTAACTTGAAAAGATTATTAAAAATAATTTTAAATAAAAAAGAACAGATTAATTACTGTTCTTTTAAATAATATTAATTGATTCTACGTGATAATAGACCCATACATAATCCAGAAATTATAATAAATCCATATTTTACAAAATAATTTTCAATCTCAAAATAGCTCACTATAAATCCAATAATAATAATTGATAAAAATATAAAAATATTTTTTTTCATAATATATCCTCCTCTTCTTTAATAAACTTTTTTATGAATAATACTAGGACCACTTTCATCATATTCATCCGTATTTTTATTATTATTCTCATTAGGAATAATTAAATTATTTAGCTTACTATAATCAATTTTAGGGTCATCATATATTGTTAGATTCTTTATATATTTTCTAAAATTTTTTAGATTTTTCTTTAGGTCTTATTATTCCACCCTCATTATGTATCCGTGCATAAATCTTATTTGTAGCAACTCCTACAACCTTTCCATCACTAATACGATGAATAGAGTTCATTAATTGTCCTGTATATCTTAATATCTTTCCACCTCTACCATTTGGCTTCCATTTATTCCCTTTCGGGTCTTTTTGTGTATAAAATCTAAGTTTTACCTCTTTGTCTATTTCACTTGATATAATATCAGTTAATTCTTTAGTATTAAGTTTTTCTGCTATTATTTCTACTAAATTATTTCTTTTAAATTTTGTTTTTATTTGCATTTAACCCCCGATTAAAAATTAAAGTAATTCTTCTATATTGTTTCTTCCTAACCAATCATTTAAATCATCAAAATACTTTACAGCCATTTCAAAATTTTCTCTAATTTTAGGTGGAGTATCTTCTGATAAGTCGCCCCAAATACTAATTTCATATTTTCTAGCTTCATCTAAATACATTTGCATTATTTTATATTCTTCTTTATCATAAGCTGGTTCATGGATAAAATCTCTCATAATATTCCCTCTTCTTTCATTAATAATACAATAATTTATTATATAATTTATATTATTTTTGTCAATCAATTATATTAAAATAATCATCTATGTTATCAACTACCATCATCATTTCATTATACCAACTATCATTATCATAATTTTCTTCTGCTCTCATTACCATTTGAGTTTGTATTTCTCTTAATTCATCAACTGTTATATTTTTTTTCTCATAATCAATATTACTTCTAATTAATGCTTCTTTTTGATTTTGAGTTAATTCCTTAAATTTATTCATATTTTTCACATCCTTTGTGTGTGTTTTATGTGTGGTAGTCATTTTTGGGGTTATAGGATTAATATATATTGTACTATATTTACCAACTAATTTATAACTCCACATACTTTTTAAATTTATTTTTTATATAACTATTAATAAGATCTTTTATATTCATCTTTTCCAAGACTTTAATTAGTCTTTTTTATAAAAATTTATATTATTCTTATCTATATTTCAAGTAAATCAAAGCTTTTTTATATTTTAATTCTCTTTGTTCATCTTCTATTGTTATATTTTTCAATCTACTTAAATCACTATTATGTTTTAAATCTTCTATTTTTACAAGTCTTGCTAATTTATTATTTTTGACTTTTTTTAAATAATCTTCATATTTTTCGTTTTTATTTTTTGTAATAACAGAAATAGCCTCTATGATATCTTTATTAAAATATTTCTTTAAATCATCTATTGTATAATCACTATCTTCTACCACATCATGAAGTAAACCAACAATCTTTGCATTGTATCCTTTTAACTTAAAACTAACATATAACGGATGGAAAATATACATTCTCCCAGATTTATCTTTTTGTTTTAAATGTGCTTTTAACATTATATATAAAGCTATAACATACATCATAAATATTTCACCACTTCTTCTTCTGTTATAGTTTCAAAATCAATCCAATCATTAAATACAAATTCTAACCACAAATCTGTATCTTCAACCCACTCACCATTTCTTAAAACTTTAAAAGTATCCCCATCTTTTAATCTAAATATTCCAAATTTTGTTTTGTAATAGATAATACTCATAAAATTATCAACTCAACATTTTTAGGTTCTCCAATTATATCATACATTCTTATCATTTCTTTAAGGTCATTATCTAACTGTATTATACTACTTCTGCACATATAATGTAAAGAATATATAAGCCTTTTTCAATGAATTCGAAAGTTGCAAAATTTTTAAATTTATCTTATAAACTATATTTTTAAAAACAAAAGAATAAAATCTTAAATTATAAATATATTTAAAGATTTCTATTCTTTCAGATTCTATTGAATATATTTAAAAAGTGTGATAAAATCTAAGTAAAACAAAATAATGAGGAGTAAAATGATAGATAAAAAATATAAAAGAAATTTTTCAATAATTGCTCATATTGATCACGGTAAATCTACTATTGCAGATAGATTACTTGAAATGACTGGTACTGTTAGTCAAAGAGAAATGAAAGAACAATTATTAGATAGTATGGACCTTGAACGTGAAAAAGGTATAACTATAAAAGCACAAGCAGTAACATTAAATTATAAAGCAAAAGATGGTAATACTTATGAACTAAACCTTATAGATACTCCAGGACACGTTGATTTTATATATGAAGTTTCAAGATCTCTTGCAGCTTGTGATGGTGCTTTACTTGTAGTCGATGCAGCTCAAGGAATTGAAGCACAAACTCTTGCTAATGTATATTTAGCACTTGAAAATGATTTAGAGATTTTACCGGTCATAAATAAAATTGATTTGCCTTCAGCAGATCCAGATAGAGTTATGCTTGAAATAGAAGATGTAATAGGATTACCTACAGATAATTCTGTTCTTGTTTCTGGTAAAACTGGAATAGGAATAGATGAATTACTTGAAGGAATAGTTAATCATCTTCCTGAACCAGATGGTAAAGATAATGCACCATTAAAAGCTTTGATATTCGATTCACACTATGATGATTTTAGGGGAGTTATTACATATATCCGTATAATTGATGGTTCAATAAAAAAAGGTGATAAAATTAAAATAATGTCTACTGGTAAAGAATTTGAAGTACTTGAATTAGGTGTTTTCTCTCCTAAAATGAAGGAAACAAATGAATTAAATACTGGTTCTGTTGGATATATTATAACTGGAATTAAATCAATAAAAGATGCACAAGTTGGAGATACAATAACTCACGTTAAAAATCCTACTGAATTTCCACTTTCTGGTTATAGACCAGCACTAAGCATGGTGTTTGCAGGTATTTATCCAATATCAACTGATGATTATGAAGATTTAAGAGAAGCTTTAGAAAAATTACAATTAAATGATGCTTCACTTAGCTACACGCCTGAAACTTCACTTGCCTTAGGATTTGGTTTCCGTTGTGGTTTCTTAGGATTATTGCATATGGAAATTATAGTTGAAAGATTAAGACGTGAATTTGGAATTGATTTAATATCTACTGCTCCATCTGTTGAATATCACGTTACAGTCGAAGGTACTTCTAATATGCTTATAATAGACAACCCAGCAGAATTTCCTGAAGGTAGAAAACATATAGAAGAACCATTCATAAAAGGAACTATAATAGTTCCTAAAGATTATGTAGGAAATGTTATGGAACTTTGTCAGGAAAAACGTGGAACTTTTGTAAATATGAGTTTTGTTGATGAAAATAGATCTATGATTATATATGATTTGCCACTTGCTGAAGTTGTTATTGATTTTTATGATAAACTTAAATCAAGAACTAAAGGATATGCTTCATTCGAATATGAAATGATAGGATTTAGAGAATCAAACTTAGTTAAAATTGATATACTTGTAAGTGGACAAGCTGTAGATGCATTCTCATTTATTGCACATAACGATAACGCTTATTACAGAGGTAGATCTATAGTTGAAAAATTAAAAGAAGTAATTCCAAGACAACAATTTGAAATACCAATACAAGCAGCACTTGGAACTAAAGTAATTGCTCGTGAAACAGTAAAAGCTTTAAGAAAAAATGTATTAGCTAAATGTTATGGTGGAGATATTACTCGTAAGAAAAAACTATTAGAAAAACAAAAAGAAGGTAAGAAACGTATGAAAGCTATAGGTAACGTAGAAATACCTCAAGAAGCATTCTTATCAGTTCTAAAGTTAAATGATTAAATTTTGACTATACTTTTTTAATGTGATATAATTTAAATGAAATAAAAAATTTGGAGGAAATATGGGAAGACATGGTACTATAGCAGGTCGTAAAGAAGCACAAGATAAAAAAAGAGGAGCAGCTTTCACAAAATACGTTAGATTAATTACAGTTGCTGCTAGAAATGGTGCAGACCCTGAATATAATGTTGCTTTAAAACACGCTATTGAAAAAGCAAAGGCTATAAATATGCCTAATGATAATATTACAAGAGCTATAAAAAAAGGATCAGGTGCTGATGGTTCAACTTCATTTGATTCATTAAACTATGAAGGATATGGTCCAGGGGGAGTTGCAGTAGTTGTTGAATCACTTACTGATAACAGAAATAGAACTGCTTCTGCTGTAAAATCAACTTTTGATAAAAATGGTGGTAATTTAGGAGTTACTGGATGTGTATCATATATGTTTGATAGAAAAGGTGTAATCATTATAGAAAAAACAGATAAAACTGAAGAAGATGCTATAATGGAAATAGCTCTTGAATCAGGTATGGAAGATATGGAAAGTTTAGATGATAGTTTCTACATCACTACTCCAACAGATACTTTTGATGCAGTTTCTGATGCTTTAAGATCAAATGGTTATGAATTATTAGAATCAGATATTGAATATGTACCATCAATTGAAGTAGAAAGTTTATCTGATGAAGATTTAGAAAAATTAAGAAAATTAATAGATATTCTTGAAGATAATGATGATGTACAAAAAGTATATCATAATTATGCTGGAGAATTATAAAATACAAAAAATGTGGCTTTTTAGCCACATTTTTTATTTAAAAACCTCTTCATACTTTTTATCATCTACATAACTAGATATAGCGCCTATATTAGTTGTTGATAAAGAAGCATAATTAGTTGCAAATCTTGATATATTTTCTAAATCAATTATACTTAATTTTTTCTTATCCCCTTCTGTTTTAAGTAATTTTGAAATATACGCTCCAACAAAAGCATCACCTGCTCCTGTTGTATCTATAACTTTAACATTCGGTATAGTATTTAGAACTTTAAAACCATTATGATATACTTCTGAACCATTTTCACCTTTAGTGTATAAAACATGTGATATATGTTTAAATTTATCTTCTAAAGCTTGTTCTATATTCTTTGTTCCTGTAACAAATTCTAATTCATTATCAGATATTTTCAATATATTTACATAAGGTAAAAATTCTTGTATGGTATTATAATAATCTTCCATATCTTCCCAAAGATTAAATCTTAAGTTAACATCAAAACTAATCAAAATACCTTTATCTTTAGCCTTTTCTAATAAAATTTTATGAGATTCTTTAGATTCATCTTGTATTGCTATACTTGCAAAATGTATTATTTCGATTTCATTTAAATTTACTTTATTTATTTGTTCTTTTGAAATTTTTAACGCTGAAGAACCTTTAAAATAAAAACTAAATGATCTATCTCCTTTTTCATCTCTAGAAACAAATGCTAACGGCGTAAATAAATTATCTTTTTTAACTAAATAATCATAGCTTACATTTTGAGATTTTAGTGTATCTTCTAAAAATTTACCAAAACCATCATTTCCAAGAGCAGTCAACAAATAACTTTTATGTCCAAGTTTTGAGGCAACACATGCAACATTAGCAACACAGCCACCTGCTTCTTTTTTAAAACTATCTATTTTATCTATACTACCTATGCCTTCTCCTATAAAATCTATCAACATTTCGCCTATACATAAAACTGCCATTTATTTCACCTCTATTCCTTTCAAACTTTTTGCAATATATTTTTTAGAATTAATTTTTACTTTATGATTTTTAGGATAAAATCTTGAACTAAATGCAAATTCTCCATCATTTGCAAATATTTCAAATGAAGAATTATCAAATACTATTTCTATATTTTGTAAATTTATTTCAAATTTTCTACTCCCTCTTCCATAACCTGTATCATTTAAATTAATTTCTAATATCTTATTATCGTATAATATCTCTAATGTGTCAACAAGAATTTTAAAACTATGATTTGAATCTTGTTTATAATACCATTTTGATTCATTAAAATTATCATTTAAATCTTTATCAAATAATTCATATATACTTTCATGTATACTTTGAGTTAACCTATTATTACTTATTTTTAATACTCTAGGTATACTTAAGCAATTTTGATATCCAAAATTAATTGTGGGATTTATATATGAACTATCCGGAATATACATCCAACCAATTAATACTCTATCACCATTTTTATCAATAAATGTTTGAGGTGCATAAAAATCAAAACCATGATCTAACAAATTAAAATTATCTATAAATTCTATATTTTCTATTCCATCTTTTATTATAGAATAGCCTACTTCATACATATTTTTATACTCAACATACATGTTTTTAATTCCTTGTGGAGAAAATAATAATATTTCTTTATTATCTAACATAAAGTAATCTGGACACTCCCACATATATCCCAAATACTTCGTATAATATATTGTTTTGAAATATTTTAAATTTTTATAAACTAATAAACACCCATTATCTTCTAAATCTCTTCCACCTAAAACTAAGTATTCTTCATTATTTTTAATATATATTTTAGGATCTCTTACATGTTTAGTCATATAAGGATAATTATTATTATCAAAAATCAATTCCTTTTTTGAAAAAATCTTACCATCTTTACTTGTTAGTCTAATTGTATTATGTTCTCTTCCATTTGTAATATAATTATAGTTTTTATCTTTATATTTAACATTTCCTGTATAATAATATACAATTTCATCATTCTTAACATGTGCACTTCCAGAATAAACTCCAGATTTATCATATGAAGAATCAGGAATTAATACAACCCCTAATTTTTCAAAATTTATTAAATCTCGACTTTTATATCCATACCATAATTTTTCTCCACCATTAGGATCATACGAATATTGATGATATATATAATAAAAACCATTAAAATAAACTAACCCGTTAGGATCATTTAACCAACCTTTTTCAGGTTCTATATGTAAATTTTGTTTCCAAATATTATTCTTCATTTTCAACATCTTTCGTTTTATAGAAATAACCAGTAAGAATAAATGATATTACTACTGATAAGATTAATCCTATACCAAATGAGAACCAATTTTGATAAGGAATAGATAAAAATCCAGGTATTCCTGCTGCACCTAAAGCAGTAGCAAGTACATGATTTAATCCAAGCCAAGCACTTGAGATTGCACTTCCGATTAAAGCAGCATAGAATGGATATTTTAATCTTAAGTTAACTCCAAACATTGCAGGTTCTGTTATTCCAAGTAAAGCTGAAATACCTGAAGCTGAAGCAAGTGATTTTAATTTAGAATTTTTACTAAATACCATAACGGCTAAAACTGCTCCACCTTGTGCTGCATTAGACATTGAAGCTATTGGGAATATGAATGATCCTCCTGTATTTGGAAGATCTGCTAGTAAACTTGTTTCTACAGCAATAAATGAATGATGCATTCCAGTAATTACTATAGGCGCATAAAGTCCTCCAAAAATACCTGCTCCAACAAACCCAAGTGTTGAATACAACCAACTTAATCCAAATGTTAAATAATTACCAACTTCACGAAGTATAGGTCCTGTTAAAGAAAATGTAATAAATGCTGTAATAAATATTGATAATAAAGGTGTAGTTAAATTATCTAAATAAATAGGTGTTACCCTTCT
Source organism: uncultured Streptobacillus sp. (assembly GCA_963539215.1). Lineage (GTDB taxonomy): Bacteria > Fusobacteriota > Fusobacteriia > Fusobacteriales > Leptotrichiaceae > CAURNT01. The sequence continues at coordinate 74,111 of CAUTJT010000003.1, read as the reverse complement.
TAAAAACTTTTCTATTGATGCTAACACATAACTCATAACTACTATAGGTAATACAGTTCCTTGATAACCAACTTTAGCAATTTCTAAACCAAATATATTCCACTTTGGAATATCAACACCCGGTGCTACAGCATAAGCATTTAAAACATCAGGATGTACCATAATCATACCTAATGCAGCACCTAAAAATGGATTACCACCAAAACGTTTAGTAGCAGAAAATGCTATTAATACTGGTAAAAATACGAATGGTGCATTTGCAAATAAATTTAACATTCCTGCAAGATCTGAAAATTTAGGATAAGCTTCTATTAAAGTTTTACCTGCAAAAAATACATCTTTTGCAGTTAATATATTGTTAATACCCATTAATAACCCACCTGCAACTATTGCTGGTATTATTGGTACAAATATATCACTTAACATTTTAACAAAACGTTGTGCTATATTTCCTTTAGATTTTTCTTTATTTTCATTTTCATCTTTAACTTTAGAAACATTATCTCCAAAAACCTCGTTATAACTTCTAAATACCTGTTGAACTAACCCACTTCCAAATATTACTTGAAGTTGACCATTAGTAAAGAAAACTCCTTTGACTCCTTCTATATTTTCAAGTTTTGATCTATCGTATTTACTTTCATCGTGAAGTTCAATTCTTAAACGTGTTGCACAATGAGTAATACTTGAGATATTTTCTTTACCACCAGAATTTTCTATAACTGATGTGATTATTTTTTTTAAATCCATATTTCCTCCTATTTAAATTTGGTATCGTTACCCTTTATATTAATAGGATACCTCAAAATTATTAATTAGTCAATAGTTAATATTTATTTTATAAAATAAAAAGATGCATTTATTGCATCTAATTATCTATTATTTATTACACTATTTCCTTCAATTAAAGTATAAGGAATATAGATTTTAGTTTCTAAATCATAATTATTTGAAATTAAACCAAATAATAAATCTACTGATTTTTTAGCAGCAACTTCTAAATCAAATGATATAGTTGTTAAAGGATATTTAAGTAAATTAGAAGAATCATAATTACCAAATCCTGTTATAGAAAAATTTTCACCTGAATTAATTCCAAATTCAGAAAGCGCTTTTATTGCTCCATAAGCAATTCTATCTGTAGCGCATATTAAACAACTTACATTTTTAAATTTTTCTATATTCTCCTTAACTATTTTATATGAACTATCCATAGAAAAATCTGTTTTAAGTTCAAAATTAATATCTATATTATATTTATTTAAAGTATCAATTATACCCTTTCGTCTATTAACCCCTACGGATATATCAGTTTCTTCCACTCCTATATAAGCAATATTTTTATGATTTTTAGATAATACATATTCAGTTATACATGCTCCAGCATTATAATCATCATATTGCACTGAATAACCTCTATGTATATCTTGACCTAATACTACAATAGGTGTATCAACCTTATTTATTTCTTTCTCATATTCAATATTCATAGTTGTTGGAAGTAATATCACTCCTTCAGCTCTCATCCTATCAAGCTTATTAATGTATTCAATTTGATGATCAACTGAAAAATTAGAATTTAGTATAAAAGACTCATATTTTTTTTCTTTTAATATTTTATCAATATTACTTAATATCATACCTGTTGAATATGAATGTAAAGTTGGAACTATAATACCAATAATTTTACTATCATTACTTTTAAGTGCTTTAGCAAATGAGTTTGGTTTATAACTATATTTTTTAACAATTTTTTCTATTTTTTCTCTTGTTTCTTCTTTTATACTCCCATTATTAAAATATCTTGAAACAGTTGTTGTTCCTACTCCTGCCATTTTAGCTATATCTACTATTGTTAATTTTTTCATGTATTCCCCTATATATTTTTATTAGTAATCTTTATAAAGTATAACATATTTTAATAAAAAAGGAAAAGTTTATATTAACTTTTCCTTTTAAATTTATACTTTAAAATTCATAACCTAAAGTTAAACCTATCAGTCCAGAATTATATCCTGTAATTAATCCACCTCTAAATCCTTTGTATTTAATACCAAAACCTAGTTCTGCTTTAGGACTTATCAAGATAGCTGAAATATCTTCAGGTACTTTATATGCTGAACCCTTTATTTCAACTTTTTCATTTTCTAATTCTTTAGCAACATTATAAAGTTGATTAGGTGTTAATTTTACTCCAATTTTTGTATTAATATATGCATTTATATCATTATAAACATTAAAATTAGTTTCAGCTATAGCATAAACTGATGTTCCAAAATTAATTCTAGAATTTAACTTATCAAATATTTGAGTAGAAATTTTATCAGAAGAATTTTCTTCATTATTCTGTTTAAGAAGTTTATCATTTTCTTCTTTTCTAGCTTTTACTTCTTCAAATAATGTTTTTTCTTTTTCAAAGTTTTCTACTATATTTTCAGAATTCTTACCTATTTCTTGCATTTTTTTCTTATATTCTTCCAATTCTTTTTCTTTTTCTTTTTTTACCCCTGGTAACAGTTTCAACTCTTCTAAATTAGAAAAATTAGTTTGTCTATCTTCTACTACTTTAGTATAAACCTTATTTAAAACCATATACTCCGCTTGTTTTTGTTTTAATAGTGTTACTAAATTATCTATATCATCTTGATTAGTTAAAGCTTCAGCACTTTTTTGTTTAGCAGCTACTTCATCTTCTATTGCCTTCAATTTCAAACGCAACTCTTTAGCTTGTAAATCTCTTAGTTGATATTTTTCTTGATATTCAGCTTTTGCTTTTTCACTATCTTTCATTATTTTTTCATATCCAGCAATTTCAGTTTCTAATGTTTTAATCTTACTTTCACCATTTTCACTTATATCAGCTAATTCATCATATTTTATTTTAGCAACATCATAAGTAAACTTTTTATTTTCATATTCTTCATTTAATAAATATGTTTTTCTTTCTAATTCTCTATCACTAGAACTTTTTTCTTTAATATTTACTTTAATATTGTCCTTAGTAATTTTACCTTCAACAAAAGCATCAATTCCTACACCAAATGATAAATTTAAATTTTGAATTTTAACTGGATAAGTTACATCAACATTAGCTTTACTTACTAAAATATTTGAATTATATTCTCCAGTTACAACTTCACTCAAGCCAAATTTTTTAAATTCGGCTTGAGATATATTTAATTTATCATATGCAGAAGATACGCCAACAGATATATTAACTGGTAATTTCGCATTTGCAATACTTGCAAGTACAAAAGTTGCTATTATCATCTTTTTCATATTTTATTTTCTCCTTACTAGAATTGGAATCTTATTCCTGTACTTAATCCATGAGTTTTTAAATTTTTACCTGAATAAGATAATTTAAATTCTATATTATCTTTTAATGTATATCTAGCGTCTATTCCATAATTAAACACATTGTCTTCAAGAGTTATACCCTTAATTTCATCTCTAAATTTATAATTTGCTAACTCTGCTTTAGTTTTAAGAACTGGATCTGTTAAATATTTAGTATATGAAGCAAATCCACCAATATTCCAATTATTTTTTAATGCAAATCTAACTCTTGAACCTATAGTCATATTAGCTTTGAAGTTAACTTCTGTTTGATCAGATTTATATCCAAATTGAGTATTTTCAATCTCTCTGTAATTTCCATCTCTATATGAAGGAGCTGATTCACTAAATTGTCCTCTTAAATATGTAATCATATTTAATCCAATAAATGGTTCAACTATTCCATCTTTAGGTAATTCAAATTTATATCCTCCTTCTAGATTTAAATTAGTCATTACATCAGTTGATTGCATATTTCTTACATTTCTATCAAGAACTTTTCTTGAAGTATCTTTAGATATAACATCTAAGCTTAAAATTGAAGTTAAATATCCTTTATTTAATTCAAATTTATTATATGTATTTATACCTAAAATATTAGCATAAACATTTCCACTTAATGATTTTTGATTTCTTCTTGCTAATTCTTTTTCTTTTTCTTCTGCTGTTAATTTAGGATTTAAAGGTTCTCTTACATCTAATAATGGTAAGATATAATCAAATAATACAGAATTACTATAGCTTAGAGAAACTCCTGTCGTATTATTTTGAGATCTATAATATGCTCCTAAGTTAAATCCATTAGTTAGAATATTTTTATCTCCTTTATCTCTATCTAACGCAAATCTATTTGATGTTATTGTATCAAAATATATTGCTGATTTACCAATTTTTATATCAGTTGCAAGTCTTTCTTTAATTAAGTTTGATTTTAAATTAGCTACATCATAACCAACTAATTGTGAATTTGCTAATACTTCTCCACTTAATGTTTTATCATTTCCTTCCATCCAATCTAATGATTCTATAGCAGCTGTTAAAACTTTAGTACGAACATCATCTGAATTTAATAATTCATCTTTTAATGCAGCTCTTATTCTTGAAGCATTTGGAGCTGGAGCACTTTCTGAATTATTTCTTACTAATTTACCAATTAACTTAACATTATCTTTATCATCTTTAATTTCTTCTTTTTCAATAGTCATTTTAATAAATGGAGTTAATTGAATATCTCCTAATTGAACTTTATCTAAATAATTTTTATTCAATTTATTAACTGTTAAGAATGTAACCTCATCAGGATTTTTAGGCAATTTAATTTTCTTAACTAATTTACCTTGTTTATTTGGATCAGGTACTTCTTCTGCATATTGATTAAGATCAAATATATTCATTCCTTTTTTTCTAAATACATCAAAATTAAATGCATCAACAGAACTTAAATCTAACTCATCTATTTGGAAATGAGCTTGAGCTGATATATAAGTCATACCTTTATTTACTGGCTTATATTTATTTTTCAATATATCGTATTTAGAATATGAATATACTTCTCCTTCATTTGTTATACTTCCAGTCAATTCTGGAACATATTCATAATCAATTTGTATTTCTTTATCTTTTCTCTTTTGATTATATACAACATCAAGTTTTAATTTACCTTTTTCTTTAACTTCAAAGTCTGAAGTATTTCTAGCACCCAATACTAATGTTCCTTCTTCAACAATACTTTTAGCTTTATATGTATTTTCCCCAGATAACATTAATGTACCTTGACCTTTTTTAGTTATTCCAGCATCTTCGAATAATTCTTTTTCTTCCTCATCTAAAGTATTATAAAGAGCTTTAATCTTAGGTTCTACAACATTATACATATAGTCTAAAGTTTTATTTCTAGATTCTAGAACATCTTTTAATTTCTTAGATTTATCATCTTTACCAAATTTATCACTTAAAACAAATTCTTTACTATATTTATTTAGTTCATCATAAATAATACCATCGTTTGTATCTAATAATTTTCTACTTTCAAAATATTGACCAATTTCAAATTTACCTTTAATATTATTTTTAAATTCATAGAATCCATAAGGAATATCTGCAACAAAGTTTTCTTCTCCTAATTCTCTAGTTAAAGCTTTTACAAATCTTCCAGGACCATTGTATGCTCTAAATTTATTAGCCATTCCCCAACCAAGATTTTCATCAGGACCTAATTGACCAGTTAAATCAAATGTATAACCTTTATTTAAATCAATATCTGGTTCATTACCAATTATATTATAGTCATCATCTGCTGTTGTTAAAATTACTTGTTTAATTTGTTGAGCCTTCATCCAAGGGAATCTAGTTCCAACTTCACCAGCTATAGCAGTTACTCTAGGTGCAGCAAATGATGAACCTATAGCTGAAGCAAAATTAATTCCATGTTTTTCAGCAAATTCAATAGAATCTCTATCATTTTCTGGCATTTTTTCTTTTTCTTCTTTAGTTAAGCTCTTAGTATAAACATAATGTCCTTCTGCAGCTACTACTGATAATTTTGATTTACCTGCTCTAGTAAATGATGCTTTAAGTGGTCTTCCATCTATATCTGTTTCTATTTTTAATAAATTATCTATAGATTGAATTTGAGCTAATAATTCTTCTCTATATTCTTTAGGATATTTTTCTGGATTATCATCTATTTTTTTCAATTCTGCATATAAGCTATCATATTTATTTTTTAATCCTGCAACATAAAGTACTGGACTATTTAAATCTCTATTACCTGGTACAGTTACAAGTTTCCATTTATCTTCATAGAACTTATCACTTGGTTTTAATGATAATTTACCTGACATTAGACCTACAACACCTAATAAATTTTTTCTATAACCTGTGTTGTATTTATAAGTTTCACCTTTTTTATCAGCTTCTTCTTTAGCTAATAAATTTAAATATGTAGTAACACTTCCAAATGAGTTATTATATACATGGTCTAAATCTTCATAAACTAATTTCTTACCATCTTTATTAAATCCAGTTAAATTAACTTCTGTAGTACTTGTATTATTTTTAGTATTCCCTTGTGCTACAACTAAAAGTGCATCTTTATTAGCAACTGAAAGTTCAGGAGCTGATAATAAATTATGTCTTATCGTTAATAATTTTAAATCTAATAGTTTTTGATAATCAACTTTAGTTATCTTATCACGTGACTTAAAGTATTTTAAAACACTTGGTATATTACCTACACCTGGTAATACTGATTTATATGATCCTAAATCTATATTTTCTAAACTTTGAAGCCAAGTTTGAACTGCTACTCTAAAGTTTATATCATTATTATAGGCATCTGCTGCACGTTGTTTTTGTTCATCAGTCATATTTTTAATATCTATATAATCTTCTACTCTCAATGCATTACCATATGACATATTAACTGCTTTAATATTTTTATTTTCTTCTAACATTAAAGGAAGATTTTTACCAGTAATACTTCTATCCAAATTCCCTGTTAAAGGATCTTCAATAGCTACTAATGAGAAATGTAAATCTGAATAATCTAACATTTGTATTTCAGTAGTTATATATGCATGTTCAAACATATCATAAAATTCTTGATAAAGTGCTTTCAATTGTTTTTCTCTTTCAGACTTATCAGCTATTTTTAATATATTTTCAAATCTATCCTTACTTGCATTATATTTATTATATAATTCTTGAACTCTATTATTAAATATTCTATATTCTTGACGGAATTTAGTTGAATTCAATATTCTTATTCCAGTTTTTATCTCATTGAATAAGATTCTTTCCTTTTCTTCATCTGTTAATTCTTTATTTGAATTTGTATTTTCTTTTGGCTTATCTTGATTTTCTTCTTTTTCATTCTCTTTAAGCTTATATTCTTCTTTTTCATTCTCTTTTTTAGCTTTATCAATTTCTTTATCTTCTATTTTTTTAGGAACTTCTGGTGTTTTATCTTCAGTTGCTACGCTTGCTGTGTTTGGAGTAGCTGGCTTTTTAGGAGTCCCAGGTCTTCTACATCTTTTACCAGGAGCACATTCTGCAGGTTTATCTGGCTTATCTGGTTTATTTTCTTCAGGTGGATTTTGATTATCTACCGGTGGATTTTGATTATTCCCAGAATTATTTACAAGTTCATCTATTTTCTTTTTATCTTCCCCACTTAATTCAGGTGCTTTTGTTATATTCTTATTTTCTTCTATTCCATATTCTTCTAATAATTTCTTATATTCTGCATCTTGTTCTTTATTAAGTTCTTCTTCCGTTTTTTTTCTAGTGAATAATTGTTTATCATTAAAGTTTCTAGATAACCCCATATTTAACAATCTTTTTAATCTAATACCTTGTACATATTTTTCTAAGAAATGAGATTGTCCTACAACAGTTTCATCAATTGCAGCACCCATAACGAATGAACCGTGTGGTCTAAACATTCCATTCGGATCATCAATATCATCTTCAGATGCATTTAACGATTTATTTGTATATCTATAACTTCTTGCTTCTACTTCAGGTGTTAAATCATAAAATGAAGAATCAGCAACTCCTATAGTAGTTCCAGGGAATGCAATGAAAGCTTTCTCTTTCTTTTCAAATACAACTTGCCCATTTTTAATTATTTTTCTAACTATATTATGAATTCCTATTTCATTTTTATTAGAATCTAATACTTCAGTAACAAATTCTAATTTTGAATTTTTATCAATTGATTTTTCATATTTTTGTAATTTTTCTATAATATCTGGATTAAATCCACCTTCAACTTTACTTCCATCTTTACTATACTTTAAAGTATATTTATCTAAATCAGCAAATATTTTTTCATAATTTCCTTGGAAATCAGATAATTTAATTCCAAAATCTACTTCTTTAGCGCTATATGTATCCACTCCATTAACAGAAGTTTTAACATCTACTATCTTAACTCCTTCTAAGTCATCTAAATCTTCATATTTAGATTTATCAAATGTTTCATTCCAGTCTTTAGCTTCATCTTCATATCCACCATTATATGTAACTACTGAATACTTAACACGTCCGCCATCAGCACCTTTTTTAAGTTCTTGATATCTTATTCCATCTTTAACTTCAGGAACATCTTTAACTTCAACAGGTTTATTTAACATAACCTTTTTAGTATTTCCGTTTTTATCAACTAAATTTAAATAAACTGTATTTTGATTCAAGAAAGTAATTTTTTTATTTCCATTGCTTAATTCTTCTACTTTAACATTTTCAGTACTAGTAGTATATTTATTATATCTTGAATCATTTTTAGAAACTTCTATAACAGGATTATCTGCATAAGCAGATTCTACTTTAACTTCAGGAGTTATATATCCTAATCCTTTTAACTTTTCACCTTTATATAGATAATCTACACCAGTTAAATTAAAGTTATCTCCAGTTAATTTTTCTAAAAAGTTTTGATTACCCTTTTTATTATTTTCTTTTTCAAATTTTTCATATCTATCTTTTTGTGTTTCAAAAGTATGAACTAATGTTACTTTAGCTTTTGAACTTATTGAATCATTATTTTTATTATTAATGTTTGCGTTTCTATTATTTAATAGACTATTGTTTTCAGAATTTTGATTAACAGAACTACACGAAACAACTGCCATTAAAGTTATAGCCAAGCTTGCTGCTTTTCTATTCAAATTCATATTTTCCTCCTATTACCATCTATATTCTAAGTTTAAACTAAATCCTGAAACAAATTTTTTGAACCCAAAGTTCTTATCTGCCCAACCATAAGTTCCGTGATCTGGTCTTCCTTTAAAGTTATTTATTTTATTAACTATTTCTCTTTCAAATACTAATTTTGTATTTAATCCTCCTGTTACAGTTAATTTACTAGTTGGTTTATATTCTATTTTAACATTTGGATTAATTGTTATATTTCCTCCAACATTCCAATTAACATTTCTATAGTCACTTGTTAATAAATTAGTTTTATTTACTGGTCTATCTTGTTCTCTGTTTTTATAGTTATGTAATCTTTGATCTCTAAGTGCTAAAAACTCAAGTTTAGCATTTAAATCAAGACCACCTAATAATTTCAAGTTATCACTTAAAATATTTTCATAAGTTAATTTATTTTCTAACTTAATTGTATTTAAACTTTCTAAAGGTACTGATTTACCTTCTAAATAAAATATCTTTTTAGTAGGATGAACATCTACTTTCTTATCTCCAGCTTTTTTTGTATCCCCTTTAACAAAATAATTAAATTGAGTTTTACTTTCTAATCCTAATTTAGAAGTTAAATCTAATTTTTCTTTTTTATTTTCAAAGACTTTATAATTTAAAGTACTATCAATAGTAAATTCCTCAGTAAATTTATTTAAATCTAATACTTGTTTATCTGAAGTTAAATCTAATTTATTATTAACATTAGTCTCTAAATCTAATTTATCATTAAATTTATGAGTTAATTTTAAAGTTGCATATAATTTAGTATTTATTGGTTGTAGTGCACCATGCATTATTGGTAAATCAACATTTGCTTCAATGTTCCCACTTAAATTAGTTTTATCATTTAATTTATATTGACTTTCTAATAAATTTTGTAATCTATATGTATGTTTTATATCATCTGTTAAAGTTACAAATGGATATACAGTTATTGATGGTTCATATCCAACTTTACCTGTATAGTTTAGATTATCATTTCCATAAACTAAACCTAAGTTAAACTCAGGATTATATCCAAACCATGTATCATATTGTAAAATTTGTCTTTCAGTTTGTGGATAAAATACTGTATGTCTAAAATCAATTTTATTATTAAATTCAGGTTTTAAAACAATACCATTACCTAGATTTTTTTCATAAGAAAATCCAAGAACTGGCGAGAATTTATTGTATATAGATCTTACAGGCTCAGTTTTATTTTCTCCACCTTGTATAAATGTATCAATTCCTGACTTAATTATAGTTACAAAATTACTTTTATCTCCAAGTTTTGTAGTAACTCTTGAACCAATTTCTTGTCTAATTAAATCAACATAATTACCACCTAAATAATCTGGAAATTCATCTAATTTTGCTGTTAATGGATTAAATTTTGTATTTGAAAAATTCAAATCATAATTTAATGAATATTTACCTTCTAACTTAATATTTTCAGTAGGATTAGTCGATACTTTTAAATTTGTTTTTATATATGAAGCATCTTTATCAAATCTAACTAATTGATTAGCTTTATACTCTATATTTGCATCTAAATCAACCTTATCTAATAATTTACCATTAAGATCAGATCTTATTATAGTATTACCTAATCTTTCTTTAGCACCATCATCTTCAATGAATTCTGCAGGTTTTTCTGTATCCTCTATTTGTTTACTATCTTTATTTATACTTCTTGAATTAACTAAATCATCTACATAATATTTAAACTCAGTAGTTGACTTTAAACCATAAAATTCAGGAGAAGTATATTTAGCACTAAGCTTAATCCCTAAATCATGATTTCTTACTCTAGTATCTTTATCATATGATTTATCAGTTGTATCTCCATCCCAATCATTTAACATTATATTATTACGTTGAGACTTAACCGTAGTTCCTAAAGTTAAACCATAATCTTTCATATTTATATTTAAATCTAATAATTTTAAATTATATCCTAATTTATCAAAAGTAAAATCACTAGCGTATATATTTTTCTCCTGATTTTCTAATCTAGGAGCAAACTCTGGGTTTAATTCTATACCAGTTTTAATACTTGCATCAGTTTGTGCAATAAGATTATAGCAGCTTAGTAAACTGGCTATTAACATTATTTTTTTCATTTATACCTCCAAGTTTTATTTTATATCTACTTATTATACATCAATAAATGCTATTTTGTAAAGATTTTATTCATGATTTAACTATATTTATTTTTAGGTTCAATCATTACTTTAATATATAATTAAAAATTTTAAGTCTAAATTATAAATAGTGGTTTAAACAATTAAACCACTACACTTTTATTTTATATATAGAACCACCGGACAATGATCTGACCCTTCAACATTAGACTGTATCTCAGCATCAATTATTTTTTCCTTTAAAGATTCTGAAACGCAAAAATAATCTATTCTCCATCCTGTATTATTTTTTCTTGCATTTCCTCTATATGACCACCAAGAATAAGCGAATTCTTTATCAGGATAAAAGTATCTAAATGTATCTATAAATCCTGAATTAATAAGATTTGAAAATTTATCTCTTTCTTCTATAGTAAATCCTGCATTTCTTGTGTTAGTTTTTGGATTTTTAAGATCTATTTCTTTATGTGCAACATTTAAATCACCACATACTATAACAGGTTTAGTTTTCTCTAAATTTTTTAGATATTTTAAAAATTCATCTTCCCACACCATTCTATAATCTAATCTTAATAATTCATTTTTAGAATTAGGAGTATAAACAGTAACAAAATAGTATTCCTCAAATTCTGCACATATCACACGACCTTCATTATCATGTTCTTCTATTCCAATTCCATAAGTTACATTAATAGGTTCTTTTTTAGTAAATATAGCTGTTCCAGAATACCCTTTTCTTTCAGCATAGTTATAGTACATATGATAACCTGGTATTTCTAAATCTAATTGACCTTCACTTAACTTTATTTCTTGTAAACCAATAATATCAGGATTTTGCTCTTCCATATATTCTAAAAAACCTTTTTTTATAACAGCACGTAAGCCATTAACATTCCAAGATATATATTTTTTCATTTTTCTCCTATCATTTAAATAATTTTAAAATTTTATAAACATCAGCATTAGAATTTAAAAATTTACCATAATCTTTACCATTTTTTATTATACTCACAGCCGGTATAGAATCTATAGTATATTTTTCCATAATATTAATCTCATCATCTAAATAAGTTTCATATACATAATTTTTTTGTTTAAGATAATCTAAACTTTCTTTTGTATAATCTTTAAGATCTTCTTGATTAAATAGATATGGAAAAATAATAAGATATGTTTTTACACCTTTTTCTAACTTATCTTTATTTTTATCATATTCTTTCAAAAAATTTTGACAAGCAGGGCACCAAGCTGATGCATAAATTATAACAGCATTTTTATCTGTTTTTAAAACTTTTTCATATAAATCAAAATTCCCTAGTTTTTCATAACTTATTTCTGAAAAAGAAAATAAAGGAAAAATTGATAATAAAAATAATAAAATCTTCTTCATTTTCCATCCTTATTTATTATTTATTATTTATTAATATATTAGTATATATTTTTATTTTTTCTTTATCATTTTCACTATTTGCTATATCAATTAAAATTTCTAACGCTTTAATATTTTCTTGAGATAAAGCAATTAATGCATATTTTTTTCTTTCATATTTATTAGTTGATTTCTGAGCTAAAAGAAAACTTGAATCAGCATCTCCCAATTTAGAAGCAATTTTTAAATATTCATCATATTCTTCATTAAGATCTATATCAAATAAAAACTTATATTCTCGATTTAAGTTAACCAATTTTGTTGCTACACTGATATCACCATATTCAAAAGTTTTTTTATACATATTTATAGAATTATAAACATCTCCTGAATTTTCATAATACTCACCTAATTTTCTATAAACAGGTATATAATTCATTTTTTCTAATTTATCATATATCTCTTTAGCTTTAAGCCATTCATCATTTTCAAAATATAGATTTGCTTTTACAAATTCTAAACTTTTATTAAATTCAGGTATTTTATCAATCAATTTTATAACTTCATCTCTTTTATTTTTAGTTGAAATATCTGAATTTATAGAAAGTTTCATAGCTGATTTGATATGCTTATATGTATCATACAATTCCTTATATATTTTTTGAGATTCAGTCGTTTCACCTTCTAATTCTAAATATTCAGCTTTAGCAAAAAGGGCATCAACATTTTTTTCTTCTATAAATGGTTTAAGAACTTTATATGCGTTAACAACATCACCTTTTTCACTTAAAAATTTACCTAATCTTAATCTTTGAGCATCTGATATATTATTTTGATTGTAATTAATATATAGTTCTTCCATTTGTATATACTGATCAAGATTATTCTTCATATCTATATAAATTGGATATACAGTATAATTTTTAAGTTCATAAGCTTGTTTGTAATATTTATATGCTTCCGTATATCTTTTTAAATCATATAAATAAGCTGCTAAAAAAGATGTAGCTCCTAAATTATTTTGTTTAGCTGCTTTTTCTAACTCTTCTATCGCTTCTCCACTTTTATTTGAAAATATATCAAATCTAGCATTTCTATATTCTGCATAACCAAATGAAATTTTTTCTTTATTTGTATAAAAATTCTTTAAAACTTCTTCTTCTACTAATCCATTTATAGCTTCATATATTTCTGGATCATTTTTATCAGCTGCTTTTTCTAAATACTTCAAAGTACTTTCATTATCTTCTTCATAAATTTTAACAACTGCTTCTTCAACATAATCAAATGATTGATTAAAATATATATTGCTCTTAAATAGATAAATTAGAAAAACAATTAAAACTAAAGAAAAAATTAGCACTATTTCTTTAAATATTTTATTATTTTTCATTTAGGACACCTATTTTATTTGAGAACTATTTTTCACTGTTTCTTCAACAGTTAAAAGTTTAGTTTTCTTCTTTTCTACTGTAGTTAAAAGCATTCCTTGTGATAAATAACCTTTTAACTCTACAGGTTTTAGATTTAATACTGCAGCCACCTTTTTACCAACTAATTCCTGTTCATTTTTATAATGTCTAGCAACTCCCGATAATATTTGTCTTTTTTCTTTTCCAGTATCTACAATAAATCTTAAAAGAGCATCACTTTCACTAATTCTCTCTACTTTCTTAATTTCTACTACTTTTATATCTATATTATTAAATTCTTCTATAGTTATAGGATTACTTATATCAACATCATCATATTCATTTTCAACTATTTCTATTCTTGGGAATAACACATCTACTGTATTTAGTTTAGTATTTGTAGGGAAAGTATACGATTTTCTTATATCATCTAATTTTATTAGTTTAATATCCTTTTCTATATTTAAAATATGTAATATTTTATTTGAAGTTTCTGGCATAACTGGATAAAGTAATACAGCTACTTTATATATACCTTCTACAAGATTATATAAAACTTCATTTAATCTTTCTAAATTCCCATTTTTAAATAATGTCCATGGTTCTGTTTCGTCTATATATTTATTAAGTCTTGAAATAAATTTCCATATATTTTTTAACATTTCAGAAAAATTAAACTCTAGATATGATTTATCAACATTTTCTAAAGTTTCATTCCATAAATTTAATAATTCGTTATCTAAATTTTCAAATTTATCAGTTTTTGAAACCAAAAGATCAAAATACTTATTTTGCATTCCAACTACTCTATTTATTAAATTACCTAAATCATTAGCAAGATCACTATTTATCCTTTGTATTAGTGCTTTTTTAGAATAATCGGCATCTTGTCCAAAAGTAGCTTCTCTAAGCAAGAAATATCTAAAGGTATCAACTCCATATTCCTTAACAACTTCTATTGGATCTACAACATTTCCTAATGATTTACTCATTTTTTCACCTTCTATAGTCCACCAACCATGAACACCTAAAGTATTAGGAAGTTCTATTCCAGCTGACATAAGCATAGCAGGCCATATTATAGCATGAAATCTTAATATATCTTTACCTACAACATGAATTACATCTGCATTATTCCAATATTTATTAAATTCATCCTTTCCAAATCCAGCTCCAGTTAAGTAAGAATTTAAAGCATCGAACCAAACATAAACTATATGATCTTTATCAAGTGGTAAAGGTATACCCCATTTAAATGAAGTTCTTGAAATAGATAAATCTTGTAATCCTTGTTTAACAAATGATATTACTTCATTTCTTCTACTTTGTGGTTTTATAAAATCTGGATTGTTTTCATAAAATTCAAGCAACTTATCTTGATATTTAGATAATTTAAAGAAATAAGATTTTTCTACCATATCAATTACTTCTTTACCCATATATTTACCCTCTACAAGTTGTGATTCAGTAACAAAAGTTTCCTCACTTACAGAATATTTTCCTATATATTCTCCACTATATATATCACCATTTTTATAAACTGTTTCTATAATTTCTTGAACGTTTTTTTCATGTATAGGATTTGTAGTTCTTACAAATTCATCATATTCTATATTTAGAGCATCCCATAACTTTATAAAATCTTCTTTCATAAAATCAACCCATTCTTGAGGGGAAACATTATTTTTCTTAGCACTTTCTTCTATTTTTTGTCCATGTTCATCAGTTCCTGTTATAAACTTAACCTCTAAACCTTTTAACTTATTATATCTAGCTATAACATCACATATTACTGTAGTATATGCAGTACCCAAATGCGGCTTTGCATTAGGATAATATATAGGGGTTGTTATATACATTGTTTTCATTTTTTTGTCGCTCCTTTTACCGTTAATTCAAATTTAATTTTTTCAACTTCTAAATCTTCCATATCAAACTTAAAGTCTATTTGTCTTAAAGCTTCATAAAGTATTATAGCAGCTGAATTAGAAAGATTTAATGATCTTCCAATTTTTAACATTGGTATAGTTATATTATTTTCTTTATATTCATTTAATATTTCTTCTGGTATGCCACGTGATTCTGGTCCAAACATAATATAATCATTTTCATTATACGTAACATCTGTATATTTTTTATCTGTTTTTGTTGTTGCAAAATATATTTTACCATCACCTTTATTTAGAAGAAAATCTTCAAAACTCTCCCAAACTTTAATTTTAACATATTTCCAATAATCAAGACCAGCTCTTTTTACATCTTTATCTTCCAGAGAAAATCCAAGAGGTTTAATTAAATGTAAAGTAGTATTCGTAATCACACAGCTTCTACCTATATTACCAGTATTATAAGGCATTTCTGGTTGATATAAAACTATATTCATAATATCCCCTTTCATATATATATATCCTTAAATTAAATTTTATAAATCTATTTTACTATATCTAGATATTTTTATCAAGAATAAAAAAGACAGTAATTAAACTGTCTATATTATAATTTTACATAAATTTATTAACTATTCTCATAATATCATTATAAAAAACATAAATCATCAATAACATTATTAAAATAAATCCTATAGCATGAATTGTTTCTTCTACTTTTTTATTTAACTTTATACCTACTGCTTCAAGTAATACAAATACAACACGTCCCCCATCAACAGCAGGAATAGGTATTAAATTAAGTATACCTATATTTATAGATAAAATAGCAAACAACTGAAATAACACAAGAAATCCATTAGTTTCAATTTGTGATTTAAATATACTAGGAAGTCCAACAGGACCTACTAAATTATTTGCAGCAACTTTACCTGTAATCAATAATTCTAAACTTTTAAACGTTCCTATAAATCCATTTATAAAACCATTCATAGCCCCAATAAAACCATACCCTACAATTAAAGAATATATTAAATAGGCTACGAAAGCAGTTATAAAGTTCATAAATACACCTGCTAAAAGAACTATAAGTTGTTCGTATTTAGGATGAGATATAAAACCTTCTTTATTATATTTTTCTATTTCATCTTCACTTAAATGAGCATAGTCTTTATCATTTTTATCAATTTGCATCATACCTTCAATAGAAACAAATCCTCCTATAGGTATAGCTCTTAATGAATATTTTGTATCTTCTACTTTTTTAGAATATATTATAGGTCCCATACCTATAGAAAATTCTGAAACTGGCATTTTAAAGTATTTCGCTGTTGCAAAATGTCCAAATTCATGTAATGTTATTATTAATCCTAATATTAATAAAGTTATAATTATTGACATTATTTTATCCTCTTTTCTAATTCTATAGTTTTCAATATATTTCTAACCATATATTTATTTTGCGTATAATAAACATGATCTTTAGTTATTATTAAAATTTCTTTATCGTTTATTATAGTCATATCTTCATCTGAATTAATTTTTTCAATACTAGAAACATATTTTTCATATTCAGGAATTATCTTACCATAAATATATTTATTTTGTCCTTTTAATATTTTTAAAATATATGATATTATATTATCTTCACCTGTAATCTCATATATAGAAATATCTTCTTTACTACTATCAAACTCTTTAAAAAGTAATTCTAATTCATCAAATATATCTATATATTCAATTTTTAATTTTTTTAAAATCTTATTTGGAGATTCTGGATTATAGTTTTTAGAATCATCATTAGTTGGTATAAGAAAAACAAAACCTTTATTTTCAAGATTTGTAACACTTGTATATGATGCACTTCTAGATATTTCTAAAATCTTAGATAATTGTGTGGGATTTAACCCTGGATTATATACTAAACATTCATATATTTTTGCTTCTATTTCTGAAAAACCTATTTTTTTTAATAAAATCGTCCATTTAAGTTCCATTATTTTATCCCCACTAACTCTTGATATGTACTTTTCATGTATGTATCTGTCATACCTGAAATATAATCTGTAACAATGAGTAATCTTAAATATAATTTATATGAATATATTTTATTTTTATATTCATTTTCTAAACCATCTTTTTGCTTACCTTCTAATTGTTCTAATTTAATTCTATCATTAAGCTCATTTAACATTTTATTTTCATATTTTTTTGCATAAATTCTATATGTTTGTTTTTGATTATCACTTAATAATATTCTAAATTTTTTATCTATCAAACTATCATTTTCATATGGAGTATCATAGTTTATAACCGATTTAACAAACTTATCTAATAAAAATTGTATCATTGTATTTGCACCTAATTCCATCTTATTATTATTTTTAGATTCAAATATATATTTTCTAGCTATATTTTTTAATAATTTAAGAATATTTGATGCTTCAGTTTCAGATAAAAGTTCATTTTTAAATTTACCATTCATTATATCTTCATAATTATCTATAAATCTTTTTATCGTATCTCTTATTATCAACCCCTGTATAGATATTATCCATCTACTTGCTGCATAATTATCGGGTTTATTATAATTATTTTTTGTAGCGTCTAGTCTATATTTCAATAATCTATCATAATAAAGATTACCCTCAGTAAAACCTGCTAAATTCAATTCATTTAACAAATCATAATAATTTATAAATCCTTTTTTCAATCCATCTTCAATATCAGCTGTTGCATAAGCTATATCATCTGCTGCCTCTAATAAAAATGTTAATGGATGCCTAAATACTTTATTTGTTTCAATATCATATGTACCTGTAGATTTTACTATATCCCAAAATATATCTTCCTCAGATAAAAAATATCCCATTTTTTTATCTTTTATGTTTCCACTATTTTTATCAATATTAAGTGAAGAAACAGGATATTTTATTAAAGTATTAAGTAAAGCATAAGTTAAATTCATACCATATTCATCAACTATAAAATGTAATTTAGAAACAACACGTATAGCTTGTGCATTACCTTCAAAATTAGTAAAATCTTGTATCATTTGTTCATTTAATATATCGCTTAATTTCTTTTCTTCACCATTTAAATCTTTAATTGATAGTTTAGTTAAATTTTCTTTAAACCATACTCTTATAGTATCTTCTCCAAAATGACCAAACGGTGGATTACCTATATCATGTATTAAAGAAGCTGAAGCAAGTATAGTACATATAGCCTCTAATTCTTCATACCCAAAATCTTCATCAATCTTATCTTCAATAATTTTTTTACCTAAATACTGACCTAATGATTTACCGAAAGAAGAAACTTCCAAAGAATGTGTTAATCTTGTTCTAACAAAATCATTCTCCTCTAACGGAAATGCTTGAGTTTTATCTTGTAATCTTCTAAAAGAAGGTGATGATATTATTCTATGATAATCTTTATCAAAATCACTTCTTATATCACTTGATTTTATCCTACTTCTAGCTCTTTTTGTATTTGTTGAAAGTAGTTGCTTCCAATTCATATTACACCTCTATTCCAAAATTCTTTTTAACCACTTTTTCTCTTTATATCTGAAATAACAAACTATAGTTGAAAATAGATCAGAAATTCCTCCTAATAAATAAACATATTTTATATCTAAGCCTAAAATATTCAAACTTAAATATATTAAAGGTAAGGAAATAATCCAAACTCCTATTATATCTACTATCATACCAAAATATATATCTCCACCTGCTCTTAGTATCCCTACAACAAAAAGTAAAGAAATCGATTTATATATCATACTTATAGCTTCCATATACATTATAGAATTCGCAAGATTTTTAACCTCATCATTTATACCCATAATATTTAATATTAATGGTGTAATTAACACTAATGAAATACCTAAAATTATAGAAAATATTAACATTAATTTTATACATAACTTAGAAACTAATTCAGCTTTTTTTAAATCTCCTCTTCCCAATTCATTCCCAATAAGTATAGCTGATGCATTAGAAATACCAGAAAAAACACTAAATATAACAGAACTAATAGTAGTAACTGTAACAATAGCTGCAAATTGAGTTGGTCCAATTTGAGAATAAAATCTAGTTTTAAAATTTGTACCAATAACCCAAAATATTTCATGTAAGAATGCTGGGAGTGATATTAGTACTATACTTTTAATCAAAGCAAATTCTATATTTATCATATTTTTAAATTTATCAATTATAGGTAATTTTAAACTATATGTTATATATATCATGTATACTAAAGCTAATAACCTTGCCATAACAGTAGAAAAAGCTGCTCCACTTATTCCATAAATTGGAATCAAAATTGTATTACCTACAGCATTAATTAATAGACCCAATAAACTTGAATAAAAGGCATATTTTGCTTTACTTATAACCCTAAATTGCATAGAAAAAGCAAAAGATAATCCAGTTAGTGGAAAAGTTAATACTGCTATTTTGAAATATTGTACCGCGAGTTTAATAACAATAGCATTATTTGTATAAAAAGATATTAGTCTTTCTGGAATAAATATAGCTATTAATAAAAAGGGAAATGATATCAATAAACTTGAAATTATTAAAAAAAACAATATATTAGATAAATGTCTATAATCTTTTTTCCCATAATATTGAGATGATAGTACACTTGCTCCACTGTATAGTCCAAAAGAAGCCACAATAAATATAAAATATATTTGATTTACTATACCAAGTCCTGATACTGCATTAACACCCAACCCTAATGTAGGATTTTCTTTACCTACCATAAAATTGTCTAAAAAATTAATAAAATTATATACCAAATTTTCGAGTAAAACAGGTATTCCTATAGATAATATAGATTTATACACTGTAATATTTTTATTTTTTACCATCTAAATCCACCTTATTTTCAAATTCAGCAAATATAAGTAAATGATCTGATATATATTTTCTAATTTCCTTATAATTATTTTTAGTATAATCATAAACACCATATCTACCAGTATATTCTCTCAAATAATCTCTATTAAAAAAAATGTTATCATAACTATTAGCAAGACCTTTATCTCCTATAGTCGTTTTAAATTTATTCGGATTTAAAACTTCTTTAACATTATATTTATTTTTGAAATATTTGAAAGAATTATTATTACTTGGAAGATTAAAATCACCTAGAAGTATTATATCTTCCTCCTTAGTCTTATCTAAAAAATATTTATAAACATTATGGTATCGACTTGCTTCTTCCTCTCTATATGCTTTATTATCACCAAATATAGAATGTAAAGTTATTAATACAAAATCAAATTTATTAGATTTTACATAAACAGCAAAAGGAGCACGTATAAACTCTTTAGAATTTCCATCTTTATATATTCCTATAGACTCTATTTTATCTATTTTATCTTTTCTATAAATAAATGCATAATATTCTTTATATTCTTTTGTACCAAGCGGTTTATTCGATATAATATATCCCCATTTTTTATTAGTTATTTTTTCTATTTCATTTTTTAATCTATTCAAACCATCTTGATTCATAACTTCTTGTAAGGCTATAATATCAAATTTAGATATTATTTTAGCTTGTGAAGTATAATCTTTTTCAACTGCACCTAAACGTAAAGTATTATAACTTGCAATAGTTATAGGTTCAGAGAATAATATAGTTGAATAAATTAAAAAAAGAAAAGAGATTAATATTTTTCTCACACTAACCCCCTCCTTAATAATTTAATTAATTAGCTCTTTCCATGTATTCACCAGTTCTAGTATCAATTCTAATTTTATCACCTATATTACAGAATAGAGGTACTTGTAATTGATAACCTGTCTCTATAGTTGCTGGCTTAGTTGCACGACCTATAGTATCT
The DNA here is from genome assembly GCA_963539215.1 of uncultured Streptobacillus sp. Lineage (GTDB taxonomy): Bacteria > Fusobacteriota > Fusobacteriia > Fusobacteriales > Leptotrichiaceae > CAURNT01. The sequence continues at coordinate 52,410 of CAUTJT010000003.1, read as the reverse complement.
CCTTTTAATCCTGGCTCTGTATATGTAATCTCACGTATTACAGTATTTGGTAATTCTACTCCAACTGGACGTTCTTCATAAAGTAATACTTGTATAACCATTTCTTCAACTAAGAAATCTACCGCATCTCCTAAATCTTCTTCTGTTAAAGTCATTTGATCGAATGTTTCTTGGTTCATGAAATAGTAATCTCCATCCATTTGATATAAGAATTGCATTTGAGATCTATCAAGTATAATATCATTCATCATCTCAGTTGATAATACTGTTATTTCTTGAACTTTTCCACTTATTAAATCTTTTATTTTAAACTTCATTTCAGCTGCACGAGCTTTTTTACCTGAAGTTGATTGATGTCTATCTGCTTTTAAAATTAAATAAGGCACATTATCTTGTACATACGTATTACCTTGTCTTAATTCCATTGCTGCTTTCATGTATTTCCTCCTAAGTTTATTTATTTTTACTGAATAATTATACTATATTTATATATTAAAATCAAGATAAACAAAAAAGGCCTAAGCCTTTTATCAAATTGGTGGAATATAAAATTTTCCGTAAAAATGTTCTGTTTTATATGTATTTATTATTGCATTTGGATCTGCTTTCAATATAGTTTCTACAACTTCATTCACCTCATAAACAGAAACTACAGTGTAACAAAATGAAACTTCTTCATTAGAATATGCACCACTTGCTTTAATTTTTGTCATACCATGTCTATAATTTTTAATATAAGCTTCTGTAACTTCTTTTTCTTTTTTAGTCACTATATTTAAGGTTATTCTGTGATATCTATTATAGAAAGTATCTATTACTTTTGTTGTAACAAATTGAAATACTAAAGTATATCCTGCATTATCCCATCCAAACATATAACCAAAGACAAAAACTATGAACATATTTAACACAAATACATAAAGCCATATTGATTTATTTATTCTATTTGAAATATAGAGAGCTATAAAATCTGTTCCTCCTGATGATCCTCCTGCTTTAAGTGCAAGAACAAGTTCAAGTCCATAAATTACTGCACCTATAGTAATATTTAAAACTATACTATTAAATAATGGTTCAAAATGTAATTTTTCTAAGAAAAAAGAACAAGAAAAAATTTGAACTAATGAATAAAAAACAAATTTTTTGCTTATTTCCTTAGCACACATCAAAGCAACAGGAAAATTAAGTATGATTAATAATATAGCTACAGGAACTTGAAAATTAGTTCTTTCTAAAATTTGATTAAATAATAAAGCTAATCCAGTAAAACCTCCTGTTATTAAATTAGAAGGTCTTATAAAAACCTCAATAGAATAAGCTTGAATAAGCCCCGATATTATCATTAAAATAGTTGTAGCTATATACGAGGCGTATTTCTTATATATATATTTCATATATTATCTCCTAAACTTTTTAGTCAACTATTACTATAACATTTTCTTCTGGATATGTAAATCCTGATTTTTGTATTTTGTTATTACCATTAACCCATTTATATAAATAATAAATTGAATCATCTTCATTTCTTACACACTTATGAGATAAAGGTATTGTTCCTAAATGAGAGGCTGTAATTTTTTTTCTTTCTTCTCTTGATTCTTTAGGATCATAAGTAGAAGGAATACCATGAAGATAAGCACCACCACTAAATCTTATAGCATATTTAGCATCACCTACTATTTTTTTAGGATCTGTATCTGAAGTATATGGCATAACTGGTTTTGTATATGCAACGGTATATATACCTTTTGGAGTTACAAATCCTGCCCCACTTGATAAACCAGTAGTAACATACCCCACATTGTTAACATTAAATACTCCAGTTTCTCTATTTCTTTCTATAGTAACTTGTGTTTGACTATGTCTATCAACATAAATAAATTTATTAACATCATCCGTTATATTTAATCTTCTTATATATCTTTTATTTTTAATAGGTATTTTATAAATTTCTTCTCCATAAGCCATTGTTTTTATATATACAAACTTAGAATCTTCTTTTACTATAGTAAATAGTGACCTATCAGCTAGATTAATAAAGCTCAATTTATCTGTATATGCTTTTATACTCTGATTATCAGGATTACCATATTTATCAGCTTTATCATCTGTTGAAGACACTAAATTATATACATCTATATAATATATCTTTTTACCTTCATTTAATGTATTTTCTATAAATATATTAATTGCATTACCCAGTTTAACAGCTTTTTGCCAATTAAACGCTCTAATTATACCAGAATTTTTAGGAATGTATGCAATATTTTTATTATAAATTATCATATACCATTCATTTTTATCTTTTCCTATAACTTTACCTTTATACGCAATTTTTGTACCTTTATTTAATATTTTTATAGTTTTAGAATTAGAAATTGCTGCAGATTTTATTGCAGTTTGTTTATTCAAATAAACAAAATGATTAAATTCTTTGTTAAAATATTTATCAAATTTTAAATTCAATGTATATTCATTAGTTCTAATCTTTTTTTCACTAATTTCTTTTACTTCTTCTACTACAATATTTTCTTTATTATTTACAGTTTCCTCTACTGTAAATGACAGCAATGGAAAAGCTATAAAAAATATAAGTAGTGTATATTTTTTCATTAAATCACCTTTCTATATATCTACTGATACAATTTTTGATTCCCCAACTTCTTTATTCATAGATACACCATAAAGTCTATCTGCCCCCTTCATAGTTTCTTTATTATGAGTTATTAATATAAATTGAGATTTTTCTATAAATCTTCTTAATAATTCTACTATTTTCTTTGTATTTCTTTCATCTAATGCTGCTTCAATTTCATCAAAGAAAGTAAATGGTGAAGGTTTAAACATAAATATTGCCATTATAAATGAAACTGCAAGCATAGATTTTTCTCCTCCAGATAAAAGTAACAATGTTTGTTCAGGTTTATTCTTATATTTTACACTTAATTCAAGTCCTGATGAAAGTATATAATCTGGATCTGTAAGTTTAATATCACCACGTGCACCATAAAATATTTCAGAACACATATATTTGAAATTATTTTTAATTTCATTTAATGCATAAGAAAACTTAGCTCTCATTTCATCATCTATTTTACAAATTAACTCTTTAATAGATATAGAAGATTTTTCTAAATCTTTCATTTGCTCTAATAATATATTATGTCTTTCAAATTCAATATTATATTCATCTATTGAAGAAAGATTTACTGAACCTATATTATTTTTCTTATATTCTAATGAAGATATATCTTTTTTTATAGTTATAATATTTTCTTCAGAAATAGCGAAATATTTATCACTATTTTTAATATTCTCAACACTATTTTCTTCTATACTCATACTCTCTAAAGTATTCTTTAAATCATTTGAATTTCTTATGATATTTTCAGCTATTTTTTCTGAGAAATTACTTTCTTTTATAAGTTCTTTCTCAAGATTATTTCTCGTTTTAATTAAATTATGTTCTTTTTCATCTATTGATTTAAGTAAATCTTCAAATTTAGAAATATTTTCATTATTTAAATTTCTATCTTCTTCGTTGCATTTAACTAATTCTTCATATTTTGATAATTCTAAATCAAATCTTTCAAATAATTTATCTTTGTCATTTTCAAATGCAAATATTTCCTCTATATCTTTGTTTAAAATATCAAATTGAATTTTAATTTCATTTTTAGAATTTAATATATTTGTATATTTTTCATTTAACACAGCATGTTCTACATTAATTCCATTTAATTTCTTATTCAATTTATTAATATTACCTACACTAGCAAGCTCCATTTCTAAATCTTGCTTAACATCAAATATTTCATCTAATATCAAATCATTTTTTCTAATTTTTTCTTTATTAGATTCTATTTTATCTTTATTTTCAACTATAGCATTTTCTATTTCATTAATTTCATATTCTATAGTCTTAATGGCTCTATTTATAGAAGATATTTTATATGAAACATCCTCTATACTATTTTTAATATTATTAAATTCAGATAAATTTTCATTTTCAGATATACTTGAAATTTCTTCTTTTAAATCATATATACTTTTACTTATCTTAACATAGTCTTTATTTAATTTATCTTTTAAATTTTCAATATTTTTCAACTCTTTTTCTTTATTTAATAATTCATCTTTCTTAAGAAGAGTTAAATCAACTTTATTTTTTTTAAATCCTCCAGTAACTCTTCCTCTATTTGAAAATATATCTCCATCTAATGTTATTATCTTATCATTAAATCCAAGTTTTATAACTTTATTTGCTGTTTCTATATCTTCTACTACAATAGAATTGCCAAATATATATGTTATAAGTATATCTAAGTTTGACTTAGCATCAATTTTCACTAAATTTTTAGCAAAATCTATTACTCCATCAATTTTAGGAAGAGAAATATTTTTTTCATAATTTTTAATAATATTTAAAGGTAAAAATGAAACACTTCCAATTTTTTCTTTCTTTAAATCAGATATATATATATTAACTTTATTAGAATCTTTTATAACTATATCATTTAAAAGACCTCCAGCAAGTCCAGATATAGCTGTTAAATATTTTTCATTAAGTATAAGTAAATTTGAAACACTATCAATTATATTTTCATCATTCTTATATTTATTTAAAATATATTTACTTGAATTAGATACAAAATAATTTTCTTCTATAGTTTTTTGCATAGAAATTATTTCAGATTTTAACATTTGTGTTTTATACATATATTCATTGATAGTTTTTGATATAGTATTTTTCTCATTTTCAAGTTTTTGAATCTTAATATTTATTTCATTTTCCTTATTTTTAACATCTAAATACATTTTAGAAAATTCGTCTTTTTTAAGATTCAATGAATATAATTCAGTATTTAGATCATTAAGTTTAATGATGTTTTCATTTTTCTCAATATTTAAATTTTTTAAATTATTCTCCGATAATTTAATTTTTCTTTCAATTTCATCATTTGCCATTTTAAGCTTATATGTATCTACTTCAACATTTCTTAACTTCTCATCTTTTTCTTCTATTTGTTTATTAATATTATCTAATTTTAAATTTATTTCTTCTATTTGATTCTCTAGTTCAATCTTTATTTTACTTTTTTTATCAAATTCTACAAAAGTTTCTTTTTCCTGTTTTTCTATAGAATTTAATTTTTCTTTTTGAATGTTTAAGTCAATTAAAAGTTTATCTTTTAACAATATTTTTTCATTAAGTTTAACTTCAAAATTTGACTTTTCTTGTTTTATTTCATTTAACTTATTTTTATTTTTTTCTAATTCTTCATATATAGAATTGGTTTTAAATTTATATTTATTTAATTCCTCTTGATTGTTATTTCTATCTGTTATTAAGTCCGATAATTTAGAGTTTTCTAATTCTAATTCTAATTCTATATTTTTAATTCTACTTTCAACTTCACTTTTTTTAATTTTTAGTTCTTTATCTAAGTTTTCAAATTTAATTTTATTAAATTCATCTAACATATATCTCAATACCTGTATATCATCAGTTATTGATTTATATAAACTCGCTTTCTCAGATTCATTTTTTAATCTTTTAACTCTATTATCTAATTCTTTTTCAATAAAACTAATTTTTTCTAGTTCTCCTGCTACATTTTCAAGTCTCTTAAGTGCATCTTCTTTTTCAATTTTTGCTTTTTTGGTACCCGCTGCCTCTTCTATAATTTCACGAATTTCACGTGGATTAGAACCTATAATTCTTTCTACTCTACCTTGACCTATTATAGAATAAGCTTGTTTCCCAATACCGGTATCCATAAAAAGATTATGTATGTCCTTTAACCTTACTCTTTTATTATTTATCAGATATTCACCTTCACCATTTCTGTAAATTTTTCTGGTAATCTTAACTTCATCACTTTCATAATCTAAATATCTATCTGAATTTTCAATAACTAGAGACACTTCTGCAAAATTTGAAGCACGTTTATTTTTCCCACCAGAAAAAATTACATCACTACTTTGAGCTGCTCTTATACTTTTATAACTTTGTTCTCCTAATACCCACAGTATAGCATCTAAAATATTACTTTTCCCACTTCCATTTGGTCCAACTACAGCCGTAATACCACGTGTAAAATCAAGTATCGTCTTACTTGAAAAAGATTTAAATCCATCTAGTTCTAGTGCTTTTAAATACATCTTTCCCCTTTATTAATCTTCAAATTTAATATTAATTTCATCTATTTTTAAATCAATTCTTTCAACTTCTATACCAGCATTTTTTAACATACGTACAGATGCCTTTGTACTGTCTTTATCTTTATGTTTATCTGAAAAATATATTACTTTAGAAATTCCAGATTGAATTATAGCTTTACTACATTCATTACATGGAAAATGGGTAACATATATAGTGGCATCTTTAACACTTCTATTTGAATTAAGTATAGCATTTAATTCTGCATGAACTACATATGGATATTTAGTTTCTAAATAATCCCCTTCTTTTCCCCAAGGCATGGAATCATCATTATTTCCTTTAGGAAAACCATTATATCCTATACCTATTATTTTATCATCCATTACTATACATGCACCTACCTGCGTTACAGGATCTTTACTTCTTTTGGCAGATAAAAAAGCTATTCCCATAAAATATTCTTGCCACGATAAATAGTTTTCTCTTTTCATTTAATCCTCCTATTTAACTATACTTGCTATTTTCTTGTTATATAATATAGTTTCTATTTCATCTCCTGATTTAATATTAGTTTTTGATGTTATAACCTTACCGTTTAATTTAGTTATACTAAATCCTTTTTCTAATATATCTTCTAAAGAATGTTTAGAAAGAGATAGAGATAATTTTTCAAGTTCAATTTTTTTATTCTTAAACATATTAAGTAAATTATCATTAAGTCTTTTAGATAAATCAGATATATTTTCTTTTTCTTTTTCTAATTTATCAACAATCTTATTTATCTTAATTCTATCCTTTAATAAATTAAATTCTATAATTTTATTATTCTTTTTATTCTCTAAAGCTATATTTGCTCTATTTTCTAATTCAGAATTTAATATCCTTAATGTATTAAATTTATTAGAAAAATTTTTTAATATATACGAATTAGAATAACTATCTAATTCATTTTTCTTTATTGAATATTTATTACTTAATAATAAATTAATTTTATTTTTAAAATTATACAACTCTTTAATATTTTCATCAAAATTTTTAATTAGTTTTTCAGCTGCTTGAGTAGGAGTTGAAGCACGTAAATCAGCAACATAATCTGAAAGAAGTGTATCAGATTCATGACCAACAGCTGATACTACAAATATATCTGAAGCATGTATAGCTTCTATTACTTCTACTTCATTAAAAGCCCAAAGATCTTCTATACTTCCTCCACCTCTTCCAACTATTAAAGCATCTAAATTGTATTTATCATTATTAGCATTAAAATATTTTATAGCTTCTGATATTTCTTCTTTAGCTCCTTCACCTTGAACTTTTACAGGATAAAGAAATATATCTACGTATTTATCTCTGTTATGTATAGTTTTGACAATATCTTGTATAGCAGCACCTGTAGCAGCAGTTATAACACCAACTCTTTTAACAAGATAGGGAATCCTTTTTTTTATTTCTTCATTAAAATATCCTTTTTTTCTATACTCTTCACGTCTTAATTCTAATTGCTTATATAATTCTCCTAATCTATCAGCTTTCTTTAATTCTTCAACAGTAAAAGTAATATTACCATAAGGTTTATAATAAGAAACTGATGCTAAAACTTCAATTTTTGTTCCTTCTACTAAATCAGTTGGTATATTCTTATATCTATATCCAAAAACTGCACATTTTATTATACTAGTACTATCTTTTAAAGAAAAATATAGATGCCCTGATTTTTGATATGTAATATTTGATATCTCTCCTTCTATATATATAGATTTTAAATCATAAGTGTTAGAAAGTACATTTTCTAAAATATCTGATACTTCTCCTACTTTATACACTCTACTCATTTATTCTCCTAATTTGTTATATATTTCTTCTTTATATCCTAGATATACATTGTTATTAAAAATAAGAAGAGGTCTTTTAATAAGTTTACCATCACTTGATAAAAGATCAAGTTTATCATCAAAACTTAAATCTTTTAACTTATCTTTAAGTTGTAATGCTTTATAAACCAAACCACTTTTATTGAAAAAATCATTAATATCTTTTTCAGAAAGATTAACTATATTTTCTATTTCTTCTCTACTTAATTTATCACTAACAAAATCTTGATAATTAATTTGTATATTCATATCATTTAATTTTTTATACGCTTTTTTACAAGTACTACACTTACTATAACATAAAAAACGATTTTCCATTTACATCAACTCCAATAATATTTCCTTTAATTTATTTATTTTATTACGCCTATCTATAGCTTCTTCATATTGATAATTTTCAGCAAATTTTTTCATTTCAGATTCTAATTTTTTAATCTCTTTTTCTATTTCCGAAATATTTTTAAATTCCTTAACGGTTGTTTTTTCTTCTAAAACTTCTTCATACTCCATTAAAGATTCAGTACTATGAGATATTACATTTTTAGGTATTATAGAATTTTCTTTATTATATTTTTCTTGTAAATTACGTCTTCTATCAACCTCATCAATAGCTTCTTTCATCGATTTAGTTATTCTATCTGCATAAAGAAGTACATGACCATTAACGTTTCTTGCAGCACGACCCATTGTTTGTATTAAAGATCTTCTCGATCTTAAAAATCCTTCTTTATCTGCTTCAAGTATTGCAACCAAACTAACTTCAGGAAGATCAAGTCCTTCTCTTAAAAGATTTATTCCAACTAATACATCAAACTCTCCATTTCTTAAACCTTTAACAATTTCTACTCTTTCTATAGTTGAAATTTCAGAATGCATATATCTAACTCTAATTCCAAGATCTGTGTAATAATCTGTCAGCTCTTCTGCCATTTTTTTTGTTAAAGTAGTGACTAAAACTCTTTCACCTCTTTTAACTCTTTCATTAATATCATCCATTAAATTATCTACTTGATTTTCAGTTGGTCTAATTTCTATAGTTGGTTCTATTATACCAGTCGGTCTAACTATTAGTTCTACAATTTCATTACCAGATTCTTTCAACTCATAATCACTAGGAGTTGCTGAAACATATACAACTTGATTTATCTTAGAAAAGAATTCATCACTTTTTAACGGTCTGTTATCTAAAGCTGAAGGTAATCTAAATCCATGATTTACAAGCATTTCTTTTCTGCTTCTATCTCCATTATACATACCACCAATTTGAGGTACCATAATATGAGATTCATCTAAAAATACTATAGGATCTTCTGGAAAATAATCTAATAAAGTATAAGGTGCTTCTCCTGGTTTTTTACCAGTTAAATATCTAGAATAATTTTCCATACCTTTACAATATCCTATTTCTTTTATCATTTCTATATCATACTCTGTTCTTTGTTTTATTCTTTGTGATTCAAGTAATTTACCTTCTTTTTCTAATTCTTCTATCCTTATATCTAAATCTTTTTTAATTTCTTCAATTAAAACACTATTTCTAACCTCAGATAAATAATGTGTTGCTGGCATAAGATTTAACCTTTTTACATCTCTTACTTTTTTATAAGTCAATGTATGTAATTCTGAAATAGAATCTATATCTTCATCAAAAAATTCTATTCTATATATTATATCTTGATATATAGGATAAATATCTATAGCATCTCCTTTAACTCTAAACTTTCCTCTTTCAAGGGCTATATCATTTCTTTCATACCTTAAACTTAAAAGGGCTTTTATTAATTTTTCTCTAGTATAATCATTTTTATCAACATCTAAATATACACTATTATTTGAATATGAATTCGGTGAACCTAACCCATATATAGCAGAAACAGAAGCAATAACTATTACATCTTTTCTATTTAAAAGAGCAGCTGTTGCAGCATGTGTAAGCCTATCTATTTCTTCATTTATTGCTGCATCTTTTTCTATATAGGTATCTGTAGATTGTATATATGCTTCTGGTTGATAATAATCATAATATGAAACAAAGTATTCAACTGCATTTTCAGGAAAAAACTGTTTATATTCATTATATAACTGAGCTGCAAGTATTTTATTAGGAGCCATAATTAGTGCTGGACGTCCCAGTTCTTTTATAACATTAGCTATAGTAAATGTTTTACCACTTCCTGTAACTCCTAATAATATTTGATCACTTATTCCATTTTTTATATTTTTTACTATTTGTTTTATTGCCTTTGGCTGATCTCCTGTTGGCTCATATTTTGAATTTAATTTAAATTCCATATTTACCTTCTTATTTTAAATTTTCTTTAATCTGCTCTAGTATATTTCTAGGATTATTTAATAAAGTTTCATATCTGAAGAATATAGTCCCCTTAACCTCTGGATAAGATTCATTTAATTTTAATTGTCTAGTTGTTTCTTCACTATCTTCCCAATCATTAACTTTATATGTTCCATGACCTATATAAAGTGCTGTATTAGTATCACGTGCTTTATCTGACCACCATTTTACAAGTTCTGCATAATCTGCTTTACTATGGCCTATGTTCCAATATATTTGTGGCGCTATATAGTCTACCCATCCTTCTTTCATCCATTCTAAACTATCAGCATAAAGAGAATCATAAGATTGAAGTCCTTTAGTATTAGAGCCTGCTACATCATTATCTTTATTTCTCCATATACCAAAAGGAGAAACACCAAATGATATTCCTGGTTTTATTTTATGAACAGACACAGATAAATTCTTTATCATACTATTTACATTATCTCTTCTCCAATCAGCCTTACTTGAAAAGTTTTTACCATATAGTTCATATTCTTTTTCATCAATATTTTCAGGTAAAGTAGATGTAGATGAAGGGTAAGGATAAAAATAATCATCTAAATGTAATCCATCTATATCATATTTACTTACTATATATTCTATTTCATTTGAAACATATCTAACAACCTCTGGATTTCCAGGATTCATATAGAATTTATTATCATAGGTAAATATCCACTCTGGATGTTTTTTTACAACACTTCTATTTGATAATTTATCTAAATCCAAATTCATAGATGTTCTATAAGGATTTATCCAAGCATGTAATTCAAGTCCTCTACTGTGTGCAGCTTTTATAGCATAATCTAAAGGATCAAATCCAGGATATTTATCTTGAGTTCCTGTTAAATAAATAGACCAAGGCTCATTTTCTGATAAATAGAAAGCATCTGCTGTAGGTCTAACATGGAAAAATACAGCATTTAAACCCCAAGATTTAGCGTTATCCATTATTGCATCTAGCTCTCTTTTTTGAGCATCTGCACTTGAAGTATGTGGAAAATCAAGTTTTGCTACAGTTGCAACCCATACTCCTTTTAAATTATTATTTAAAACTCTTTGATTTCTATCAAATATAGTAGTTTTCAAATTTTCATTAGCAAGTATTTCTTCATTTGCTATTTTTGAAGTTTCTTCATTTATTCTATTTACATCTTTAACTTCTTCTTTTTTTTCTAAATCTTCTATTTTAATTAAAGTAATTTCACCCTCTTTTTTATCTTCATTAAAATTCAATTCATGCTTAGGTTTATAATCCTTATACAAATCTCCTTTATTTTCTTCTAATGTAGAACAAGATATCAAAATTGCAACTGAAAGCAATCCAAAAATTATTTTTTTCATTTTCCCTCCTATTTTCTTACTAATCCTACTCCATCTCCATAAGGAAGTAATACAAAATCTGTATTATCATTTAAATAGCTTATAAAGTTTTTCAAATTATTTATTATAGTTTTATATCTTTTAGGTGTATCACTTTCAGCAACATAACCTCTAAACATTATATTATCTATAAAAATTATACCACCATCATTTAACATGTTATACGAATATTCAAAAAATTCTTTATACTTAGATTTAGATGCATCTATAAATATAAAATCATATTTATTCCCATTAAGTTTAGGAAGTTCAACAACAGCATCTCCTTTAATTGAATTAACATATTTCTCCAATTTAAACTTTTCAAAATTTAGTTTAGATTTTTCATATCTATCATCATCGATTTCAATAGTTGTTAATTTCCCTTCATTGCTTTTTGCAATATTTGCCAAAAATATCCCAGAATAACCAACAGCTGTTCCAATTTCAAGTATATTTTTAGCATTTATACTATTTGCCATAAATACCATAAATTTTAAAACATCCCTTGTGATTATAGGTACATTTTCTTCTATAGATTTTTTTTCTAATTTTAAAATTTCTTCATTGTTAAAATTAACTAAATTTTGAACAAATTTAGTAGAATTTAAAAAATTTTCTATCATTTTTTACCTCTCAATCGTATTATTATTTTAACATATTTCAAAAACTACTTCAATAGATTCTAGTGTATATATTTAACGGCTCTGTACTAATTTATATCGCAATAATTCTTTCAATCATACTTTCATGAATTATTTTTAATAAAATCCTATTAATAAAAAGTTTTTTATCATTTTTCACTAAAATTAATACATTATTTTTTTTACATTATTCAATTATATACCTATATTTATCAATTGACTTTAAAGTTTCTCTGTGATAATATCTTTGTATAGATTTAAACGAGGTGGTTTATGATTTGTGTAGTTGGTGGTTCCAATATCGACATACAAGGTTTTTCTCAAACTAAACTTAATCTATATGACTCTAATCCTGGTATTATACAAAAAGGTTTTGGAGGAGTAGGAAGAAATATAGCTGAAAATCTTGCAAGGTTAGATACAAAACCAAAATTAATTTCACCTATAGGTGATGATAATTTTTCTAAGGAATTAGTAGAATACATGAATAATGTTGGTTGTGATATGGGTGATGCTATGAAAATTGAAAACACTCAACTTTCAACATATTTATCGGTATTAAACGAGGAAAATGAAATGGTTGTAGCAATTGCAGCTATGGATATATTAGAAAAATTTAATAAAGATTTCATTTCTACTAAGGAAGATTTGATTTCAAAATCAGACATACTTGTTTTAGATACAAATCTAAATAAAGATGTTTTAGAATATCTTTCAAGTACGCACAAAAAAACAGTTATTGACCTAGTTTCTACTAAAAAAGCTATAAAAATAAAGGAATTTTTAGGTAATTTCCACACTATTAAAGCTAATAAATTAGAAATAGAAGTCATTACTGATATTGAAATTAAAAGTACTGAAGATTTAAAAAAATCAGCTGAAATACTTTTAGACAAAGGTGTTGTTAATGTATTTATAACACTTGGAAGTGAAGGTATTTTCTATATGAATAAGGATAAAAATGAAACTATATCTAATCCTAAAATATCAGCTGTAGATATTACTGGTGCAGGTGATTCATTTGCAGCAGGAGTTGCTTTTTCTTTATATAATAATTTTAATATAGAGAAAATGGCAAGATGTGCACTTAGCATGTCTATACTAAATGTTACAAATCTTGGAACTTGTTTCAAAGGTTTAAACAAAAATATTTTAAATGATACTATGAAAAAGTATTTTAATATAGAATTTTAGGAGGAAAAATGAAACAATATTTAGAAATCAATCCAATCGTACAAGAAGCATTATCTCAAAATAAACCTGTTATTGCTTTAGAATCAACTATAATCTCTCACGGTATGCCATACCCTAAAAATGTTGAAACTGCTTTAGAAGTTGAAAGATTAGCTAGAGAATGTGGTGTTGTACCAGCAACTATAGGAATTATTAAAGGTAAATTAAAAGTTGGTTTAACTGAAGAAGAAATCGAATTATTAGGTAAAGAAGGTTTAAGTGTTCCAAAAGTTAGTAGACGTGATTTAGCTTATATAACAGCTAATAAATTAAATGGAGCAACTACTGTTGCAACAACTATGTTAATTGCATCTCTTGCTGGTATAAAAGTATTTGCAACAGGTGGTATAGGTGGTGTTCATAGACACGCAGAAACTACTATGGATATATCTGCAGATTTAGAAGAATTAGGACAAACTAATGTTGCTGTAGTTTGTGCAGGTGCTAAATCTATATTAGACCTTAAATTAACTCTTGAATATTTAGAAACTAAAGGTGTACCAGTACTTGGTTATAAAACAAAAGAATTACCTGCATTCTATACAAGAAAAAGTGGTTTCAATTTAGATTATGCTATTGATACTCCTAAAGAATTTGCTGAAATTCTAAAAACTAAATGGGATTTAGGTTTAAATGGTGGTGTAGTTATAGCTAATCCTATTCCTGAAGAACATGCAATGGACTTTGATACAATTAATAACGCAATTAATGATGCAATAGCTGAAGCTGATCAAAAAGGAATTAAAGGTAAGGACACTACTCCATTCTTACTTGATAAAGTTAAGACTATAACTGCTGGTAAATCGCTTGAAGCAAATATACAACTTGTGTTTAATAATGTTAGACTAGCTTCAGAAATTGCAAAGGATTTAACTAAATTAGGATAATATGTTAATATTTTTGACACTAATTAATATCTTAATAGCGTTTACAAAATTATACGTATCTGTAAGTGTATTCTTTAATTTTAAGAAACCTTTTGATATTTTAAATAATTTAATAATACCAATATTAATTTTTGAAATAATATCAACTACAGCTTATATGTTTAGTAATTCAATACAAAATATAGCACCAACAATATTGGTAATTTTAGAAAATAATGTATTTGCAAATATTTTTTATATTTTTATTAATAACGTATTTATAATAGGTAGAATAAAAATAAACGATAATTTTTTACCTATTTATAGAACTTTACTAACAATATATTTTATTTTCACATCTATATTTACAATATTATTGTATTTATAGAATTAAGGAATTGTACCAAACGGTATAATTCCTTTTTTATTCACTTTTTTTTATAAATGATGTATAATATACTCAAATAGAAAGATGGAGGTTTAATACATGAATAAACTAGATAAAATTTTAAACGATCTTGGTATTGATGGATTATTATTAACTGATTACTACAACAAAAGATATTTTACTGGATTTTCTGGTACTACAGGTATAGCACTTGTTACTAAAAATGGAAAATATTTTTTATCTGACTTTAGATATGCAGAGCAAGCTGAAAATCAAGTTGTACCTCATGGTTTTAAATTTATAGAAGATAATAATAGAAACCATAACTTAATTATAGAACTTGCAAAAAAAGATGGTGTAACAAAACTTGGTATAGACAATCTTTCACTTTCATATTCTGAATATGAACAATTAAAAGAAGAATTTAGTTTTACCGAGCTTATAAAAGCATCTCAAAACTTACTTAAAGCAAGACAAATTAAAACAGCTGAAGAAATAACTAAAATAGAAAAAGCTATAAAAATATCTGAGGAATCTTTAATGGCAACTTTACCTGAAATTAAAGTTGGAATGACAGAAATAGAAGTTGCTGCAATTCTTGAATATAATCAAAGAAAAAGAGGAGCAGCTGGAACATCTTTTGATACAATAGTTGCTAGTGGTAAAAGATCTGCTATGCCTCATGGAGTTGCTAGTAATAAAAAAATTGAAAAAAATGAATTTATAACTATAGACTATGGTTGTTATCTTGATGGATATGCAAGCGATATAACAAGAACAGTATTTATAGGAAATGAAATAGAACCTAGAATGTTTGAAATTTATGAAACTGTTAGAAAAGCAAATGAATTAGGATGTCAATCTTTAAAATCAGGAATAAGAGGAAAAGATGTTGATAAAATAGTTAGAGATTTTATGGGTGAAGATGAAAAATATTTTGGTCACTCTTTAGGACATTGTTTAGGTCTTGAATTACATGAAACTCCTCTACTATCGATGAGAGAAGAATCAAAGCTTGAAGAAGGTATGATTATAACAGTTGAACCAGGAATATACATACCAGGTTATGCAGGAGTTAGAATAGAAGATGATTTATTAGTAACTAAAAATGGAGCTAGATCTTTAACTACTCTACCTAAAAAATTAATAAAGCTAGAAGTTTAAAACTTCTAGCTTTTTATTTTAATCCGTGATATCTTTCAATGATTTCCCACGCATTATTGATTTCATTCATTTTTTCTTCCGCTTTTTCTTTATCTATTTTATCTTGATAACGATCAGGATGCCATTTAATTAATAATTTATTCCTTGCTTTTTTCTTAATCTCAAAACTATCTTCCTTATTCACATCAAAAACTGAACAAGCCTTTTCTACTTCATTTTCAAAATTAGACTGAGTAAATACATTATCATACTGCCTATTTTGATTATACTGATTATATTGATTTCTAAATCTTTCAAAATCTTCATTTGTATAATATGTTGATGTATTAACTTTAATAAATCTACCTCTAAATATGAAAAATAATATAATTAAAAATATTATAAAAGGAGATAAAGCAACAATTATAGATAGACAAAAAACTATAAATATTACTCTTAATATAAAACTTAAAATATTATTATTACTTCCTTTACCTAAAAAAGCTGCTATAATAATAGCTACTATCCAATATATTATTTGCATCATTCCTCCTTACTTCCGAAAAAACTTAGATTTAATCCAAGTCATCCAATTTTTGTTAAGTTTTTCATCTTTAAAGAAAATATCAAGTTTAGGTTTATACTCTTCTTCATATGTATAACTATTAAGCTGATTTACCAATTCATATGGTATAGTATCAACCTTTAATCCTATTGATTCCTCATTAAGTCTAACATAGTTTTTATTTGTATACATATTAGATAAAATATAATCAACATTTTGAGTTGCAGTTTTCATAGTTGCACTAAACAAAGGAAACGCCATTGCAAGTAAACCTTTATCATTTTCAGTTGTTCCAAAAAATCTATTTAAACCTAATGATAACATTCCACCAAAGTTTCCAAATCTTGATATTATATTTTGATTACTTATTTCCTCTTTACTAAAATGTTTTTTATTATACCCTGTACCTATAGATAATATTTTAATATCATCTATATTTCTAACTCCGAATTTAAAAGCTTCAGAAAAACCTATCAGTGATGGATTATTTGAAAATATTCCACCATCAATATACATCTTATCTTCAACCTCATATGGATCAAAAAATCCAGGTGCTGCTGAGGATGAAATAACAGCTTCATCTAACATAAGATCATTATCTTGTTCATAACTTTTAAATATACTAATACTAACATCACTTAAATTCACACTTGGAATAATAAGTTTAGTTTTAATATCATTTATACTATAATCTTTTAAATATTCTTTTATAGTACTTTCAAGTTTTGAAATTTTATATGAAGCAGAAAGAAATCCACCTTGTCCTCTACCTCTTTCTTCTTCAGGAAAAATTTCATTTGAAGTTTTTAAATATTGTTCCATAATCTCTTCTGGGTTTTTTCCTAAAGCTAGCATAGTTGCTATTATAGATCCTGTACTTGTACCTATTATTATATCAAAATATTTATGAAACTCTATTCCATAATCTTTTCTAATTTTTTTTAATATCTCTAAAGTGTATACTCCTCTTAGTCCACCACCATCAAGACTTAATATTCTCATAAATACCCACCATTCCAATTAATCTATTATTTTTTCAATTTAAAATTTAATAATATAAAAATAAATTTTATCAAATATATACTTTAATACATTTATCTTTCAATTAATTCAACCATGATTTAATTATATTCTAGAATCATATTAAAGTCAATATAAATATATTGTATAGACCTAAACTATTATTTCATATTCAATAATATTTATTAAACCATAACCCTAAATTTTATGTCCATCTTGAAAAAAGTAAAAATTGAGTTATACTATTAATAATAAAATAAAAATTTTTATTGAAAAGGAGATAACATGAAAGGTAAATTTTTTGCTAGTTTACAAAAAATAGGTAGATCATTTATGCTTCCAATAGCTGTTTTACCTATGGCTGGTATACTTCTTGGTGTAGGTGGATCATTTACAAATAAAGTATTGATCGAAACTTATAACTTAACTTTTTTACAAGAAGGTACTTTTTTAAATCATTTGTTGGTTTTATTTTCAAATATCGGTGCATTTGTATTTGTTAATTTACCACTACTATTTGCAGTTGGAGTTGCTATAGGTATGGCAAATAAAAATAAAGAAACTGCAGCATTATCAGCTGTTATAGGTTTCTTATTATTTCATACTGTAATTAATACTGTAATTACTTTCCAAGGTGTAACACCTGATTCTGTATCATTTGATGCTTTAGTTAAGTCTGGATTAAGTGAAGCTAATGCTCGTGGAGTTGCTGCTTTATATACTAGAGAACTTGGAATATTCACTCTTCAAACAGGAGTATTTGGTGGTATTATAACAGGACTAGTATCATCTTGGATAACTAATAAATATTCAGATAAACAATTGCCTGATTATCTTGCATTCTTTAGTGGTAATAGATTTGTTCCAGTTATAACTATACTATTTTTCATACCAATAGCTGCTATATTCCCATTCATTTGGCCATCAGTATTTGGTGCTATTGTTAAGGCAGGAGAATTATTTGCAGCAACTGGAGCAATTGGAACATTCTTCTATGGTGCTTCAATGAGATTACTAAATGTATTCGGATTACACCATGCAATATATCCATTATTCTGGTATACTCAACTTGGAGGATATGAAGAAGTTGCTGGTAAAATGATTGCAGGGGGACAAAATATATTCTTTGCTCAACTTGCAGATCCTTCTATAACACACTTTAGTTCACTTGCAACTAAAACTATGACTGGTGGATTCTTACCTATGATGTTTGGTCTTCCAGCTGCAGCTCTTGCTATGTATAGAACTGCAGAAGATAAAAATAAAGCTGCAATCAAAGGAATACTAATATCTGCTGCTCTAACTTCATTCTTAACTGGAATTACAGAGCCAATAGAATTTACTTTCCTATTTGTTGCACCATTACTTTATGTAGTTCATGCAATACTTGAAGGTATTTCATACATGTTAATGTATGTATTAAATGTTGCAGTAGGTATAACATTCTCACGTGGAATTATAGACTTTACATTCTTTGGTCTATTGCAAGGTCCAGCTAAAACAAGTTATTATTGGATATTAATATTAGGACCTGTATATGCTATCATATACTACTATGTATTCAAATTCTTAATAATTAAATTTAACTTTGCAACACCTGGTAGAGAAGGTGGAGAAAATAAACTATATACAAGAAAAGATTTCAATTCTAAAACTAATGATGATGAATTACTTGATAATATAGTTAAAGCTCTTGGTGGTGTTGAAAATATAGAAAATTTAGATGCGTGTATAACTAGATTAAGAGTTACAGTTAAAGATCCTTCAAAAGTTGCTGATGATAATAGATGGAAAGAATTAGATGCAAAAGGTGTTATAAGATCTGGAAATGGTATACAAGCCATATACGGTACTCAAGCTGATGTTTATAAAAGTAAAATAAAGAGTAAATATAATATACAATAAAGACACTAAATATTATAAAGCCGATTAGAATCATATTCTAATCGGTTATTTTATTTACTAAATTACTAATATAAAAAAAGATTATACAAAAACGTATAATCTCATTTATATATTATCTGTTATTTATAGCTTCTGTTAAAGGTGGTATAACTTGTTTCTTTCTCGAAACAACACCTTTTAATACTATTAAGTCTTTTTCAATATTTCCATTAAATGCTTTTTCTATTATTTCTAAGTTATCTCCGTAAACTATTCCTAAAGAATCATTAGTTAATATATTAGTTATTATAAATAATACAAATGTCAATTTTTCTTTTTCTTTTAATTCTTTCATTTCTTTCATAATAGAATCTTTTTTTATTAATAATTCTTCTTCATTAACTGTATTAACTTGAGCTACTGACATTCTAACATTATCAACTTCAAATATTTTCATATCCATATTTAATAATTCTTTTTCAGTCTTACTTGATAAATTTGTTCCAGCTTTTAACATTTCTAATCCATACTCTTCTAAAATTACACCAGCTAATTTAGCTAATTCTTTACCTGCTTTTACATCTTTTGGTGTACACGTTGGTGATTTAAATAAAAGAGTGTCTGAAACTATAGCGCTAAGCATTAATCCTGCTATTTTTGGTGTCGGTAATTTAGCATTTTCTTTATACATATCAAGTAATATTGTAGCTGTACAACCATAAGGTTCAAGTCTCATTTTTAAAGGATCAGAAACATTAAAGTTAGCTACTCTATGGTGATCTATTACTTCTAATACATGTGCTTCCTCAAATCCATCTGCTGTTTGTGTTCTTTCATTGTGATCTACAAGTATTACTTTTTTACCTGATATATTATCTATTAATTCTGGAGCCTTCACATCAAAGTACTCAAGAACAAATTTAGTTTCTTCATTTAATTCACCTAAACGTCTTGCTTCTACTTCTTCTCCAAGTAAAATTTTTAATTCAGCATAAGCTAAAGCTGAACATATTGTATCAGTATCTGGATTTTTATGTCCGTATATTATTGTTTTCATCTTTCCTCCTAGATTATTCTTATATATATTATTATACTTTAATTTATTAATTATTACTAGTTTAATTTAAAATTATTATATCAAAATATGTTAACATATACATCATTAAACTACTTACAGTAAACCCTAAAACTCCACCCCAAAAAACTTCATTTAATGTATGTATTTTTGATTTAACTCTACTCTGTGCAACCAATAAAGCCATCAAAAACACCAAAACATCTATACGTATATTATTCGTCATATATGTTACTATTGCAAATATTGAAAAAGCTAATGCAGAGTGTCCACTCGGCATTCCTCCTTCAAGTGCAGTTCCTTTATTAAAGTGAGCTTTAATTATTATAACAAGTATTGAAACAATTCCTAATATTATTAATGTAATATTACCTATTCGACCAAATAGTTTAATAAAGTTATCTCCATTAAAATATACTGCTATTAGTCTATCATAAAATATTAAATATCCTACAGCTAGAGAAGCTATAGCACTTACTAAAACAGCACCTGCAGCCACATCTTTTATATACTTAGCCATTAAACTATATTCAGGCGATATCCAATCCACAATTTTTTCTACAGCACTATTTAATAATTCTGCAGTTATAACCATTGCTATCATCATTATTATTAAAATAATCTCATATTTTGTTATATCAACTATCAATGATAAAGTTAACACTATTATAGAGGCAAATAAATGAAACTTCATATGTGGTTCACTTACTACAGCATTAATTATACCTCTTATTGCATTATTAAAACTTTCTATTTCACTTCTTCTTTTCATATTAATCTCTCTTTAAATTAAATTCAGATAAATAGTATTCTTCTTTACTACGCATTAATTTCTTATCTTCTTCTTCTATATGGTCATATCCTAGTATGTGAAGTAAACCATGACATAATACATAATAAAATTCTCTTTCTTCACTGTGATTATATTCTTTAGCTTGCTCTATTACTCTATCTTGTGATATTACTATATCTCCAATTACCTCAACAGGTCCAAAATTATCAGTCTCATTATACGCAAATGAAATTACATCAGTAGGCATATCTTTACCTCTATAATCTCTATTAATATTTTGAATTATTTGGTTATTTGTTACTAAAAGAGAAACATAATAATCATTATTATCAAATTCTTCACCTTTTTCACCCTTTACTATAAACTTAGTAAATTCTAATATTTTATCTTCATATAAATATTCCTTATTATTTTCTACATCATAACTTAAATCTATTTCTAACATAAGACCTCCTATAAATATTTTTTAATTAAATCTATTTGTCTTAATCTTTCAAGTCTTACTTGTTCTCTATCATTTTCATATAAAAGATTTATTATTTTAATGCAGCTATCACTTGCTGCTATTGCATTGGCTCTCATATTTAATGTAGATATTGCTTGATAAAATGCACGAGTTGTATACTTTGAAATTTCATTATTTGATTCTTTAGATAATTTAGACACATTTAATATTCCTTTTCTAAATTCAATATTAGAAATATTCCCTTCTAGATACTTATTAAATAAATCATAACCTTCTTTTACTTTTTCATCTTCCTTATTATCAAAATAATCTAAATATTTTTCTACAACTTCTAATATCCATTTAGACAATTCTTTTTGTGTTAATTCTTCCATTTTTCTTTCTTGTACTATTCTAAGTAAATCATCATCCATTATTAAAACAGTATATGGACTAGGTATTACTTTATTACCTTTTTCTCTAGTTTCTTGTTCAAATTTATTTATTGAATAATCTATTAATTTCAAGTTAAACTTCCTCTTTTCTTATTATTTTATTTTATTATACAACTTTAAAGGATATCTTGTAAAGATAATAAAATTCATATAATTTATTTTATTTATTTTTTAATAAATTTAATTTATTTAAATATTCAAATGCGACATCTTTTGCACTTTTACCTTCTACTTCTACTAAATAATTCATTTTTATCATCTCATCTGTCTCTATTTTACCACCAAGTTTATTCAAACTTTTTATAATATCTGGGTATTTTTTAGCTATTTCTTCTCTTAATAAAGGTGCAGCTTGATATGGTGGGAATAATGATTTATCATCTTTAAGTAAAATTAAATCATTAGTTATTATTTTACTATCTGTAGAATATACATCCACAAGATTAACATCACCATTTTTAATAGCATCATATCTTAAACTTGGCTCCATGGTTTTAACTTTTAAATTTAAACCATATACATTTTTAAGTCCAATATTACCATCTTCTCTATCATTAAATTCTAAAGTAAAGCCTGCAATTAATTGTTTTTCTATTTTCTTTAAATCAGAAATATTTTTTAAATTATACTTATCAGCATATTCTCTTTTAACAGCTAAAGCGTAAGTATTTTGATATTCATTATGATTTAAATAAATTAATTTATCCTGTTTATATATCATATCTTTTACAATATTATACACTTCCTCAGAATCATTTGAAAGTTTTGGAATATCTTTCAATAAACTTGTAGCTATAGTTCCTGTAAATTCAGGATATATATCAATACTTCCATTTTTTAATGCTTCATAAAGAAATGTTGTTTTACCAAAATTCTCTTTTATTTCTACTTTTACATCATTTTCATCTTCAATTAACAGTTTATACATATTTATTAATATTTCAGGTTCAGCACCTAGCTTACCTGCTATTACTATCTCTTTTTCAGCAACAAAATTATTAGGTATAAAACTAATACCAACTAAAGCTGTAACAATTAAGAATATACTAAAGATTACTTTTGGTTTTTTATTTTCTAATTTTTTAATTAAATAACCAAAAATTATAGCAATAAAAGCTGAAGATATAGCACCAATTAAAATTAATCCAGTATTATTTCTATCTATACCGAGAAGTATAAAACTACCCAGTCCACCAGCACCAACTATTGCAGCAAGAATGGCAGTTCCTATTATCATTATACTCGATGTTCTTACACCAGACATAATAACTGGCATAGATATTGCTAACTCAAATTTTTTTAATTTTTCAAATTTAGTCATTCCAAAGGCTTCTGCTGCTTCTTCTAAAGCAGGATCTATAGAATTTAATCCCGTTATTACACCTTGTAGTATAGGAAAAATCCCATAAATAACTAAGGCAACTATTGCAGGTAGTTCTCCTATTCCCATAAATGGTATAAAAAGTCCTAATAATGCCAAAGAAGGTATAGTTTGGAAAACTCCAGTAATTTGAAGTAAAAGTTCACTTGCTTTTTTATATCTATATATAGATAAACCTATGGTAAAAGCAATAATTATAGATAAAATTAATGATCCTAATGAAATTTGAAAATGCTCTATAGTAGCTTTTAATAATTCATATCTTCTTTCTAAAAGTATATCTAATACATCCATTATTCTACCACCCTTGTATTAATAAATTCTTTCACAAAATCATTAATTGGATTTTTTAATATTTTTTCAGGTTCATCAATTTGTACTATTTCCCCATTTTTCATTATACAAATTCTATCACCCAATTTAATTGCTTCTTGTATATCATGTGTCACAAAAACTATAGTTATTCCAAATTCTTTATGTATTTCTTTTATTAAATCTTGAAGCTGTATTCTACTTATTGGATCAAGTGCTGAAAAAGGCTCATCCATAAGTAAAATTTTTGGACTTGCTATTATTGCTCTAAGTATTCCTATTCTTTGACGTTCTCCACCAGATAATTCTCTTGGATATCTAAACTCATATTCATCTGGATTTAATCCTACTTTATTTAATAAAAATCTTGTTTTTTCCTTTATTTCTTTTTTATTAATTTTTTTCATTTCAGGAATAAGAGCTATATTTTCAGAAACAGTCAAATTGGGAAATAGTGCTATTTCTTGTAATACATAACCTATGTCTAATCTTAATTCACGTAAATCATATTCCTTTAATCTTTTATCATTAAAATATATATCACCATCACTTTGCTCTAATAATCTATTTATTAATTTTAAAGTAGTAGTCTTACCACTTCCACTTGGACCAATAAGTACAAATAACTCTCCATCATTTATTTTAAAATTTAAATCATTTAAAATATTGCCATTAACTTTACAACATAAAGAAACATTTCTATACTCTATCATTTATATTTTCTCCTTTTCTATTATCATATTAATATCTTTATATATATCTTTTAAACTTATGCTATTCATAGATTCATACATTGCAAGTTCAACTTTATTAAATTCAAAATTTAAAACTTTTGATATATTTTTACCTATTAAACATTTCATATTTGCATTATTATGTAATTTAAAAATTTTTTTATTATTATTTGAAAAAATATCAAATAATTCTTTAATCGATATATCTTCAGGTTTTTTTATTAAATAAGCTCCTCCTACTCCACTTTTTATATCTACAATCTTATTTTCCTTAAGAATTCTCAATATTTTCCTTATATTAACTGAATTAATTCCACAACTTAAAGATAATATCTCTGATGTAACTTTTTGTTCCTTACTATATTTATATATGTATATAAGTATATGTATTGCTACTGATAACTTACTTGAAACTATCATGCCTTCTCCTATAATATTTTATTTATACTAAATTCTAGTATTCCAACAAAATTTAGTTGTAGTTAATTTAACTACAACTAATGTTAACATAATTTAATTTTATAGTCAATATATTATAAAAAATATGGTCCTAAGACCATATTTACCATATTAATATTCTTTTATCTTTTTCTCTATACATTCCATCACCCTTTACAATTTTGAATGTTTCATAAAAATCTTCTAAATTTTGAGGTGCAATATTTGCTCTTAATTCTCCAGGTGAATGTACATCAATATTTAAAAGTAAATTTAAATGTTCAGGTTTTGCTTTTCTTCTCCATATTCTAGCCCAATTTATAAAATATTCTTCTAAAGAATACTCTTCTTCTAATTTCAATGCTTCTAAAGCTGAAGTTATACCACCAAGATCTGCAATATTTTCAGAAACTGTAAGTTCTCCATTTACTTTTCCATTACCAAAAGGTATACCATCAAATTGATCTATCATTTCACGAGTTTTCTCTTCAAATTTTATATAATCTTCTTTATCCCACCAATTAAATAAATTTCCATTTTCATCATAATTACTTCCATTATTATCAAAAGCATGAGAAATTTCATGTCCAATAACTGCTCCTATACCACCATAATTCATACTTTTTGATTGTGATATACTATAAAATGGTTCTTGCAATATTGCAGCAGGAAAACAAATATGATTATGAAGAGGATGATAATAGGCATTTACAGTATTTGAACTCATTCCCCATTCTAATTTATCAACATCAGTATTCCATTTTTTAAAATGTTCAATTCTTCTAATTTGTATAAATCTTATATAATTTTCAAAAAATGTTTCATTTTCATTATATTTTAACTCTTTGTATACTTCTTTATATTCTTCAGGATACGCAATAAGAAATGCAAGTGAATTCAATTTTTTAATTGCTATCTCTTTAGTAGTTTCTTTAAGCCAAGTATTTTCTTTAAGTCTTTTTTTATAAACTTCAACTATATTTTTCACCATATTTTCAACATCTTTTTTGGCTTTTTCTCCAAAATATTTTTTACCGTAATATACGCTTACAACATCAGAAAACATAGATATAGAAATATAATAAGAATATTTATCTATACTATCTGCAACTTTGATTCCTGATTTTTCTCTTTGATATATTCCTCCAGTAATTCTTAATATATCAGTGAATAAATCACTAAGTTCAAGTACTAATTTAGAAATCAACCAAGATTTTAATAAATCTAAATTATTATTAGTTAATATATTTTCTAAATTTTCAAAAAACTTAGGTTCCTCAACTATTACCTTTTCAGGAACTGTATCTAAAATATCTTTAAATATTTTTTCAAAATCTATTTTACTAGAGTAATTTTTAACCTCAATTATACTTCTCGGATTATACGATTTAGTATAGTCTGCTAATTCTACCGATGTCTTTGTACTAGGATATATAAGTTTATCAAATTCTAAAGTTTTAGTTACTATTTCATCTATCTTTTCAGTGCTATAACCTAATATTTTCAAAGCTTTTTCTAACATTTTAGTAAAAGATAATAATAATTTTTTACCATTTTCATTTTCATAATAAGTTTTATCTGGAAGTATTATAGAAGCTCTATTTAAATATAATATATTAAGTCTTGCATTCATCATATCAGGACCTATATACATACTATAAGGTAAAGGTAAACCCTTTAAAGTCCACTCTTTTAATATATTAGAAAAATCATCATAATTTTTAATTTTTTCTATTTTTTCAATATATTCCTTTAATTTAATATAACCTTCTTGATCTCTTCTTTTAAAATTTCTTGCTTCATTAAAATATTTCAAAAATTCTTTCATTTCTGGATTTTCAGTTTCTTTTAAATTTTTAAAATCTTCTATTAAACGATTTTCAATATCAATAACTAAATTTTGAAAACCACCAACTTGTGCTCTATCTTCTGGAATAACAGCTTTTGATAACCATTCTCCATTAACAGCTAAATACAAATCATCTTTTAATAAATCCTTGTTAATCATAATTTGACCTCTTTCTATTTTATATATTTAATAATATCATATTAAATAATATTTTTAAATAGATTTATAATTAAATAAAAAAATCATTCCCTAAATAGAGAATGATTTAATATTATTTATAATTAAACTAAAGCAAAGTGTAATAAGAAAATCACAAATAATACCCATATTACAGTAGGTAATTTTTTCTTTTCTTTACTAAAGATATTTGTTATTACATAAACTATAAATCCTGCAGCTATACCATTAGCTATAGAATATGATAGGACCATTATTATTATTGTTGCAAATCCAGAAGCGGCAGCTCTAAAATCATGCCAATCAACATTAGATAATTGCGTAGCCATTAATACTCCAACTATTACTAAAGTTGGTGCAACAACTGGTGATAAAAATAATGTATCACTTACAGGTATAGAAGCTACAACTGATAATAATGGTGAAAATAATGTTGAAAGTAAGAATAGTAATCCAACTACCACTGAAGAAAGTCCTGTTCTTCCTCCCGCAGCAACTCCACTTGAAGATTCAACAAAACTAGTTACATTAGAAGTTCCTAAAGTTGCTCCAACTACAGTACCTAATGCATCAGAATAAAACATTTTATCTATGTTGTAATCTACTTCTAATTCTGGATGTTCACTTTTCACTAAACCTTTTATCTTATCAATAACAGCTATTAAAGTACCAGCTGTATCAAAGAAGTCAACAAATAACATTGTAAATATTATTACTACACTTTCAGGTTTAGTTAAAACGCTTCCTAATCCACTTAAGAATAACCCTACACTTGAAGTATCAAATGATAAACTGATTACTCCATCAGGTAAAGCTGGCATTCCAGAAACACCTAATAAACCTAATACTATACCTAATACAGCTGTAGATAACAATCCAACAAATGCAGCAGATCTAACTTCTAACGTCATTAATATTAAAGTCAATATTAATCCAAATACTCCTAATAATACTGTAGGATTCTTAAAAGTTCCAAGTGTTACATAAGTAGCTTGATTTGAAACAATTATACCTAATTTGTTAAGACCTATGAACGCTATAAAGAATCCTATAGCCGCTCCTATAGACTTTTTAAGACTTGTCGGAATAGAATCAACTATTAACTTTCTAAGTCCTAAAACAGAAATAATAAGGAATATTACTCCTGAAACAAATACCATAGCTAATGCTTCTGCTGGTGTATATCCTGAACCTAATACTACAGTATAAGTAAAGAACGCATTAAGTCCCATACCTGGTGCAAGTGCTATAGGTGCATTTGCATAAATACCCATAAAAATAGTAGCTACAGCAGATGAAATTGCTGTTGCAAAAAATACAGATCCAGGTGTTAATCCAGCACTACCTAAAATACTTGCATTAACTCCCAAAATGTAAGCCATTGTTAGGAAAGTTGTTATTCCTCCTAAAATTTCAGATTTTAAATCTGTTCCATGTTCTTTAAGTTTAAAATAACTTAACATAATTAAAATACCTCCAAAGAATGAATTCCAAAATAAACAAAGCCCAGCAAAAAGTAGGCTTTTAAGTGAAACCTACCTCCTGGGCTTTTGTCCCTATGGTGTAATACTTTTACAAGTACCAGTGTTGCTTGGACCAGCAAGAAAATATCTCCGGAACCCTAAACACTCTTTCTCTTATAGAGTTTATTTATACGTGTTAATATTTAACTTAAGTTCATTTTATCACTATTTTTAAAAAAAATCAATATCTAATAACAAAAAATTAAACTAAGCTCCAACCTAATAGTGCAACTATAACTTCATGCTCTGTGCCACTTATAACTACTGAGTCTCTATTTGACAAAAAATATTTATTTTCTGAATTATGTGTATAAGATGTTATATTTATAGATTCTATTTTAACCACACTGTTTGTTTTATCATTTCTAATATATCTTCCACATAAACCAATTAGGCTATTTATTTTTTCAATTTTTATCATTTTGACTCCTCCCAAATTAGTAAAATATTCAACTAATTCTAAGTTATATATTTAAAGTATATCTCAAATGAAGTTTTTTTTCAAGATAATAATTACTTAATATTTTATTCCAGCTGTTCTTATTATATATAAAAATAGCAAGATATTTAATTTTAAATACTCTATTTAATTTAATTTTTATTTTTATTTTATACATCAAATATTTATTGCTAAATTTATGATTTTTATAAGTTAAATTATAGTATTCTAATACACTTAATATTACCTTTAATTAAACCAGTATCTAATATTTACATAAAATGATATTTTATTATAAACTATTATACCATTTTAACCTTTCATTAACTCTTTGTTTAAAAATTTTAATTCTTTCATTTTCTTCAAACTCTATTTTTTCTTTTAATTCTTCTTTTTCTTTTCCGGATTTCATATATAATGAAGAATCTATTTGAAATTTATAAAAACGTCTCGGTGCAGTATAGCAACGTTCTATTTGTCTTATATACCATTCTTCTATACTGAATTTTTTATTTTCTCCACCACTTCCTTGAAAAATACTAGTAACTTTATTCACCCATTCCTCTCTTTTCCAAAATGGGTGTTCTATACTTAAATAATATTCTTTTAATGCCAATAACTTATCTTTTTCATTCACTTAACATCACCTCTAAAAATATTTTTAGTTTTTTCTTAACATTTTATATTTTAATACTATACATATAGTATTTTATTTTTATAAATAAAGCTATCGCCTAAAAATTAAGTGATAGCTATAAACCCTTATTTAATAACACTTAGAAGCGTTACAGTTTCATCAATGATATTATCTGCAAAATGTCCATCCTGATCCAAGGACAAAAAAAAGAGCAAGTGATTTTTCCTATCCACCTGCTCTAAATACTTTTCATATTATCTTTCCTGCCAGTAGACTTTGTATATATCCTCATTGACTTTGACTTTTTGTCCACCTACATATAGATAATATTCTTTTTTCATTTTGAAGTCCTCTAAAACAGAAGAATAAGAATACTTCTTTAGCTACACTTTCATATTTCAGATTGCATCTGAAACAATAACCTACTATAGAGATTATAGAAAAGAGGAATGTTTTGTTTCTTTGGTATTTCTAACATTAGATTTTTAGAGTCTTCCATATTCGTTTCCTCCATTTTATCAATAATCTAAATAATCAGTATCTTTATCTTCTTCACACATAATTGATTTTTATTTATTTTTTAAGTTTTTATTTTATCAAATAGTTTGATAATCTCAGAATCCGAAAATTCTAAGGCATATAGCTTTTCAAACAATATTTTTGTTAGCCTGTTAAAATTCTGATTTCTTAACTCAATTATTTTCTTCTCACTTTCAATAACAAAAATCCTTTACTTCTACGACTAACAATCAACCCCTGTTTCTCAAGAACTTTTAATGTTTTTTGGACGGTTGTAGGATTACATTCTTCCCTCTCTGCTAAAGTCCTTATGGGAGGTATCTGTTACCCCGGTACATACTCACCTCTTAAAACAGTTGCTCTTATCACAGATGCTATTTGTAAATATGGATACATATTCACTTAACCTTTTTATTTTTCCTTCCTCGTATAAATTTCCAATAAGCAGAATACGGAATAACCGTAGCAAACAGAAGATAATATTTATTAGCAAACATATCTGCAACTCCTTTTGAATTGAAATGAACAGGAATTTTCTCTGGGAGAAATATGCAAATAATAAATATTACAACAATCATTAATATCAACACCAAGACATCTTTTAACAGTCCATCTTTCATACCATTTTCCCTCCTTTAACTAAATAAAATTTAACTTGCTAACTTTTATATAAACTTCGATTGAAATAACAAGTAAAGTAACTGATATTATCTGCAAAACTAGTGTTATCGAAAGATTTAAAAACCAATTAAGAAGAATTGGTATAATGAGTGCAATTATCCCAACAAGTCCAGACACAATAACAGGCATACTCTGCTTTACAACCATCATCTCACTTTCCCATTCATAATTTGGATACTTTTTATTTAGGGAAATTCCTATCACTGTTATAAAGATCGAATAGCATATAGGAACAATTATTAGGTTAATAATTTGAATAAAGTTCATATCAAGTTTTAGCGTAAATACAAATATGGAAATCATATACCCAATCAAATGAAGTGTAAGGTTTACAGCTATCTTGGAATTTAAGATCATTTTTACCTTAACAGGAGAGCTTTGCAAAATCCAAATGTTTTTTCCTTCTAAAGATATCGCTGAAGCTGCCGGACAACTGAGCGCGAGCATAGATGCAATAAATAATGGAGCAAAATTTGAGAGATATTCATTTATATTTTCTATACCTGAAGACTCTCCTATTTGTTCTACAGAATTAAAAAGCAAAAATATACTAAAAACACATAAAAGTATTACACCAAAGCCTGCATTCAAAACTGCCATGTACGAGCTTAAAAAGCGTCCCATTTCTTTTTTATACAAGGCAAGAAATATCGATTTTATATTATAAGATTTTTTGTTATCAGAATATCTTGATGTTGTTTTAGCAAGAGTATTAAGCAATCCATACTTCATCGCAACAATTTTTACAAATATATAAAAAACTGCTGTTGAAAAAGCAATAAATAATCCCATTCCAATATACATTGGAAAATTTGTGTGTTGCACGAATAACACGGATATTGGGTACAGTTCTGTAATTTGCTTAGAAAGCATGATCTCAATGCTTTCTTCATTACCTGATTTCATACCTGACACTGCAATATATCCAATTATGCCTATCATTGCAAATGAAAAGATTATAGCAATAACATTTTTCCTCTTAAAATAAGATGAAACAGCCACAATAATCATTCCCATACATACTGCTATGCACATAGGTATCAATGGGACAAAAATCATGGAGGTAAAATACAATATAATCTGTAATACATTTAAGCTTCCGTTTAACGCCCAAACAATGCCCCCAGGAAGCATAAATATGAATCCTATTAAAAAGTTCAATAAATACATAAACATAAACTTGCTACTTATAATGTCTGAGCTTTTTAAAGGTAGTGATAAAAGCGTTTCTATATCACGACTACCAAATAAAATTCCATTAGAATAAAATATTGTCAAAAATAATATTGAAAAACTTGATACCGCAACCATATAAGCCGGTATCAATTCCTGCTGTCCAACTTGTACCAGTGTTTTAGCTGTCATAATATTATATACACAGGAAAATATAGCAAGAGTTATTATTCCAAAACTTGCAATAACAACAGAGCTTTGCTTTTTATTTCTCGGCTCTCTAATTTCGTTTATTGGGAAAAAATTTATCAATTGAGCTCTAATTAGTATCCAAATTTTGTTCATTATCTTGTACCTCCATGAAAAAAGTTTCCAAAGTTTTATCACCTTTGACTTCTTCTGTATTTCCACTTGCAATTAACTTTCCATTTTTTATAATTGCAATTTTATTACATAATTTTTCTGCAACATCCAAAACATGTGTTGAAAAGAAAATAGCTCCTCCATCTGACACACATTCATGCATTACTTTCTTTAGTAGAAAAGCTGCTTTTGGATCAAGTCCTACAAAAGGTTCATCTAAAATTAGTAACTTTGGAGAATGAACCAGTGCAGAAATAATCGCTGTTCGTTGCTTCATACCATGTGAATACGAAGATATCATCTCTGAAAGATGATTAGTCATTTCAAATAAATCACTATATTTTCGAATTCTTTCTCTGCGTATTTCAGTAGAAATTTCAAATAAATCTGCAATAAAATTGATGTACTGAAATCCCGTCATATGTTCATATAAGTCTGGATTATCCGGAATGTATGCCATCATTTTTTTACAAATAACAGGCTCTTCTTTAATGGAATGTCCATCAATCGTTATACTTCCATTCTCAAAATCATGAATCCCAAGTACTGCTTTTATTGTTGTAGTTTTTCCGGCTCCATTTGCACCAATGAATCCATAAATATCTCCAGACTGTACTGAAATGGATAGGTTATCAACAACTTTTTTGTCTCCATAAAATTTACTAAAATTATTTATCTCTAACATACTTTTACCTCCATTGACAATTTGTCAGTTATTCTTTGAAATAATACCGAT
Organism: uncultured Streptobacillus sp.; assembly: GCA_963539215.1. GTDB lineage: Bacteria > Fusobacteriota > Fusobacteriia > Fusobacteriales > Leptotrichiaceae > CAURNT01. Next base: position 19,200 of record CAUTJT010000003.1, on the reverse strand, counting down.
AGCTTTTTTAGCATTAGCTATCGGAACATTATTATTTTTACAAACATTCTATTCTTTTTCAATTGCTAAAGAGTTTTTTTGCATTTAAACTTTGTTCAAGCATTATCTTAAATGCGTTTAAATACTCATTGACAGACTCTTTTTTTGAATATCTTATACTTATGTTATTTGAAACAAAAACATAAGCTGTCATAAGAAATTCAGCTGTTTCAAACGGATATTTTACAAAAAGTGTTTTTTCTGATATTCCTTGATTTATTATCCTTTCAAAATATATTGTCAGTTTTTCAATAATCTTATGGGATAACTTATCTATCATATATCGATTTTCTTCAAGATCAACTGTTTTTTGTAACTCTGTTCCCTCTGCTGAAATATTTTCCGAAGATATAATTGTGGCATCTATAAAAGCTCTAATTTTTTCAATGGCAGTTTTATCTTCATCATAGACAATAACATGAATATCTTTCAATAATTTATCTGAATATTGTTCCACAAGACAATATAAGATATCTTCTTTATTCTTAAAGTGATAGTACAGCAAGCCTCTTGATATATTTACTTTGTCAACAATATCCTGAGTTGTTGTATTAGTATACCCTTTCTCTATAAATAGTAGCATTGCAGCATCCATAATTTCAGCACGTCGTATTTCCGGTTCTTTCACATCTCGCATTTTATCCCTCCTATTTAAAGGATATCACATAACTGACATTTTGTCAATTGTATTTTCTAATTTCTCTTGAATTTTATGGTATAATATATTTACAATTTTAGAAAAATGCTTAATGCTTGCTTGAATTTTGTAGCAAGAACAGTAAGTGTACAAACACTTACAAAAAATTTATGAAGCAGCCCTTTGGGATCTGCTTCTTTTTTTATCAATTTTTAACTTGTTAGGAAGAACCCTAAGACCCCGAAATACACCTAAAGGAGGAAATACCTATGGCAAATAGAATATGAAACGAAAGGCTTGAAATTAAACTAACCGAAGAAAAAAAGGCTCTTATTGAGGAGAAAAGAAAACTTTCAAAGTATAGAAATATAACCCTTTTTATCCGTAAATGCATTTTAGAAAAGGAAATTTATTAGGTAGATTTAAAGCCTTTTCGAAATTTACAAGGAGTGCTTTCCAATGTAGCAAATAACATCAATCAGATAGTAAAGTGAGTAAATTCAACAGAAGTGATCTACAAAGAGTACATAGGCGATATGAAAAAAGATATTGAACATTTTCAAAAGAACTGTGTCAAATTCATTCCTTGCTTCTAAACAGGACTTCCGGAGGTAATTAGTTTTTATGGAGATTACAAAAATATACTCTATAAAATCAACCCTTCATCTTGCCAGTGCTTATATTGTTAATGGAGATAAAACAGATGTGCAGCTTTTAGTAGCACTCCCAAATGCCACAAATCTTCCGCTCATACTAAGTTTTTAAGGACAAGAAAGGAGGTGGAAACTAAGGGAACTGTCCTTGCAAGACATCTGATTCAATCTTTTTTACCGGGAGAAACAAGCCCTGAAATGGGACATCAAATCGGTATGAAACTGTATAAAAAAATACTCAAATATAAGTATGACTTTGTATTATCGACACACATAAATAAAGGACACATCCATAATCATATCATCTTCAACAATGTAAATATGGTAACAGGCAAGTGCTATCAATCCAATAAGAAAAGCTATCATAAGATCAGTTACCAGAGTGATAAGCTATGCAAAGAAAATAACCTATCCGTTATTGACAAGTTTTACGAAAGCTATAAGAAAAAATATAAGACTAACGGTAAGTCTTGGGATGAAAATGAACAAGCAAAGCATTGAACTTCTTGAAAGAGCAAGTTTCAATTTGAAATTGACAGAATTATAAAACAGTCTAAGGATTGGGATGAATTTCTAAAGAAGATGCGGATATCAGCTATGAAATCAAATACGGTAAGCACATTGCTTTTAAGCCAAAAGATAAGACGAGATTTATAAGGGCTAAAACAATCGAGGAAGATTACACCAAAGAAGGATTAAAAAACGTATTGGCAATGTTATTGATATGAACTCAAATGTGAAAGTAAAAGAAAGAAAAGACTATGAATATTGGGCAACCAAACATAACCTTAATATAATGGCTGAGTCTGTTACCTTTCTCAGAGAACAAGATATTAAATCCGTTAAGCAACTTGATGAGTACATCCAAAAAGCAGCCGATGAAAGGCAAAATTTACAGGATAAAATCAAGGTTGTTTATAAGGAAATGCAGGAGCTTTCTGCTACTATGGAACGAGTTAATGCCGTAACAAAATATAGTAAATACTACAAGAAATATAAGGTAAGTTTGCCTGACAAGACATTTTTTGAAGAGTACAAAGCTCAGATTACCCTATATGAAAATGTCCTTTCAGAGCTTAAAAAATCCTATTCCAAGCTCCCAAATTCAAGGGATATTTTATCTGAGCTTGATAATTTACAAAAAAAGAATACCCTCATGAAAGAGTATTCTTCCTCAAAATCTACTATGGACGAGCTTTACAAGATACGAAAAAATTACAGTATTCATAAAGGTAAGGAGATGGAGAGATAACCATCTCCTTATAAACCACTACTATATTAAGCATAGTTCATACATTGCAAAAGCTCATAATTCTGAACATACATATCACTATTTAGTAAGCTATATTTTTCATTTTCTAAAACTTTTATATTTATATTCGAATTGATACTATAATATTTTTTGGAAAATCCTATTGCCAAAACAATTAACTGACTAAATTGATTTGATTATTCCATAATATACTCGACTAATACCTGTTTCTTCTCTTGGTCTGTCTCCGCATTATTAGGGCTATCAAAAACCATTGGAATGTTGTTCCTTCAGGATTAAATTTCTATTTTAAATCATTGAGTGTTAGATAGCATATAACGGTCAATAATGTTTTATTGCTTCCATACGTGGAGTATAATCAAATATATTAACATAAAATAACTATATTTAGTTAATACTCTCAAACACTGATAAAATAAAGGTTTTAATATTAAATCTTACACAAAATTTAGTCAAAAATATGCTCTTTTCAAAGCTTTTAGAACTTTTCTATCTTTTAGAAACCCTTTTAAAATCAAGTAAATTTCAAATTTTTATAATTAAATTATAATTTTTTTCTTTAAACACTTGATTATATCATCACAACATGATATAATAATTATGTAGAAAGGATGTAATAAATAGTTTAAAAATTTACCATTATAAGAAAAATAGCAGTGATTGCAAACATTCTCTCAATTCTCACTGCTATAAAAATGTGGATTGGGCTTTAAGCCATCTATTCTTAATACTATCACAATTAAAAAATATATTCAAGAGGAGGTAAAAATGAAAGTATTGTTATTTGGTATTATATTAGTTCTTATATCAAATCTAATATTAATTTATAAACTTAGTAATGAAAACAAGAAATTAAAAGATGAGCTTAAAGAATTAAAAAAAGATAATGGAGAAATTAATGGAAAATAAAGAAACTAAAACTAAATATCTTGAATCTAGGTTAGCTGCTAATAGAAGATACTATGAGAAAAATAAGAAAAAAATACAACTTTCTAATAATTATAGTAGAGCAAAATTATTTATAAAAGATACAGATAATGTAGAGAAACTTAATGAACTTATAGAATTAGCAACTAATAAAATTATGGAACTTAAAAAAAATGGCGACAATTAAAGTCGCCTTTTATGTTAATCTATTAATCCCAACTCTTTTTTTAAAGCTTTTTGTAATATTTGAGAAAAGTTCAAGTTATGTTTTTGTCCAAGTAAATCTAACCATACTGGTATAGAAACACTTTTCTTTTTATATGTTTTATTAATTTTTGATATTTCATATATTAAATCTAAAGAATAACAAATAATGCTTTGATTTACATCTAGTATTTTATTTAATTTTTTTACACTTACATTACATGGAAATTCTCTATTTTCTTCTAATAAATCATTTAAATGTAAAACCAAAATATCACGACCCAAAGTAATTGCTTCTTCATAACTTTCACCATATGTTGCATACAACCCATATTCCCCATCTTCAAAATCTGTTATACCTGGTATTCCAACATAAAAAACGCCATCTTGTTCTGTAATAATTGCATTGTAATTTACATACATATGATAAACCTCCATTTTAAGTCAAGACTAGAATTCTAGTCCTTTAATTATTGGTTTTTAAGATGTTATACTTACTACTTAGTTAAGCAGAAAAGATTATCTTCAAAATTAGTATAGTACATTTTCAGTGGTTAGTCAATCCGTATTGCTTATTTATTTTTTTCTAAATAATCAATTATTAAATTAGCAATTAACTTATTTTTAGTTATTCCTTGTTCTTGTGCTTTTTGTTCTATTTGCTCCCATTTTTCTGATGGTAGTGATACTGATTTTGAAATATATCTTATTTTTTCATCAACTTTTTTTCTTCCTACTTTCCACGTTGGACTCTCACCTTTTTTTAATCCCATTTCAAACTCCTTACTTTAAGATTAGATAAAAAACTATACCTAATAAAAGAATATAAAAAATTATACTTATTATTCTTTCAACTAAATTAGCTTCTTTCCAACCTAAATTTAGTTTTAAATTTAATTTTCCTATTTTTATTTTCATATTTATGTTATAATGGTTAAAATGGTAAGGGAGTTACTCCCTTATCCATTCGTATTTTATATTTAAAAAGAGTTTTAAAGGTATTAAGCTAAATTCAATCGTTATTTCCTTTATTACTCTTTTTTAATATATTATTCATTAAATTTAAATTTTCTTCCTCTGTATAAACTAAATTATTTCTTTTAAATTTTGTTTTTATTTGCATTTAATCCCCGATTAAAAATTAAAGTAATTCTTCTATATCGTTTCTTCCTAACCAATCATTTAAATCATCAAAATACTTTACAGCCATTTCAAAATTTTCTCTAATTTTAGGTGGAGTATCTTCTGATAAGTCGCCCCAAATACTAATTTCATATTTTCTAGCTTCATCTAAATACATTTGCATTATTTTATATTCTTCTTTATCATAAGCTGGTTCATGGATAAAATCTCTCATAATATTCCCTCTTCTTTCATTAATAATACAATATTTTCTACTAAACTATTTTTTGAAAAGTAATACCTTACTAAAGATTCTGCATAAATCTCTGAATATTTTATGTTTTTTAATTTATTTTTACCATTTAAAATATCTTCAGCATATATACTAATCTCTTTTGAAACATCAACATTCTTTAATAATTCATCAATTTTTTTATAAGCTTTTTCTCTTTTAGTTAAATACTTGCCATATCTTTTATGCTCTAAATAATGAGTTAATTCATGTATATAAGTCGATAGTATGTTATCATTACAAGCCAATCTAACAATGTACCCATTTTTTAAAGTTGATTCATATTTTTCTTCACTACCTAATATTAATGGATTTAAGTATAAAGTGTTTGTTTTAGGTAAATAAGAACCTACTTGTCTTTCTGCATTCATTATTACAACCTTTAATCCTTTTAGTTTTTTACTATATAATTTCATAAGATTACAAGTTTCATATAAATTATCAGCTATATACTTCAACTCTTTCTTTAACTCTCTAATATCGCTATATCTATTTTGAGTACCTTTTTCAATATATAGCTTAATAAAATTTACTAATATTTTATTTATCTTTCCCTAAACAGCAAACAAACAGTTTCAATATGCGGAGTATAAGCAAACATATCAACACATGTAACCTGCTTCAACATATATCCATTATCTTCAAATATTTTTAAATCAGTTGCTAAAGTTTTAGGATTACATGATACATATATAATATTATCTACCTTATAATCCAATAACTTATCTATAGTTTTTTCTCCTACTCCACTTCTTGGTGGATCTAATATTAAAATATCAGGTACTATTTTCAAATTATTTAATTCATCTAATTTTTCAAACACATCACCCGCTATAAATTTAGCATTTTCTATACCATTTAGTCTAGCGTTTTCATTGGCTTTTATAACCGCTTCTTCAACTATTTCTATTCCATATACATATTTTGAATTTTTAGATACAACTTGCCCTATAGTTCCAGTACCACTAAATAAATCAAAAACTATTGGTTTTTCATTCATATTTTCAGTTATTTTATCCAATATCTTAATTACCTCACCATAAAGTTTTTCAACTCCAAATGAATTAGTTTGAAAAAAAGAATAAGGACTAATTTTGAAATTTAAATCAAATATTCTCTCATTTATATCTCTTTCACCCTTTAAAAGTATTTCTTTATCAGATTTAACTTGATCTGATTTATCATCATTTATCGTATGTATTATTGTTTTGATCTCTTTTTCAAGTTTTAATTTTTCTAATTCATTTTTCCATTCATTAACTATATCATAATTTTTAATCTGTGAAGTAGTGATAAGATTAACTGATAATTCTTTTGTCTTTTCCCCTTTTCTAATAACCATATTTCTTAAAAAACCTAAATGAGTTAATCTATGATAAAACTCTACATTTTTTTCTCTAAAAAAATTATCAGTAAAATCATAAATAAGTCTAAAATCATTATCCATTAACATACAATTTTTAACATTAACAATATCATGAAAAGAATTTTTTTTATGAAGCCCTAACATTATCGGACCATCTTTAATTTCATTTCCAAAACTAAATTCCATTTTATTTCTATATTCCAAATCATTTTCCATTGTTACTGTATCAAGTTTTAAATAATCTCTATTAACTATACAAGAGTCTATTAATTTAAAAACTAATTCTGTTTTCAATTTAGATTGATCTTTGTAATCAAAATACTGAAAAGAACAACCCCCACATTTATTAAACTTATCGCAAAAAGGTTTTTTATTCAAATCATCTACTATTTCTATATCTCTTAATTCTACTTTAGTATTTTTAATTTTACCTACTCTTCCCCGAATTTTTTGACCTATAGCTACATTGATATTAGAATAAAATTTTCTTTCATCATTCTCATAATATCCATAAGGTTTAGATGGAAAATCTATACCTTTTATAGTTATTTCAATGATATCATTTTTAAGCATCTCTTGTTTTCCCCAAATATGCAGCTATTCTATCTAGAGCTTCTTCTAAAACTTCAAAATTATGTGAAATTGATAATCTTACAAATCCTTCTACTGAAAAACATATCCCAGGAACTAATCCTACTTGAGTTTTATTTAAAACATCCATTGCAAAATCAAATGAATTCATATCACTAAACATTCTATAATCAACGAAAATATAGAAAGCTCCTTCTGGATTTATTACTTTAAATCCTAATTCTTCTAATCCTCTTTTCATAAACATAAGTCTATTTCTGTTAATTTCTATAATATCTTCACGTCTTGGATAATGTTCCATTGCATAAATCGCACCATATTGTGCTATAGTATTTACACCTGTAATAGTATATTGTCCAACCTTATTCATATTGTTTATTATTTCTTCAGAAGCTAATGTATATGCAACACGCCACCCTGTCATAGAATGCGATTTAGAAAAACCATTGACTATTACTATTTTATCAATTAAATCTGTATATCTAGCAAATGAATGATATTGTTCAAATGCAAGTACAGAATATATTTCATCACTTAATAAATATACATCATGTCTTCTTATTACATCTGCAACTTTATCCATTTCTTCAAGTGGCATAACTGCTCCTGTTGGATTATTTGGATAAGTCAATATTATTACCTTAGTTTTTTCTGTTATATATGATTCTAATATTTCTGCAGTTAATTTAAAGTCTTGATCAACTAAATCAATATACACAGGTGTAGCATGCATCATTTTTATAGTTGGTTCATACCCTGGATAAGCAGGTGTAGGCATTATTACTTCATCACCTGGTTTAAGTACAGTTCTTAGAAATGATGAAAGTCCTTCACTTGAACCTGCATTTGCTAAAGCATTTTTCCAAGTATAATTAGACCCATATAAATTATTATAGAATTTAGCTACTGCTTCTCTATATTCTTTAGCTCCACCAGTTGCTGTATAACCTAATTTTTTATTTAAAGTAATATCTGCCATATATTCTTTAACATCTTTAGGTATATCATTCCATGGTTCTCCTATAGTAAAATCTATTCCATTTTCATATTCTTTCATTTTTAAAGCTATTTGTCTTATTAAAGAAATTTGTAAGTCTTTAACTTCTTGATTTATATACATATGTCCTCCTATTTGAAATATTTTTTTAAGAATTTTGCAGTATGAGATTTTTTAGATTTTATAATTTCTCTTGGTTCACCTTCTACTACTATTTTACCTCCATTACTCCCACCTTCTGGTCCTATATCAATAATATAGTCTGCTGATTTAATTACGTCTAAATTATGCTCTATAACTACAACACTATTCCCTTTACTAACTAGTCTATTTAAAACATCAAGTAATTTTCTTACATCTTCAAAATGTAATCCTGTCGTTGGTTCGTCTAATATATATATCGTACCTTCTTTTGTAACTTTAGACAATTCTGATGCTAATTTTACTCTCTGAGCTTCTCCTCCTGAAAGAGTTGTTGCTGGTTGTCCTAATGATATATATTCCATACCTACATCCATTAATGTTTGTAATTTTCTTTTTAAAGAAGGTATAGCCTCAAAAAAATCAAATGCTTCAGAAACACTCATATCTAAAACCTCAGAAATATTTTTTCCTTTATACTTAACTTCTAATGTTTCCTTATTATATCTTTTACCTTTACACAATTCACATTCAACATAAACATCAGGTAAAAAATTCATTTCGATTTTATTTATTCCTGCACCAGAGCACATTTCACATCTTCCACCTTTAACATTAAAAGAAAATCTTCCTTTATCATACCCTCTAACTTTTGCATCATTAGTTTCTGCAAATATTCCCCTTATATCATCAAATATTTTAGTGTAAGTAGCCGTATTAGATCTAGGAGTTCTTCCTATAGGACTTTGATCTATATTAATTACCTTTGATACTTTTTCAAGACCTTCAACCTTTTTATATTCTAAAGGAAACATTGTTCTCTCATTTAAATGATTATGAAGTATAGGATAAAGAGTTTGGTTAATTAATGATGATTTACCTGAACCACTTACCCCAGTAACTACAGTAAATATCCCTAGTGGTATTTTTAAATCAACATTTTTTAAATTATTTCCATTACAACCTTTAACTTCTAAATATTCAGTACTTTTTCTAACCTTAGTTGGAATTTCTATTTTAATCTCCCCTGTCAGATATTTAGCAGTTAGAGATTCTTTTGAATTCATTACTTCATTAGGAGTTCCCTTAGCTGTAATATTTCCTCCATACCTACCTGCACCTTGTCCTATGTCTATTAAATAATCAGCTGCTAACATTGTATCTTCATCGTGCTCTACTACTATTAAAGTATTTCCTATATCTTTTAGATCTTTTAATGTTGCAAGTAATTTATCATTATCTCTTTGATGTAATCCTATACTTGGTTCATCAAGAACATATATTACTCCTGTTAATCTTGAACCTATCTGTGTTGCAAGTCTTATTCTCTGTGATTCACCTCCAGATAATGTTTTAGTCATACGTGATAAATTTAAATATTCAAGTCCTACATTTTTTAAAAAACTAAGTCTATCTTTAATTTCTTTAAGTATTTCTGTTGCTATTTGTTTTTCTTTTTCTGTCAACTTAATATTCTCAAAAAATTTCAAAGATTCAACTATACTCATATCTGTTATATCTATTATACTTTTACCATTTATTGTTATAGAAAGAACTATATCACTTAATCTTTTACCTTTACATTTACTACAATTTGTTTCTATCATATATTTATTTTCTATATCTTCTCTAAGTGCTTCACTCATAGACTCTTTTGCACGTCTTTTAGTATGTGCAACAAGTCCTTCAAATTGTTTAAATCCAGAAAATTGATATTCCTTAGTATTAATATTAAAAGGAAATTCAATATCTGAACCATAATATATTAAATTCCATTCTTCTTTTGTAATATCTTTAACTTTTTTAGTTATATCTATATTCATTGCTTTTAAGAATGAAATTAATATATTCCAAGTCCATGAAGTTTTAGAACTTCCTCCTACTATAGAGATTCCACCTTCTTCAATACTTTTTTCTTCATCAATTACAAAAGAATTAAGATTAACTTCTAGTGAAGAACCTAAGCCATTACACTCAGAACATGCTCCAAATGGTGCATTAAAAGAAAATAATCTTGGATTTATTTCTGGAAATGAAACTTCAGGATGATTACTACAAACAAAATTTTCACTAAATTTAAAATCTTCATTATTTATATTAACAATTAAATTTCCTTCACCATTTTTTACAGCATTACTTACAGCTTCATCAATTCTTGAAATAGATTCTTCTTTAAAAACTATTCTATCCGTAATTAATTCTATATTATGTCTTTTATTTTTATCAAGCTCTATATCATCATCTAAAGTTAAAATTTGGCCATCCACTCTAACCCTTAAATAACCTTGTCTAGATAAATTTAAAAATAAATTTTTATGAGTACCTTTTTTATCATTAATTATCGGAGCTAAAAATATTAATTTATCTTTTTCCTTACATTTATTTTTTATTTCATTAACTATTTCTTCTATACTTTGCTTTTTTACCTCTAATCCACATTTAGGACAATGTGCATGTCCAATATGACCCCATAATAATCTCATGTAGTCATATATTTCAGTCATAGTACCAACAGTAGATCTTGGATTTTTTGAAACTGATTTTTGTTCTATAGATATTGATGGTGAAAGACCTTCTATACTATCTAATTCAGGTTTTTTCATTTGACCTATAAATTGTCTAGCATAAGCTGAAAGGCTTTCAACATATCTTCTTTGACCTTCTGAATATATAGTCTCAAAAGCAAGAGAGGACTTTCCAGAACCACTTACTCCTGTTATAACAACAAATTTATTCTTAGGTATATCTATATCTAAATTTTTAAGGTTATGCTCTCTAGCTCCCCTTATTTTTATATATTCCATAATTCACCTTAACCTTTTCTCTTAATATTTTACTATATTAATAAATATTAATCAATAATAAAAATATACCAACATAAAGTTGATATATTTTAATATTTATTTTTTATAATTTGATAAGTTCATAAACATTATTACTAAAACTAAAACAGCTGCAGCAAATAATTTTATTGGTTCTATCATACTTTTATTTACATATAAGTCTAGTAAAACAGAAGTAACTGGGAAAGATAATTCACAAACAGTTGCATAAATTGCATTTGTTTTAGTTAATCCTTTATAATAAATTCTTAAAGTAGTCATTCCCCATACAGCAATTAATAATGTTAATAATATTATATTTTTATTACTAAATGTTAATTTTAAACCATCTACAGCAGATTGTATATTAAATAATAATAATACAAATGTAATACATGTTGTAAATATATATCTATAGAAAGTTGCTGTTTCTGGTTTAATCTTTAAAGAAACTCTTCTACCAAATGTTGTTGATATACCAAAACTTATAGCTGATATTAAAGAAAATAAACAAGCATATAGAGATTTAATTTCTAGACTAAATGGACTATTAAGTCCAAATGTCATTATATATATCGCTACCAAACAAATTAAAAAGTAATATTTAAAATGTTTATTAGGCTTTTCTCTTAAAATTATCATTGCTGATATTATAGCAAAAATAGGTTGTGATTTCTGTATAAGTATAACTAAACTAAATGGATTAAATTCACTTAACTCAAGTGCCTTTACTATACAAATAGTACCTATAGTTCCTCCAAATAAAGCAATTAAAAATAAATAAAGAATGTCACTTTTCTCTTTCTTTCTCAATTCTTTATATTGTCCAGGACTTGTTAAACTCATAAATATACTTGGAACTAAATGCACCAAGAAAGTAATTAAAACTACGTTATACAGTCCATAAGTAAAATATCTAGGAGTAAATAAAACTCCATCTACTCCCCACATTATAGCCCCTATAACAACTAAAATCCAATAAAAATTCATTCTACCATGTTACCTTTCTTATTTCTTCTTTTTATTAATATTTAACAATGCAAGTTTAATTAATTCTTGCATATCTAATTCTTTAAACTCAGAATCAGAAATAATTAGTGATACATCTATCTTATCATAACCTAAAGATTCTAATGCTAATTTTAAATTCTCTTTTTTAGATATAATTTCAAGTACATCCTCATCTACAATACTTGCCATTACATCTATATTATCTAATTTGTCAATTAAATCTATTATTATTTTTTCAGCTTTTTTAATACCTATTCCAGGAACTTTAGCTAACTCCTTAGCATTTTTAGCTTTTACTATACCTGTTAGTTCACTATAATTAAAAGTAGAAAGTATAGCTATTGCCTTTTTAGCGCCCACTCCACTTATAGATATACAGTGTCTAAAAAATTCTCTTTCTATTTCAGTTTTAAATCCATAAAAAGAAATATCATCTTCTTTAACTATAGTATGTATAAACAGCTTATCTAATTCACCTAAAGAATTTAAAACTTCATAAGATTTAAGAGTAGTATAAATCTTAAATGCTATTCCATTTATATCTAATGCTACATAGCTTAGATTTTTAACAGTTAATTTTCCTTGTAAATATTCATACATAATTTATTTCCCTTCAACCTTTGAAACAAAATATTTACCCTCACCAAATATACTTTCAAGGTTATTTTTAAATTTTTCTACATCACCAGAAACAACGTATTCTATATTAGCGTTTTCATTTTTATTAATTAAATAATCTTTTAACTCCCTTGAAACTTCAATTGATGGATCTATTATATTTAATTTAGGATATTTTTTAGCTATAACATCCTTTATTATCGTATAATGTGTACAACCTAATATTAAAGTATCTATTTTATCACTAATTTGTGATATATATAAATCTATAAGCCTTTCAATTTCTTCTCCATCTTTTTTACCACTTTCTATAACTGGAACAAATTCAGGACAAGCTATAGAATATACATCTATATCTTTATTAACTTTTTTTATATTATCATGATACTTATTTGATTTTATTGTTGTTTCTGTAGCTATAATCCCTACTTTTTTTGAGCCTATTTTCAATAGTTTTTTTATTGCTGGATCTATAACTCCTATTATAGGTATATTATATTCTTCTTTCAAAATATCTAAAGCATTTGAAGTAGCACTGTTACAAGCTATAACTATAACTTCCACTCCTTTATTTATTAGATATTCTACAATTTCTCTTGAATAACCTATAATTTGCTCTTTACTTTTATCTCCATAAGGTAAATGACAAGTATCACCATAAAATACTATATCCTTATTTTTATAATCCTCTTTAATAACATTAAGAGCTGTTACACCGCCTAATCCTGAATCAAATATTCCTATTGACATATTAATCACCACACATTTAAATTTCAAATATAGAATTTAAGAATAAAAATACACTTAATTTTAAATTCACATTTGATTTTATAGAATTTTTGTATTCTAAAAGTTTTTCAATTTTATTGATATTATATATATCTACACATTTTAATATACAAGAGTACATAAAACTATATACTTTTTCTCTTGAAGATTTCAAATCTTTATCTATAAGTATTTTAATAATTTTATCAGATAAATTTACTAATTGTATTTCTTTCTCATACTTTAGACTTTTTAATATATATATTATTGATTTTTCATATTTTATTCTATTTTCTAAATTTGAATCTTGATAATAATTAAAAATATTTTCATATACTTCTTCTAAAGACTCAACATTAAATGTATCTATATCTATTTCTCTTGATATATATTCATTTAAATAATTAAAATCATATTCAAAAAACTTATATATATCATAATTTGTATCAATTAAGTCCTTTGGAATATTTCTAGTTAAATCAAGCTTTATAGACCTAGATTTTATAGTTTCCAATATATCCATTCTTCTAGTTAAAAGTATGAAATAGACATTCTTTGGTGGTTCTTCAATTACTTTTAATATAGCATTTAAAACTTCTTTCTTAGCAATCTCTATTTTATCTATTATATATACTTTTCTATCATTATATGAACTTTCAGATACTCTCATAATTAATTCTCTAACATCATCCATTTTTAATTCTGGATAGTAATAATAATCAGGATTATTATATATATCGCTTCCTAGTATTTGAGAGGCAAATTTATTTGCCTCATCAATTAAAGAAATTCTATAATCTGAATAAAGTAAAAATGTAGAAGATACTCTCAAGTTTTTAACTTCATTATCAAAAATATTCATATTAATTCTCTTTCATTTGTAAAGTTTTTAATAATTTTTTATTATCAAATACTTTTCCTCCACCTAAAACAACAGAATTAAGAGGATTTTCAGTTAAATACACTTTAACCTTAACTTCTTTTTCCATTAAAGTCGGGAAATCTTTAATCATAGAACCCCCACCTGTCATTACTATACCATTATCTAATATATCGGCTGCAAGTTCTGGTGGCGATTTCTCCAATACTTCTTTTGTTGCACTTACTATAGAATCAAGAGCTGGTTTTATAGCCTCGTATATTTCATTAGAATTTATTTCAAGTGATACTGGAGTTTGAACATCTAATTGTCTACCCTTAATTATCATAGTTTTAGGTACATCTTCTGGTATTGCTGTTCCTAATTCTTTTTTAATTTTTTCAGCAGTTCTATCACCTATAAGTAAATTATGTTTATTTCTTACATATCTTACTATATCTTCATCAAATTTATTTCCTGCTATTCTTATAGATTTAGAGGCTATAACCTCATCAAGAGAAAGTATTGCAACATCAGTTGAACCTCCACCTATATCTATTACCATATTACCTGAAGGTTTTGATATATCTATACCTGATCCAATTATTGCAGCACGACCTTCCTCTATAATATATATTTTTTTAGCACCAGGAACTGAATCAAATAACGCTTTTCTTTCTACTGGAGTCACTTCAAGTGGTACACATATCATTACTTCAGGTTTAAAAATAGAACTACCATAAATATTGTCCATAAACATAGAAATCATTTCACGAGTTGCATCAAGATCTGCTATTACTCCATCTTTTAGTGGTTTTATAGCTTCTATACTATCTGGAGTTTTTCCTAACATTTCACGTGCTTCTTTTCCAACAGCTATTACTTTACCAGTTTTTTTATCTCTAGCTAGAACAGATGGTTCATTTAAAACTATTCTATTTTCTTGTTTATCATAAATTAATATATTTGCAGTACCTAAATCTATAGATATACTTTTATTCACTCTAAAAGATCTTACTACTCTCCTTATATATTGTTTAATTTTCATTTTTCACCTTCCTATCTGAAGTTTTTATTCCCATTTTTAATAATTCATCACGTATAAAATCAGATAATTCATAATTTTTATTAGTTCTTGCATCTTCTCTTATTCTATTTAATAAATCTATTAGTTGTTCTTCTATTTCATTATTTTTACCCATATTTAATTCAACTCCCAAAATATTTATTAACTTATCTTTAAGATTATCAACTATATTTTTTAATTCAATATAGCCTTTATCTAAAATCAACTTATTTACCTCTCTAATATGTTCATGTATACTTGAGATAGCTCCAGGTGTATTCAAATCTTCATCTAGACTATACATAAACTTATCATTAAACTTATTCAATAATTCTAATAATTCCTTATTAGAATCATTTGTATTTGAAAGACTTTCATATCTATATAAAGTATCTTCTATCGAAGTTAAAGTTTTTTTGGCAATATCTATATTTTCATATGAAAAATTTATAGGTTTTCTATAATGAGAAGTTAACATAAAAAATCTTAAAACATTACCATCATATTTTTCTAAAATATCATGTAAAGTTATAAAATTACCTATAGATTTACTCATTTTTTCACCATTTATTTCTACAAATCCATTATGCATCCAATAATTTGCAAATGAAGTCTTCTCACAATGTGAACATATACTCTGAGCAATTTCATTCTCATGATGTGGGAATATTAAATCTAAACCACCACAGTGAATATCAAAATTATTTCCAAGATATTTTTCGCTCATAGCACTACATTCTATATGCCATCCAGGTCTACCTTCAGACCAAGGAGAATTCCAAAAAGGCTCACCTTCTTTTTTCTTCTTCCATAGTGCAAAATCTTCAACATTTCTTTTATTAATATTTTCTTCATTTTCAGTATCAGAAAGTGTTCTATTTGATAATTGACCATAATTTTTATATTTATGTACATCAAATAGTACATCACCATTTAATTCATATGCATAAGAATTATCTATTAAATTTTTTATCATTTCAATAATTTCTGGTATATTTTCACTAACACGTGGACGTATTATACCTTCTATAACATTTAATTTAGAAATATCTTCTAAAAATGCTGATATATACTTTTCTGTAATATCTTTAAAAGAAATATTTTCCTCTATACTTTTTTTTATAATTTTATCATCTATATCAGTAAAATTTTGAACAAATTTAACTTCATAACCAATGCTTTTCAAATATCTAGCTAAAACATCAAATACTATTATAGGTCTTGAATTTCCTATATGTATGTAATTATACACTGTAGGACCACAAACATATATGCCAACTTTGTTCTTTTCTATACTATTAAAGTTTTCTAAACTATTAGTCAAACTATTATATATCTTCATATTCTCTCCTTATTTTAAAGTTACTATAGTTGCCCCAAGACCACCTTCATTAGGCATAGCATTAGTAAATTCCTTTACATAAATAGAAGTTTTTAAATATTCATGTATTTTTTTCCTTAAAACCATAGTACCTTTACCATGTATTACATATACATTTGTATATCCTGATAATATAGCCCTATTAAAATATGTTTCTATCATTTCTATTGCTTCTTCAGCATTTTTACCTCTTACATCTATTTCACCTTTTGCAGAACTTACCTTAGTACTTACAAAATTAGAAAATCTAGATTCTTTTTTCTTTGCAACCTTTACAACATCATCTACACCTACTGTTAATTTAAGAATTCCAGCTTGTACTTGTAAAGATGCTTTTTCAGGTATAACTCTTAATATTTTACCATTTTGATTTAAAGTTTTAATTAAAACTTCTTCATTTACTTCAAAATCAATATCTTTTTTAGTATACTTTTGCTCTTTAACATTAGTTTTTTTACTATCTTCTATATACTGACTTATCATATTCATATTCTTTTGTAATTTTTTTGCTTCTTCTTTTTGCATATTATCATTATTAATTTTATCTACTAAAGATTTAGCTTTATTTTGCATTTCTCTTACATATTTTTGAGCTTTAGTATATTCTTCTTCTAATATTCTATTTTTTTCTTTTTCAAATTCTCTAATTTTTTCGTTATATTCTTCTCTTTCAACTTGAAGTTTTTCTTTTAATTCATTAACTTCAGCATTTAATTCTTCATATCTACTACTTTGCTCTTTAATACTAATTAACATTTTATCTACTTTTTTGCTATCTTCACTTATATAGCTCTTAGCTCTTTCAATAATCTCATTTGATATACCATATTTTGAAGCAATAATTAAAGCATTAGACTCACCTGGTATCCCTACTAATAATCTATAAGTTGGACTCAAAGTATTTACATCAAATTCCATAGATGCTGATTTTATAGCTTCATTTGTATAAGCATGTACTTTAACTTGACTATAATGTGTAGTAATTATTGATTTAATCTTTCTTTCTATTATTTCATCTATTATAGACATAGCAAAAGCTGAACCTTCACTTGGATCTGTTCCTGAACCAAGTTCATCAAGTAAAATTAAACTCTTACTTTTGGCATCTTTTAAAATATCAGCAATAGATTTAACATGTGATGAAAAAGATGATAAGTTTTGTTCTATACTTTGTTCATCTCCTATATCTGAAAGTACATTATCAAACATACCTATTACTGATTTTTCACTAGCTGGTATTGCAAGTCCTGACAGTGCCATAAGAGTTAATAATCCTGCAACTTTTAAAGTAACCGTTTTTCCACCTGTATTAGGACCTGTTATCAATAATACTTTATCATTTTCTGTTAATTCAAAAGTAATTGGAACAACTTTATCTTTAGATATAAATGGATGTCTAGCATCAATTAAGCTAAGTTTTATACTATTTTGTATCTGTGGTATATTAGATTTCGTATCTATTGCATATACAGTTTTTGCATTTAAAAAATCTAATCTCTCTAAAACTTGAGAAGCAATAGAAATATCATCTAATCTTATTTTTAAAATTTCAGTTAATCTTAATAGAATTTTACGTATTTCTTCCTTTTCACGAGCCATATATTCTCTCAATTTATTATTTAGTGAAACAACATTTAAAGGTTCTATAAAAGAAGTTGAACCAGAAGCTGATCTATCATGCTCTATCCCTTTAACTAATCCCTTAAAATCAGTTTTTATAGCTATAACATATCTATCATTTCTTATAGTAATAACTTTATCTTGTATTGCACGTTGTGTATCTTTATTCGATATTAAAACATCAAATTTTTCCTTAATATTAGAATATATTATTCCCTTTTGTTTTCTTATTTCACTTAAATTTAATGAAGCATCATTTTTTAAATCACCATTATCATCCAATATATCAGAAATTGAAGTTTCTATATCTTTTAAATCTACTAAATCTTTGAAAATATTCCAAATATTTTTATATTTATCTCTAACATTCTTAGCACGAGATTTAGATACTCTAAAAATAACTAAATTTTTTCTTAATTCGTTAAGATCTTCAAGTTCTAAATAATTTCCTAATATAGAAATTGGCTTTAAAAATCTTGATATATCAGATAGGTTTTCAAGCTCCAATCCTCCATCAAATTTATAAAAATCAATAAATTCTTGTAATACTGATAATTCTTTATCTAATTCTGATTTTTCTTTAATAATATCTAAGTCTAAATATTTTTCCTTAGTGCTATTTAATTTAGCATTATCAATTAATTTATTTAATATCTTATGATATTCAAGTATTTCATATCTATTATTCATGTTAAAACCCCTTATATATAATACTATAATTATACTATATTTTCATAAAAATTACTAGAAAATGATATAAAAAAAACAAGTCAAAAGACTTGCAAAATAATAATAAATTGATGGCGTCCCTGG
>CAUTJT010000002.1:0-208058 GCA_963539215.1 uncultured Streptobacillus sp. | reverse complement strand
GGGACGCCATCAATTTATTATTATTTTGCAAGTCTTTTGACTTGTTTTTTTTTACTTAAAAATAATATAAAGTATATCTTTTTATACTTTCAAGTATTGAAAGTAACTTTCAAAAGGACTTGCATTTTATGAAATTATGAGTATACTCTTAATAAGAGGTGATGCTTATGGTTAATTTGAATGTTTTATCTACTGAACAGAATAATACTAACAGTAAGGATATTGAATTACAAAGTACACAAGAAATATTAAGAAGGATAAATGAAGAAGATAAAAAAGTTGCTTATTGTGTTGAAAAATCATTAGATAATATATCTTATTTGATTGATAATATTTTGGATAATTATAATGAAAACACACGTGTAATATATGTTGGATCAGGTACTTCAGGTAGGCTTGGTATATTAGATGCTTCTGAATGTCCACCAACTTATGGAGTAGATTTTGATAAATTTCAAGGATTAATATCAGGAGGTAGAGATGCTGTTTTTATGGCAGTTGAAAATGCAGAAGATAGTATAGAAATGGGAATTGAGGATATTAAAAAACTTGAATTGAAACCTTATGATGTTGTTATTGGATTAACTGCTTCAGGAAGAACTCCATATGTAGTTTCTGCTATTAACTATGCCAATAGTATAGGTATTTTAACAGGAAGTATTTCATGTTCAAAAAATTCTGAAGTTTCTAAAATTGCTAAATGTCCTATTGAAGTTGTAGTTGGACCAGAAATTGTAACAGGTTCTACAAGAATGAAATCTGGAACTGCTCAAAAAATGATATTAAATATGATTTCAACTACTATAATGATTAAATTAGGTAAAGTATTTTCAGGGTATATGGTTGATGTAAAAACTTCAAACTTTAAATTGATAGAAAGAGCTAAAAGAATTATTATATCAACTACACATTGTGATTATGAAGTGGCTTCTAAAAAATTAGAAGAAGCTGATTATAATGTTAAATATGCAATAGTAATGATCTTATTATCAATTACAAAAGAAGAAGCTATATCTAAATTAGATGAATATGGGTATAATGTTGCGAGGTTGATACATGAGTTTAATGATCAAAATAAGGGAAAATAAAGATTTTACTGAAAATGAAAGATATGTAGCTGAATATATTTTAAAAAATATTAGAAATATTAGAAGTATACCTGCTATGGAGATATCTAAAAATACATATACAAGTATTTCTACAGTTACAAGAATGTGTAAAAAATTAGGGTTTAAAGGATTTCAAGAATTTAGATTAAAAGCAATAGAAGAAATGGCATTAATTGGGAATAAAGAAATGGTGGTAAATAATAGTGATATTGATGAAAATTGTGATACTAAAGGAATAATAGAAAAAATTAATAAACTTAGTATAATATCACTTAAAGAAACGAAAATGTTACAAGATGCTGATATTATAGATAAAATTGTTGATTTAATTAATGAAAAATCTGTTATTGATTTTTATGGTATGGGTGCTTCACATATAGTTTGTTTAGATGCACAGTATAAATTTATGAGAGTAGGTAAAATTGTTAATACTTTCAATGGGACAGATTTACAACATGTTCAAGCAGTCAATAGTGATGATAATCATCTTGCTATTATAGTATCATATTCTGGAATGACTAAAGAAATATTAGATATTGTTAAAATATTAAAAGAAAAAGGTGTTACCACAGTATCTATAACTAAGTATGTAACGAATGCAATAGCTAAGTTGTGTGATTATAATCTATATGTAACTTCTAAAGAATCTTTTAAAAGAAGTGCAGCAATTTATTCTAGAATTTCAATTTTAAACTTAATAGATGTTATATATTTAGCTTATTCTAATAAGAATTATAAAGAAGTTGTAAAAAGAATTAATGAAACAAAAATAGAAAAAATAGAAAACCAAAAGGAGTGAGTCGTAATGGATGCAAAAAAAATGGCAAAAGAAATTTTGGATGCTTTAGGTGGGGTAGAAAATATTAGTTCTAATGCAGTTTGTATGACAAGACTTAGAGTTAGCACTAAAAAAGATGTTTCAATTGAAGAATTGAAAAAAATTGATGGTGTATTATCAGTAGTTGAAGCTGATACACTACAAATCGTTTTAGGACCTGGTGTTGTTAATAAGGTTGGGAATGAATTTTCTAAATTAACTAATATACCTTTAGGTTTTGAAGATGTAAATGAATTAGCTAAAGAAAATAAGAAGGAAAATAAGGCTAAACATAATGGTGTAGTTCAAAGATTCCTACAAAGAATAGCTAATATTTTTGTTCCTTTATTGCCAGGTATAATCGCAGCAGGATTAATACTTGGACTTAGCAATGTAATTACTGTTACTACAAAGGGTGCATTTAATGCTAGTTGGTGGTTCTTAGCTATTAAAAGTTTAGGGTTTGTTATGTTTGGTTATTTATCACTTTATGTTGGTATGAATGCTGCTAAAGAATTTGGTGGAAGTGCAGTTCTTGGAGGTATTATAGGTTCAATATTTATAGCTAATCCAGGTCTTCCTTTATTAACTAAAATAGATGATAATCCTATTATCTTACCTTTCACAGGTAAACCATTTACACCAGGATTAGGTGGACTTTTAGCTGCTTTATTTATGGGTATAATAGTATCTTATCTTGAAAAGAATGTTAGAAAATATGTACCTACTTTCTTAGATACTTTCTTAACTCCATTAATTACTTTAATATTAGGTGTATTTATAGCTTTAGGTATTATACAACCACTAGGAAACTTAGTAACAGTTGGAATATTTGGAACACTTAATTTTGTATATAATAGTCTTGGATTTGTAGGAGGATATATATTATCTGCTACTTTCTTACCACTTGTTTCAGTTGGATTACACCAAGCTTTAACACCTATACATGTATTATTAAATGATCCTAATGGACCAACTCAAGGAATTAACTATCTATTACCTATACTTATGATGGCAGGTGGAGGACAAGTTGGTGCTGGATTTGCAATATATTTAAAAACTAAGAATAAAAAATTAAAAACTCTAACAAGAGATGCTCTTCCTGTAGGTATTTTAGGTATAGGAGAACCTTTAATGTATGCAGTTACTCTTCCTTTAGGTAAACCATTTATTACAGCTTGTCTTGGTTCTGGATTTGGTGGAATGCTTGCAGTAATATTTAAATTAGGGACTATAACTCAAGGAGTTTCAGGATTATTTGGATTATTAATAGTTGTTCCTGGAACATGGATTTATTTCATAATAGCTATGGTAGGTGCATATATAGGTGG
Source organism: uncultured Streptobacillus sp. (assembly GCA_963539215.1). Lineage (GTDB taxonomy): Bacteria > Fusobacteriota > Fusobacteriia > Fusobacteriales > Leptotrichiaceae > CAURNT01. The sequence continues at coordinate 204,801 of CAUTJT010000002.1, read as the reverse complement.
ATTTATCTTAACTTATTTATTTGGAATAGACGAAGAAAGAATAGAAGAAATTTATGGAAATTAAAACAGGAATATCGCTTTATTTAAGTACAGATATACAAAAAAATATAGAAGTTATTAATAAAGCAAGTATAAGTGGTGTGAAGTTTGCCTTCACATCACTTAATATTTTAGAAGAAAATAATATTGATAAAAGTGAGAGACTATACAAATTAATAGAATTATGTACTAAGAGTAGTATTAATTTAATAGTTGATATTAATGAATATACAAATAGTAATATATTTTCTAACTTAAAAAATGTATATTTAAGAATAGATGATGGGTATAGTTTAGATGAAATATATGAATTATCTAAAAAAAACATGATAGTTCTTAATGCAAGTACTATAACTAAAAATGATTTAAAATATTTAAATAATAAAGGAATAGATTTTAATAAGATACTAGCTTTACATAATTATTATCCTAAAAAGTATACAGGAATAGGAGAAAAATATTTTTTAGAACAAAATGAAAAATATAATGAATTTGGAATTAAAACTATGGCTTTTGTATCAGGAGATTTAAAAAGAGGACCTATGTTTGAAGGATTACCTACACTTGAAAATACAAGGTATGAAAGATTTATAACTTCTGTATTAAAATTAATTAGTCTTAAGACGGATATAGTTTTAGTTGGAGATATAGATCTTAGTGATGAAAATTGGAAATATTTTAAATACATTTCAGATGGGATAGTTCCTCTTAAAAATATAGATAATATATTAAATGATACAACATTTGAGAATAGAAGAGATTATTCAGAGTATTTAATAAGGTCCAAAATTCCTGAAAGTATAGGCAAAACTAGAAAAGAATTTAAAAAATATATACAAAAAGAATTAAGAGATATAAAAAAAGAAAATAGAGAAATTAGAAAAGGTGATATACTTTTAAGTAATGAAAAATACTTAAGATATGAAGGAGAATTAGAAATAGCTCTTAAAAATTTAGGTATAGATGAAAAAAGAGATGTAGTTTCAAGAGTTTGTGATAAAGACATTGAATTATTAGAATATATATCAATAATTACTAAATTTATATTTTGGAAGTAGTTTTTTCTGCTTCCTTTTTCTTTTACTTGACTAACATTTTTTAAAATGATAGTATTATATTATATAGAAATTTCTAGAGGTGAAATATTTATGAATCAGTTTATACAAAAGAAAGAATTATTTATCAAAAATCCTTCGTACTTATTAAAGGTAAAAAAAAGATTTGATATGCTAAAGGATAAGGAAGATAAAACTATAGTAGAGAATAAAATATATGAAGTTTGTAAAAAAGATCTATCAGATGGTATAGAGGCTATAAATATATTATTAAATGATGATAAAGAAAATTTGTCTATAGAGATAAAACAAATCCTTAAAGAAATTTTAGAACAATTATTGAATTAGGAAGGTAAAAATATGGATTTTAAAGAAAAATTAAGAATTTATGCGGAAACTACTGTTAAAGTTGGTGCAAATGTTCAAAAAGGACAACTTGTAGTTATTAGAACAGTTACAGATGCAAAAGAATTGGCTTATGCAATTGCTGAAGCAGCATATAAAGCAGGAGCAAGCGATGTAGAAGTTATGTGGATGGATAATGAGATGATAAGACTTAAACATACTTATGCATCTAAAGAAGTTTTGTCTGATGTAAGAGAATGGTTTAAGGAACAATATAAAGATTTTGTTGATAGAAATGCTGTTTTTATATCTATACTTGGATCTAATCCTAACTTATTGGAAGGTATTGATGCAGAAAAGATAAAAGCAGGTGTTATGGCAAGAAGTTCAGCAATGTCATATTTACGTTCATCACTTATGAGCGATAAAAATTCTTGGACTATAGTAGGATGTCCAAATAAAGAATGGGCGAAATTAGTATTTCCAGATTTAGATGAAGTTGAAGGGGTTAAAAAACTTTGGGAATCTATATTTTATGTAACAAGAATAGAAGATGAAAATAGTGTTGAAAATTGGATGAAACATATACAAAACCTAGAAGATAGAGCTAAAAAATTAAATGATCATAATTTTAAATATTTAAGATATACTAATGAAAAAGGTACTAATTTAGAAATTGAATTACCTAAAGGACATTTATGGAAAGCAGCTCGTGCTTTAAATTCTAAGGGTGTAGAGTTTACAGCTAATATGCCGACTGAAGAAGTTTATACATTACCACATAAAGATGGAATAAATGGTAGAGTTTATAGTACTAAACCTTTGAATTATAATTCAAATATTATAGATGAATTTTATTTAGATTTTAAAGATGGTAAAATTGTAAATTTTGATGCTAAAAAGGGTAAAAAAATATTAAAAACTTTAATAGAAACTGATGAAGGATCAAAGAGTTTAGGAGAAGTTGCTTTAGTTCCATTTGATTCCCCTATTTCAAATACAAACTTAATGTTTTATGAAACTTTATATGATGAAAATGCATCTTGCCATTTAGCGATAGGAGCAGCATATCCTACATGTATAAAAAATGGAGTTAATATGAATGATGAAGAATTAGAAAATTCAGGTGTTAATAGAAGTTTAACTCATGTTGATTTTATGATAGGAGATTCTAGTTTAAATATATTAGGAATTAAAGAAAATGGTGAAGAAGTTAAAGTATTTGAAAATGGAAATTGGGCTGATTAATGAAAACTCTAACTTTGGAGAAAATAGAAGATAGCTATTATAGAATAAAAAAATATATAATTAGAACACCTCTTATGAAATCTATATTTCTTGGTGATAATAATACAGAAATATACTTCAAAATGGAAAATAGGCAAAAGTTAAATTGTTGTAAAATAAGAGGTGCATTTGCAAAATTAACAAGTTTAGATAATATGCAAAAAATAGTTGCAGTTTCTAGTGGCAATCATGGAATATCAGTATCTTATGCAAGTAAAATATTGGGTTTTAATGATACTAATATATTTTTATCAAAAAAAACTACAGAAGATAAGTTTAAAAATATATCTGAATATGGACCTAAAATAAATATAGAAGGTATAGATTATGATGATGCACATAGATTAGCAGAAGAGTTTGCATATAAATCTAATGCAGTCTTTATTGATCCTTGTTCTGATGATATAGCTCTTGCAGGACAAGGAACTATAGCTATAGAAATATTAGAAGATTTACCTGATGTTGATCAAATATTTATACCAGTAGGTGGTGGGGGAATATTTGCAGGAATAGCACTTTATGCTAAAAGTAAAAATAAAAATATTAAGATAATTGCAGTACAAACTGAAATGTCACCTTCATTTAAAGATTCTATAAAAGATGGAAAAAGATATAGTGATTATCCAGCAAAAGGGGAGAGCATATGTGATGCTTTATTAGGTGGAGTTGGAGAGTTACCGTATTCTTTAATAGAAGAATATTTAGATGATGTATTAGTTGTAGAAGAAAAATATGTTAAAGATGCTATAAGACATTTAATTTTAAAAGAAAAAAATGTAGTTGAGCCAGCAGGGGCAATAGGACTTGCGGCTTACTTTATGTATCCTGAAGTATTTAAAAATAGGAAAAATGTAATAATATTATCAGGAGGTAATATTGATGAGGAATTATTAATATCAATATTATCAGAAAATAGAAAGGAAGAATATGAGTGATATATTAAAAAGAAGTGATGTAGAATTATCACAAACTTGGGATTTAACAAGTATATTTAAGAATGATGAAGAATGGGAAAAAGAATTTAAAAAGCTATCGGTAGAAATAGAAGAAATTTTAAAGTATGAAAATATTATGGTTGAAAATATAGATAATTTAAAAGCAACTTTAAAATTAGATGAAGATTTATCAAAAAGAATGGATAAATTATATACGTATGCTCATTTAAAAGGAGATGAGGATAGTACAAATTCTAAATATCAAGAATATAATAATAGAGCTTTAAGTTTGTATTCTAGATGGGCTACAAATGCAACTTTTGAAGAGTTGAAGTTATTAGAATTAAGTGAAGAAAAATTAAATGAGTATTTTAATGATGAAGAAATATCATTTTTTAAATTCTATATTTCAAATTTATTAAATAAGAAAAAGCATAAATTAACACAAAAAGAAGAGGAATTATTGGCCAATTTAATGGAAATAATGGCTATACCTCATAAAACATTTTCAATGTTAAATGAAGCAGATTTAAAATTTGATGATGTAATGAATTCTAAAGGAGAAGTTTTACCTTTAAATCATGCTAGATATATTTCTTATCTTGAATCTACAGATAGAATATTAAGAGAAAATGCATTTAGAAGTACTTATAGAGCTTATGGTAATTTTAAAAATAGCTTTGCTTCAACTTTACAAGGTCAAGTTTTAATACATACTATAGGAGCTAAATTAAAGAATTATCCTAGTGCTAGAAATGCAGCACTTTCAAGTAATTTTATAGATGAAAGTGTATACGATGCATTAATAGAAGCTGTAAACTCTAAATTATATTTATTACATAAGTATATGGAAATTAGAAAGAATATATTAAAATTAGATGAAATGCATCAATATGATATACATACTTCATTGATTGAAAATGTCGAATTATCATTTACTTTTGAAGAAGCAAGAGATATTATATTAGATGCTTTAAGTGTAATGGGAGAGGAATATATTTCTATATTAAAGAAAGCCTTTGATGAAAGATGGATAGATTATGCTGAAAATGTTGGTAAGAGATCAGGTGCTTATTCTGGAGGTACTTATGGTACGAATCCATTTATATTAATAAGTTGGAGAGGAACTATAGATAATTTATTTACATTAGCACATGAGTTAGGACATAGTTTACATAGTTATTATACAAGAAATAACCAACCATATTTATATGGGCACTATACTATATTCCTAGCAGAAGTAGCTAGTATAACTAATGAATTATTATTAAGTAATTACTTAATGAAAAAATATTCAAATGATGATAAAATTAAAGCTTATATAGTTAATCATGATTTAGATAAAATTAAATCTACTTTATATAGACAAACTCAATTTGCTGAATTTGAATATGAAATTCATAAGATTGTAGAAAATGGAGGAGCATTGACAGCAGATACTCTTTCTGATACATATTATGATATTAATAAAAAATATTATGGTGAATATATAACTTATGATGATGAAATAAGATATGAATGGGCTAGAATACCACATTTCTATTATAATTTCTATGTTTATCAATATGCAACAGGAATTTCAGCAGCTTCAGCATTTGCTAAAAAAATATTAAATGAAGGTAAGCCTGCAGTAGAAAAATATATTAATTATTTAAAATCTGGATCTAGTGATTATTCTCTTGAAATACTTAAAAAAGCTGGTGTAGATATGAGTACTAATAAGCCAGTATTAAATTGTTTAGATATATTCGAAGAACAACTTAAAGAATTTGAAAAATTAGTTAAATAATAAAAAAACTCTAAGCTTTAATAAGTTTAGAGTTTTTTATATATTAACGTTTTTTTGAATCTAAAAAGTTTTGTAAAATTATAGTTGCTGCAATCATATCTACAACTTTTCTTCTTTCTTTACCATTCTTTTTAGAGAAATTTTTTAAATAATATTCTGCTTCTTTAGTTGTATATCTTTCATCTACATAGTAGATTTTAAAATCTTCTCCTATTAAATTTTTTAGTTCAGATATAAATTTTTCTACTTTTTCAACTTGGATAGCATTTTGACCATCTTTAGTTTTAGGTTGTCCCACAACTAAAGCAGCTATTTTTTCTTCATTTATAATTTTTTTTATTCTTACAAATGGGTCAGTTTGGTTTCTGTTTATAACCTCGTATGCTGATGCAAACATACCAATTGAATCAGATTTTGCGACACCTATTCTAACATCACCTATATCAAGTCCTAAATAAATATTCATTTATTATTGCTCCTCAATATATTTTTTAACTTCATTAATTGCTATGTCAATTTTTGATACATCTTTTCCTCCAGCTTGTGCAAAGTCAGGTCTTCCTCCACCTTTACCATCTGTTAAACTAGAAGCAAGTTTTACTATGTTTCCTGCATTAAATTTATTAGTCAAGTCTTTTGTAACACCTGAAACAAATATTGCATTATCATTACTTGAAGCAAATAATATAACTGCTGATTCTAGATTTACTTTAGCCATATCTATTAGTTCTTTAAGTTCATCTATTGATTTATTTTTAAATTTCTTAATTAATACTTTTACTCCGTTAACAGTATATGCTTCATTAACTAATTCTGAAACCTCAAGTTTAGCTATTTTTGATTGTAATTCTTTTATTAAATTATCTTTTTCTTTAAGTTCTTCACGTGCTTTAGAAACTGCAGTTTCAACATTAGAAGGACTAGTTTTGAAGCTAGAAGATATATTATTAATCAAGTTTTCTAGGTTATTAACATATTCTAGACTCTTGTGTCCTGTAATAGCTTCTATTCTTCTTACTCCACTTGCTTTTCCTTGTTCAGATAAAATTTTAAATAATCCGATTTCACCAGTAGATCTAACATGTGTACCTCCACATAATTCTACTGAATAATCAGAAATATCAACGACTCTTACTATATCACCATATTTATCGCTAAATAATGCCATAGCACCACGTTCTTTAGCTTCATTTATATTTTCATAATTTATAAACACAGGTAGATTTTTAAGTATTGCATCATTTACCATGCTTTCTATTTTCTTTAATTCATCTTCTGTTATTTGATTATAGTATGAAAAATCAAAACGTAAACCTTCAGCATTTACTAAAGATCCAGCTTGTTCTACAGTCTTGCCTAGAACTTCTCTTAAAGCTTTATGAAGTAGGTGAGTTGCAGTATGATTTTTCATAACTTCTAGTCTATGTTGTTCATCAACTATTAATTTTACTTCACTATTAACTGTAGGAATATTACCCTCAATTAATTTGAAATAGTGTATGAATATATCAGATTTTTTAACTATATTAACTATTTCTCCAACAAAACCATTTTTATTTTTTATTATACCTTTATCAGAAACTTGTCCTCCACTTTCTGCATAGAAAGGTGTTTCTTCAAATATAGCTTCAAATAAATTATCTTCATTTTCCTTTATATGTAATAATTTAGAATAAGATTTTAAAGTATCATAACCAATAAAATGAGTTTTTCCATGTTCTTCATAGAATTTACCAATAAATTCATCTTTTATCATATCAGAAACAGTATTTCTTGAGTTTTGAGATCTTTTAACTTGTTCATCTAATTTTTTATTAAATTCCTCCTCATCAACACTAAATCCTTTACTTTCTGCTATAAGTTTTGTGAATTCAAAAGGGAATCCATAAGTATCATAAAGTTTAAATGATAAATCAGATGAAATCTTTTTATCCTTTCCATTTTCAATAGCCTCAAATAGTATATCAGTTCCAATTTTTAAAGTTTTAGAGAATTTATCTTCTTCATTTTTAACTATATTTTTTATATATTCTCTTTTTTCTTCAAGTTCAGGATAAGCTTCTTTCATATTATCTATTATTGTATCAACTATTTTGTATAAATAAGTTTCAGAATTATTAAATATTTTTTGATTTTCTAAAGCACCTGCACCGTATGCACGTCTTATTAGTTTTTTAAGTATGTATCCACGTCCTTCATTAGACGGAAGAACTCCATCACAAATTAAGAATGTAGCTGCTCTAAGATGATCGGCTATTATTTTAACAGCAGTTTTTGTTTTCTCAGATTTAATTTCTAATATTTCATTTATTTTTTTAGTTATAGGTGTGAATAAATCTGTTTCAAAGTTATTATCTTTATTTTGTACAACAGAAGCTATTCTTTCAAGTCCTGCACCTGTATCAATATTTTTTTCAGGAAGTGGGATAAGAGATCCATCTTCTAATCTATTCCATTCAGTAAATACTAAATTCCATATTTCTAAAAATCTATTACCTTCATCTCCTGGTTTTGAATTAATTTCTTCGTTATTAGGACCCATATTTAATGTATCATAATATATTTCGCTACAAGGACCACAAGAACCAATTGGACCAGCAGCCCACCAGTTATCATCATCGCCTAATCTAACCATATGATCTTCAGGTATTCCTATTTCATTAACCCATATGTTATATGCTTCATCATCCGTTAAATAAACAGAAACATAAAGTCTTTTAGGGTCTAATTTTAATATTGTAGTAATATATTCCCAAGACCAAGCTATTGCTTCCTTTTTGAAATAGTCACCAAAAGAGAAATTTCCTAACATTTCAAAGAAAGTATGGTGACGTGGAGTTACTCCAACATTTTCTAAGTCATTAGTTCTTATACATTTTTGATATGTAGTTATTCTGTTATATGGTGCTTTTTTTTCTCCTAGGAAAAAAGGTTTAAATGGTACCATACCAGCTACTGTTAATAAAAGTGTTTTATCATCAGGTATTAATGATGCACTTTCAAAATGTTTATGCTTTTTAGTTTTAAAAAAATCAACGAAACTTTTTCTAAGTTCATTTCCAGTCATTTTTACCACCTTATATATATTTTTTGTTTTTTAATATGTATGATTATACCATAAATTGACTTCTAATATCAAATAATATAGTTTAAATTGGAATGTAAAGTTTAAAATGTGAAAAAATTTTAATTTTCAGTATGAGGTGGTATTTTATATTTCAATGTTTATAAATTTTAGTAAAAAATATAAAATAATAGACTTTATGAAAAATGAAGCTATACTGTATTATAAGATGAAGAGAGATTTATACATGGAGGAGATAAAAATATGGCAAAAGTTGTATTAAAGGGTGTAGAGAAACAATATCCGAATGGATTCAAGGCAGTACATGGAATAGATTTAGAAATTAAAGATGGGGAATTTATGGTATTTGTAGGACCATCAGGATGTGCAAAATCTACAACATTAAGAATGATAGCAGGGCTTGAAGATATAACAGGAGGAGAAATATATATAGGAGATACATTAGTAAATGATATACCTCCTAAAGATAGAGGAATAGCTATGGTTTTCCAAAGTTATGCATTATACCCACATATGACAGTATATGAAAATATGGCTTTTGGATTAAAGTTAAAGAAAACTCCAAAAGATGAAATCGATAAGAGAGTAAGAGAAGCAGCAGAAAAGTTAGAAATAACAGAACTTTTAGATAGAAAACCAAAAGAAATGTCAGGAGGACAAAGACAAAGGGTAGCATTAGGACGTGCTATAGTAAGAGAACCGAAGGTATTTTTATTTGATGAGCCATTATCAAATTTAGATGCGAAATTAAGAGTGTCAATGCGTGTAAGAATAACACAATTACATAAAGAATTAAAAAATACAATGATATATGTAACACACGATCAAGTAGAAGCTATGACTATGGGAGATAGAATAACAGTTTTAAAACTTGGAAGAATAATGCAAGTTGACACTCCTTTAAATCTATATCATAAACCAGCTAATAAATTTGTTGCAGGATTTATAGGATCACCTACTATGAATTTATTAGAAGGAAATCTTTTAGAAGAAGCAGGAGAGGTTTATGTAGATATAAATGGGGTTAAGATAAAAATAGCAAAAGAAAAAGCGGAAAAAGTTAAAGATCATATAGGACAAAGAGTAGTATTTGGTATAAGACCAGAAAATATTACTGTAGCAGAAAAAGAAGATGGAGATGCATTGTTAGGAGATGTATCTGTAGTTGAGCAAATGGGTAATGAGGAATATATATACTTTATGTTAGGTGGAAATCAATTTATTTCAAGAATAAATGTTGAAGGAATAAGTGATGGAAGCAAGAAGGGGAATGAAAGATTCCACTTTGATACGAGCAAATGTCATATATTTGATATTAATACTGAAGAAAATATTAGTTTATAGTATTTTTGTTAATGTCATATTATAGAACATGTACCTACAAACTGAATGGAAAAATAAAAATAGTTTGTTGGTACATGTTCTCTTTATATATTTAAAATAAGCTTTCTCTTTTTACTAATTTTGTAGATAGTGTAACTTTTTTAGAGTATTTTCTTTTTAAGGTTATGTGCTCTATTAAAAGTGCTATAGTTTCTTTAACTATATTATTTATAAAAAGTTGTACAGAAGATAATTGAGGCGTCATAAATTCTACAAAATCTGAATTGTTAAATCCTATTATAGAAACATCTTTTCCTATTATTTTACCAATTTCATTTAGAGCTTTATAACAACCTATAGCTATAGTATCATTTGCAACAAAAATTGCTGTTGGATTATTGTTTTTATATATTTCTTTAATCCCTTTATATCCTGTCGCCGAATTAAATTTATCAACATATATATATTTATCATTATATTTATTATTTTTTATCATATAGTTTTTATAATATTTTTCTCTAAAATCAATACTTCCATATGAATCACGGCCTCCGATAAAAGCTATTTTATTGTGTCCTCTTTTTATAAAAACATTTAGAACATTATATACAGAGTGTTTGTAGTCGAAAGATATACAGTCTATATTTTCTTCACTAGTATATGAATCACATAAAATATTAATTTTATTATTATTGCTGATATCTTTTAATTGATTTTTATTAAAATGACCTATCAGTATATTGTATTTATTAAATTTAATTTTATTATTATATTCTATGTTCTTATATTTAAAATTATTTTTTATGAGTTCTTTTTCCAAAAGAATCCTTAATTCCTTATAGTAGGGATCTTCTAGTTCTGTTTCTTTGTTATATGATGTAATAATCAAAACTTCTTTTTTGTTTTCCTTATTTTTAAATTCATAACCATTTTCTAATGCAAATTCAATTATTTTATTTTTAGTACTTTCCTTAACTTTTATATTGGGATCATTTGTTAGAACTCTTGATATAGTTGTTATAGAAATACCTAATTTTTCTGACATTTTTATTAATTTCATAATAATACTTCTCCTTTTATATAAGTATAAACTGAAAAGTAAAAAAAACAAAATTTAGTAAAATTTTACTAAAATATTTTATTATTATTGTTAATTTTATAAAATAGGGTAGACTATTTATATAAAGTTATGGGAGGTGTATATATAATGAATAAATGGGAGAATATTGAATTAATAAGTGAAAATAGATTACCTGATAGAACTGATTTTTTTTCATTTGAAAGTTTTGAAAATGCTAAAACTTTTGAAAAAGGTATATCAAATAGATATATTTCATTGAATGGTGAATGGAATTTTACTTTCTTAGAAAACCCTAATATTATATCTGTTGATAAATATGTAGAAATTTTATCAGATGAAAAGATAAATGTACCAAGTCTTTGGCAATTTGAAGGTTATGGAAAGCTTCAATATACAGATGAAGGTTATCCCTTTCCTATAGATATACCATATGTTCCAACGGATAATCCGACTGGAATATATCAAAGATATTTTGATATTCCAATTTTTTGGTTTGATAAAGACATAATAATTAAATTCGAAGGAGTTGAATCATATTATGAGGTTTATATAAATGGTAGATATGTAGGGATGAGTAAAGGAAGTAGATTGACTGCTGAATTTAATATTACTGAATTTGTTGAATATGAAAAAAGTAATTTGTTGACGATAAGAGTATTACAATATTCAGATGCCACATATTTTGAAGATCAAGATATGTGGTGGGCTGCTGGAATATTTAGAGATGTTTCTATATATTCAAGAAATAAATCTAGAGTTGAAAATATTTTTGTAGATACAAAATTGATTAATGATTATAAAGATGGAATATTTAATTTGGATATTAAATTTACTAATGTAGCTAGTGATGGAAATCTAAAGATAATACTGGAAGATGAAAATTCTAAAAATGTATTAGAAAAAAATATACAAGTTGTTGAAATTGATGGTACAATATCTTTTAAAATTAAAAATGTAAAAACATGGAATCCAGAGACACCTTATTTATATTCTTTGTATATTATTTTAAATCAAGAAGAGTTTATACCTCTAAAAGTAGGGTTTAGAATGTTAGAGGTTAAAAAAGGAATAATGTATCTTAATGGGAAATATTTTATGATGCATGGAGTAAATAGACACGATGTAGATCCATATCTTGGACGTGCAGTTTCTATAGATAGAATGAAACAAGATATAGTATTAATGAAAAAAAATAATATTAATGCTATAAGAACAGCACATTATCCTAATTTATCTCAATTTTATTCATTATGTGATAAATACGGAATAATGCTAATAGCAGAAACAGATCTTGAATGTCATGGCTTTGTATATACAGATGATTTTAATAAATTAACAAATGATAGTAAATATCAAAAAATATATATTGATAGGATAAAAAGGCATGTAATACATGAATATAATCATCCAAGCATATTGATATGGTCTTTAGGTAATGAATCAGGTTATGGTATTAATATAAAAAAAATGGTAGAAGAAGTAAGAAAAATAGATAAGGGAAGATTAATACATTATGAGGAAGATAGATATGGAGAATATGTGGATATAATATCTACTATGTATTCTAGAGTCCAAATGATGAATTATTTAGGAGAGTATCCTAATATGAAACCTAGAATAATATGTGAATATGCACATGCTATGGGTAATGGACCTGGAGGGTTAAAAGAATATCAAGAAGTTTTCTACAAATATCCTTCTATACAAGGACATTTTATATGGGAATTTACAGAACATGGAATATATGATGATGAAACTCAAAGTTATAAATATGGTGGAGATTTTGAAGATTATCCTAATAATAAAAATTTTTGTATAGATGGTTTAATTGGAGCAGGACATGAAATATATACTGGTTTGTTGGAATATAAGCAAATAATATGTCCTGTTAAGATAAAAAAAATTAATAATTATAAATATGAAATTACAAATAAATATTGGTTTAGTAATTTAGATGATATAACAATAAGATATGAAATAATTACTAATGGGATGGTTGTAGGACAAGGAACTATAAAGGAATTGAATGTTTTAGAGGGGGAAACTAAAATTGTAGAAGTTAAAATAGAAAATGAAATATATAATGATACATTTATAAATTTCAGAGTTTATAAAGATTCTAAAACTCTTTATTCAGAAAGTAATTTAAATTTAGGAGTATATCAGTTTGAATTAGAAAGTACAAAAAATCATTTTGAAAAATGTGAAACATCTGAAGGAAAGTTAAAATTTAGAGAAACTGAATTAGAGCTAGAAATAAAATCTATAAATACAGAAATAATATTTTCAAAAATTAACGGGAAATTAATTAGATACATATATAGTGGTAAAGAATTGATAGTTAAACCTGGTAAAATAAATTTATATAAACCGTGTATTGACAATCATAGATTTGAAAAAAGAGATTATTGGGATAAATATTATTTTTCAGAAATACAGGAACACTTTAGAAATTTAGAATATATTGTATTTGATAATAAGGTTGTGGTAGAAGTAGAGAGCATTATAGCACCTCCGGTTTATAATTTTGGATATAGGTCAAAATATATTTATGAAATATTTGCTGATGGAACTATAGATATAAAGCTAATTGCTAAAAAATATGGTAAATATGAAGGAGTATTACCAAAAATTGGATTTGAAATAGGGATAAATAATGAATTTCAAAAAGTAGATTATTATGGGTTAGGACCTAATGAAAATTATTCTGACAGTAAAAACTCAAGTATAATAGATATTTATTCAAATACAGTTGATGGGATGTTAGTTAATTATTCTTATCCTCAAGATAATGGTAATAGAGGTGATGTAAAATGGATTAGTTTATCTAATAGATATGATATAGGTATATTTATTAAGTCTAATAATGGATTAAATATTAGTGTGTGGAATTATACTAAAGAAACTTTAGATAGGTCTAAGCATACTAATGAATTGGTAAAATCGAATTACATAACACTCAATTTAGATTATAAAGTATTGGGACTTGGTTCAAATTCTTGGGGGTCTGAGGTACTTGAAAGTTTTAGAGTAGAATTTGAAGATTTTGAATATAGTTTTAAAATAAAACCATATAATAGAAGAAATGTTAGTCCAGAGATATTGTACAAATTTATATAAAAAGGAGAAAAAATGTATATATTTAATAATGTAGAGGAGTTTAGAAATAATTTCTTTTTTAATGAAAATTATAAACCTGTATTAGAATCTATTGATAATATTCATAAAATAAATATGGATATTTATCAAAGTATATCTGATAAATTAGTTTTTAGAAGAACTAAAAATAATACAATATATGATGAGAAAGAATTTGAAGGACATAAAAGATATTTTGATATTCAATATATATTAGATGGTGAGACTTATATAGAGATAGCGAATAAAAAAGATTTGATAATCGTTACTGATTATGATGATATAAAAGATATAGAACTTTATAAAGGAAAAGGGAATGTGTATAATTTAAAAAAAGGTAATATAATAATAATTAGTAATGATGAAGCGTTTAGATTTTTAAATAAAGAAGTAGAAAAATTAATTATAAAATTTACAATAGAAAATTATTGATGAAAGGTGGATAATATGAAAAAATTTTTTTTAAGAATAATGTTGTTATTAACATTATTATGTACATTTTCTTGTTTTGAAAATACTGGAAAGGAGACTATAGAAGGTAAAACTAAGATTAGATTTGCAACTTGGGATAATGCTGAAGATTTAGAAAAACAACAGAAAATTGTTGATGAATTTAATAATAGTCAAGATAAAATAGAAGTTACTCTTGAAGCATATGGTTCTAATTATGACACTAAAATCACAGCAGCTATGGGAAGTGGAGATGCTCCGGATGTTATGTATATGTGGAATTATCCTAAATATAGTAAAGGGTTAATGCCTCTTGATGATTTAATTAAAAAAGAAGGCGAAGCATATGAAAAAGATTTTTATGAAGCTTTATGGAATTATAATTCATATGGTGGTAAAAAATTAGGTCTTCCAGTTGGATATACTACACATGTTTTATATTTTAATAAAGATTTATTTGATAAAAACGGATTGGAATATCCTACTGAAAATTGGACTTGGCAAGATGTATATAAAGCGGCAGAAAAAATTACAAATTCTGATTCTAAAATATTTGGTATTGCTTTTCCTTTAAAACCAGATCCTTATGATTATGAAATGTTTGCTTGGTCTAATAAAAAAGCGTATACTGATAAAGATGGTAATGTTCAAGGGTTCTTAGATAGTAAAGAAACAATTGAAGCATTTAGAGTTTTTCAAAATATGATTAAAGCGGGTATTGCAACAACAACTGAGGATTATGGGGAAAAAAGTTTCATATTAGGTAAAGTTGGTATGTATATTAACGGTTCTTGGTCTATCAATAAGTTAAAGGAAAAAGGTGTGAATTTTGGTATACAATTATTACCTAATTATGGAGATAATAAATCTGAAAGTATAATAAGTTCTTCTGGGGTAGCAATATCTGCAACAACTAAAAATGTAGATGCTGCATGGGAATTTGCTAAATTTTGGACTAGTAGTGAAATGAATAAAAATAGATTAGGATACGAATTTCCTGTTCTTAAAAGTGTTGTTAAAGATTTGAAATTAAATGAAGATGAGATTAACGGTAAATTTTATACTATGTTAGAAAGAAGTCAATCACATATGCCAGCTTCATTTATAGTTAAAGATTGGTCAAGTTTATCAGAAAAATTAGAATTAGCTTTAGAAAAAATGTTTAATAAAAATACTTTAGAAGATCCAGAAAAAGCCTTAAGTGAGGCAGCTAAGTAAATGTAATAGGAGGCGATAATTATGAAGAAAAAAGAAAAAGTTATACCTTATTTGTTTATAGCACCATGGTTTATTGGAATGATTTTATTTATTCTAGGGCCCTTAGTTATGTCTTTTATTATGAGTTTTTATGATTGGCCAGTTATAGGGGAGAGAGTATTTGTTGGTATAGGGAATTATGTTGAACTATTTACAAAAGATGATCAGTTCTATAAGTCATTATATATAACTTTTAAATTTACCTTATTCTTTGTTCCTTTTAACATAATTATCGCTTTAATTTTAGCGGTATTAATATCAAAAAATTTAAAATTTATATCAGTATTTAGAGTTATATTCTATTTACCAACTGTAGTTTCAAGTGTTGCAGTATCAATAATATGGGGTTGGATTTTAAATACAGAATTTGGAATATTAAATTATGGATTGAGTGTGTTTGATGTATTGGGACCAGATTGGTTAAATAGTGAATTATGGGCTCTTATTGCATTAGTGATAGTATCGGGGTGGACAGTTGGTACAATGATGTTAGTATTCTATACAGCACTTAAAGGTATATCAGTAGATATATACGAAGCCTCTATAATAGATGGATCAGGGCCTATAAATACATTTTTTAAAATAACATTACCATTAATAACTCCAACTTTATTATTTAATACAGTTACAGCGATAATAGGTGCATTGCAAAATTTAGCTTTAGTATTGTTATTAACTAATGGTGGGCCGTTAAATTCTACATATATGTATGGACTTTTTGTTTATAACAATGCATTTAAAAAATCTAGATTAGGTTATGCTTCAGCTAGTGCATGGATAATGTTTGTTTTAATATTAATGATTACTGGTATTATGTTTAAAACATCAAAGAAATGGGTATTTAATTATTCTGATAATAAGGATTAGAGGTGTGAAGTATGAGATTGGATAAAAAATGGACTATAATAATATATGTATTTTGTATAATTATTGGGATATACTTTCTATTCCCGTTTATTTGGATGATATTAAGTGCTCTTAAGAGTGAAACAGAAGTATTTAGTTATCCTCCAAAATTTTTACCTGAAAAATTTGGATATTATAATTTTATAAAAGCATGGCATATGCAGCCTTTTTATAAATTTGCAATAAATTCAATGATAGTTACGGTTTTAACTACTATAGGGCAAGTTATATCAGGAACTTTAGTTGCATATGGTTTTGCAAGATTTAAATTTAAATATGATAAGTTATTATTTAGTATTATGCTTGCTACTATGATGTTACCTTGGGATGTAACTGTTATTCCACAATATATGCAATTTAATTTATTTGGTTGGATAGATACATTAAAACCTTTAATAATTCCAGCTTTATTCGGATCAGCGTATTATATTTATCTATTGAAGCAATTTTTGGAAACAGTTCCTAAAGATTTTGCAGAAGCAGCTAAGATTGATGGAGCAAATGAATTTCAAATATATAGTAAAATATATTTACCTATGATGAAACCCAGTGTGATCTTGGTAGCAGTTCTTAATATGATAGTTGTTTGGAATGATTATTTAGGACCTTTAGTTTTTATTAATAGTCAAGATAAGTATACTTTGGCTTTAGGACTTGCTTCATTTAAGGGGGTGCATAGTGATGCTATCGTTCCAACTATGTGTATTAGCTTGCTGATGTGTATACCACCAATAATTGTTTTTTTCTTTGCACAAAAGGATATTATTGATGGAATAAGCGGAGGTGTAAAAGGATAATGATAAGAAATATTTTTTCTGATGCAATTAGTAAATATATATCAGATGATGAGTGGTTGTATATAGAAAATGACTATAATAAAAATGAAGTAATAAATAATGAAACAAGATTTACTTTAGCAAGTGGAAGACTTGGACTTAGGGGTTCGCATTTTGAAGGATTTATACAAAAATCTCTCCCTGCTAATTATATGCATGGTGTATTTGATAGAAATAACGCGTTACAGAGAGAATTGGTTAATTTACCTAATTGGAATTTACTTAATATATATAAAGATACTGAACCTATGGGACCTGAGATAACTAAATATATTAAAGGATATGTTAGGGTTCTTGATATGAAAAATGGTATAGTGGTCAAAAGATATATTAATGTATCTAGTAAAGGAGATGAAACACTTATAGAAAGTATACACATGCTTAGTAGAAATACACCAGAGAGTGGGATTTTTAGAGTATATATAAAACCTCTTAATTATAGTGGAAATTTAGAATTTGAAAATATTATAGATGCTTCTATAACTAATTTTATAGATGTACCTAGATTTAGAGTAAAACACTATAAAGTTAAAGAAATAGAAAATTTATCAACTAATGGTGGTATATACGTTAAAACTAGTACGAATGATTTTGGATTAAATATAGTAACTAGTTCTAAAATTAATGTTTTGTATGAAAATGGAGAATTATTAGAAACAAAATATGTAAATAAATCATATGGTGAATATGCTGTAGAATTTTTTGATGTTAATGTAACTGAAAATAATACATATATTATAGAAAAATATGTAAGTGTTAAGAATGGTAATGATAGTAATAAAATATTAAAACAATCTGAAAAAGAATTATCTGATTTGATGAGTAGAGGATTTGAAGAAGAGTTTAAACTTCATAAAGAAATATATCTAAATATGTGGGAAAGAGCAGATATAGAAATAAAAGGAGATGAAAAAGTTCAAAATGCGCTTAGATTTAATATTTTTCATCTTATGAGTACACCAGATCCGAATAGTAATAAGACGAATATTGGTGCTAAATTATTACATGGAGAAGAATATGGAGGGCATGCTTTTTGGGATACTGAATTATTTACTCTTCCTTTCTTTATAACTATTTTTCCAGAAATAGCTAAAAATTTAGTTGAGTATAGATATGAAATGTTAGATGGTGCAAAGAGAAATGCTAAAAAGTTTGGGTATTTAGGTGCAAGATTTCCTTGGGAATCAGCAGATACAGGAGATGAGGAATGTCCAGATTGGACCATAGAATATGATGGGTCATGTTACGAGTGTACTGTTGCAAAACAAGAGATACATGTTACATCAGATATAATATATGGTGGTTATAATTATTATTTACATACAGGTGATGAAGAATATTTTGAAAAATTCAAAGAAATTCTTTATGAAACATCGATATATTGGTTGTCGAGACTGGAATATAATAGGTCTAAAGATATTTATGAATTAACCAATGTTACTGGTCCTGATGAATGGCATGAAGATATTAAAAATAATTTTTATACTAATTTTTTAGTTAAATGGCATTTAGAATTAGCTAAGGAAATATTATTTGAAGAAAAAGGATTAGTTGATCAAATAAATGGAATAATAGAAAAAATATATATACCTAATATGGAGGGAATAATAGAACAATTTGAAGGATATTTTAATTTGATTGATGTACCTATAGTAGATTATGATGTTAATAATATGCCGCTTCTACCTATTGAACTTAAGAATGTACAAAGAGATAGAACCACAATACTTAAACAGGCGGATGTAATAATGGCTATATTCTTATTTCCTAATAAATTTAGTGAAAAAGTTAAAAATATTAATTTTGATTATTATGAAAAAAGAACATTACATAGATCTTCTCTTAGTCCTAGTGTATATAGTATAGTTGGAATAAGACAAGGTAAAGTTGAAAAAGGTTATGAATATTTTAAACGTTCATTATTTGTTGATTATGATAATAATCAAGGAAATCTTAAAGAAGGAATGCATGCTGCATCAAGCGGAGGAACATGGCAAACTATAATTTATGGATTTGCGGGTCTTAAAATTGAAAATGGAGAAATAAAAGTTAATCCTAAACTTCCTAAAGAATTAGATTTACTTAAATTTAGTTTAGTTAATAATAAAAAGATATATAATATAAAAATTGATAAAGAGAAAGTAGAAATTTATGAAAAAGGCGTTATTTAATCCAAAAATATTATTGTTGATAGTGGTTATTATTTGGGGGAGTGGATTCATAGCAGTTGAATATGCTATTGATGGAGGATATAGTACATTAAATATTATGTCTTTTAGATTTATAGTTGCAACTTTATTAAATTTATTGATATTTAATACAAAACTTAAAAGACTGAGTAAATCTGAATTTAAAACTGGATTTTTTTCAGGTATTTTTATATTTTTGGCTTTTTATTTCCAAACTTTAGGACAAAAATACACGAATGTTTCTAATGTTGCATTTTTTACAGCTACAAATATTGTTATGATACCATTTATACTATGGGAAATAAGTAAAAAGAAACCTAAAAATTACGTTTTTTTATTAACTTTAGTAATGATTATAGGAGTATTTATATTGAATCTTAACGGTAAAAAATTTGAATTTAGAATAGGAGATTTATTGACGTTGATATCTGCAATATTTTTTGCATTACAAGTTGTATATTTGGATTTAAATTTAAAAAATTTAGATCCTATAAAAGTTAATTTTGTACAATTATTTATTGCAGGTATGATATCTACGATATTATTAATATTTAACGAAAAAATAATTATTAATTTTGATAGAGGTATACTAAGTATAGTGTATTTAGGAGCATTTAGTACATGTCTTTGTTATTTATTGCAAACATATGCTCAAAAATATATAGATTCAATAAGCACTGGAACTATATTATCATTAGAGTGTTTATTTGCAACTGTTTTTTCCATAATTTTGGGAATAGATAAATTAACTTTAAATATTATCATAGGAGGAATGTTAATAACATATTCTTCTATTATGATAGTAAGAAAGGAAGAAAAAAGTGATTAAAGGAGTTATATTTGATTTAGATGGAGTAATATGTCATACAGATGTCTATCACTTTAAAGCTTGGAATAAAATTTCTAAAAAACTAAAATTATATTTTGATGAAGAAATAAATCATAATCTTAGAGGTATAAGTAGAAGAGATAGTTTAGAAGTAATCCTTAAAGTTAATAAAAAGAAGATGGATGAACAAGAAATACAAAAAATTCTTAAAGAAAAGAATGAATATTATCTTGAATTATTAAATGAAATGACTGAAAAAGATTTAGATGAAAATGTAGTATATACATTGAAAAAATTAAAAGAAAAAGGGATTAAGATAGCTATAGGCTCATCTAGTAAAAATGCTAAGATTATACTTGAAAAGTTAGGAATAATAAATCTTTTTGATGCTATAATTGACGGGAATCAAATAGAGAATAGTAAACCTAACCCTGAAATTTATAAAAAATCTATAGAAATGATAAAACAAGAAGCACATAGTTGTATAATAGTTGAAGATGCAAGAGTAGGTATAGAGGCTGGTAATGTATTAGGAACTATAACAGTTGGATATAATTTAAGAGGTAAAGCAGAAAATATATTACAAATTCCTAAGTATAATATAGAAAAAATAGAAGAATTATTAAAATTTTTATAACTGTTAATTAAGAGGTGAAAGTTATAAAAAGTTAGATAAATATATTTTAAATAAAAAAGTATTTAATTTAGAACTTTAAAACTATAATTTGTATATAGTTTTAATAAAAGTCTTTATTAGATACTTTTTTTGTAATTTAAAAATACAATAGATTTAACTATTGTTTTATTATTCTTAATTATATATTAATTTATCTATATTCTTTAGGTCGAATTAATATATTATTTTAACAAATATTATAGTTTATGATTGAAATAAATATATTATAATGTAAACAGTTACTAATTTTATATATGGTGGGGTATACTATACGGAAAAGATTAAAAATATTTTTAAAATTTAAAATGATAGGGAACTATAAAATTTTTTAAAATTAAAAAAAATCCTTTTTTAATAAGGATATAAAATTTTAAAAGGTAATATTTATTTAAATGAATCATTCCTTGTTTATAAAAGGGTAAAATGGTGAAATTTATACAAGAATTAAATCGTTGAGAGGCATTGTTATGATTAAAGTAAGATCAAATTTGCTAGAATTTGTTCACAATATTATTATTTCAGATTCTGATTATTTTGATATAGAAGCTAGAGGTATAGGGAATAGAATTTTCAAATATTATTTAGATAAAAAAATAATTTCTATTAATTTTGAAAGAGAAACGACTAAAATATTACAGTTTAATTTAGATAAATATAATGATGATATATTTATGGATGAATTAAAAAGAAGAGAATTTGAAACGATCTCTGATTTTATCAGAAGTTTATTTATTAATTATATAAATAATTTGAGGACTACAAGAGAGAAAATAATTTTTCAAGATATATTTTCTCCAATAGAAAATGCAATCAATTTTGAAAAACAAATAAGTATAAAATATCATGGTAAAGTAAGAAGAGTTGATCCTTATTTTATAAAAGCATACGAACAAGAAGGTAGATCTTATTTATTCTGTTATTGTTATAAATGTCAGGATTATAGAAATTATAAGATATCAGATATAAAAATAGTTTATCAACACGTTCAAAATAGGGTAAAAAGAGATTCAAAATATATAGAAAATGATGATTCTACTGAAGAAGGAATCAACAGATTGATGAAAGATAACTTCAAAACTTCAGTAGAAAAATCAGTAGAGGATTATATCTACGCTAAACCAAAAGATATTCTTAAAGAATTAACAAGATTGGAAGATAGCAACTTACATATATTAGATGTAATACCTAAAGTAAATGCTGAATTAAAATATGGTAAAGTAACAGTTAAACCTGAAGTTAGTGCTAAATTTGGATTTGGATTAAAATCTGATTTATTTAGATTAACTAATATTGAAGTTAAAGGTAAATTAAACGTAGAATATATGTGGTAATATATATGATTAGACCTCAGAAATGAGGTCTTTTTATTTACAAAAATATATATTTGTATATACAAAATAGCTAATTTGGCTAAAATAAATAAAAAAGTTGACAATAATAAAAAACGTTGATAAAATATACTTGAAAATAGTTAGGGAGGAAAAGTATGAAAAAATATATTTTAGGATTATTGGCACTAAATACTGTTGTTTCATTCTCAAATGTAACAGGGTATTTAAAATTTAATGGAGAAGTAAAAACTGAAAATGAAGTTACTAAAGATAGTACTGGAAATGTACAATTAGGTAAAGCTAAAGTACCTTTAAAAGGACAATTAGATTTAGGATTCTATTTAGATGAAAATAAAGATGTAACTTTATTTACAGGATTAAAATACAAAGATAAAAATCAAGCATATATAGGAGCTAGAGTAGACACTAAAATAGGAAATAACTCAAACTTAATTTTAAATACAATATATGCTGATCAAAATAAAGATTATTTAGCAGTTGAAGAAGCATTTAAAAACAGCTTAAGTGCAAAAAATGTATGGAGCTATGCAAAAAGAAAAGAATTAGAACAAGATTATAAAGAGCAAGATAAATTAGATTTTTATAAAGAAAATGGATATGTATTTGAAACTGAAAAAGAAGAAAATGTAGGAACTGATAAATATACAATAAATTCAAATGATAAATTATTATTATCAGCTATAGTAAATGGAAAAGCAGATAACTTCAATTATTCATTAGGAAGTATATATAACTTAAAAAATAGAGAAACTTTAAAACAAGATGGAACACCTTTAATAAGTAGACCTGTTTTATACAACAGAGTTGAAAATTTTGTTAAAGCAGGAACACAATTAGGAATATTTAATGTATCAGGTGAATTAGATCATACAATAGGAGATGTTAAAGATTTAGTTAAAGTTACTGATGTTGAAACTAAATTATTTGATGATAGTAGTATAGAAAATAACTTCAAATATGGTGGAAGATTAAAAGGGAATGTTAAATTAGGTG
Source organism: uncultured Streptobacillus sp. (assembly GCA_963539215.1). Classification (GTDB taxonomy): domain Bacteria; phylum Fusobacteriota; class Fusobacteriia; order Fusobacteriales; family Leptotrichiaceae; genus CAURNT01. The sequence continues at coordinate 181,236 of CAUTJT010000002.1, read as the reverse complement.
TAGAAAGCAACGGATTTAGCGTATCTACTAAACCATTATTTGATCTATATACAGTACTTGAAAAAACACCTTCAAATTCTAATGCTGTAAGTGAAAGAGCATACAAAGTAGGAGTAGAAAATGAATTTAAATATACTGGTGTTAAAGATCTTGAAGTAAAACTTGGATTAAATTATAACGCGGAAGTAAGTAATATACCTCTTAAAGAAGGTAAGAGTATTACTGATAGTAAATCAAAAATCATATATAAAGAAAATATAGGATTATTATTACATGTACCATCTGTAGTATTTGATGTTAAATATGAAAATTCTAATTGGACTGCATTTACTAAGAATAAAAATACTACATACTTATTAAAAGCACAAGGTAAAACAAGTAGAAAACCAAGCTACTTTAAACCAGAAGTAGAAGTAGTAGTTAAAGACTTATACAACGAATTTGAAACAAATAATAAATTAGAATATAGATTTAATAATGGATTTAAAGTAAATGGAGTTTTAGATGACAAGTTTGCTATTAAATTTGGTGAAATTAAAGCTAAAAATAATGAATATGGAATGTCTAAAGTTAAAAATCAATTAGTTACAGGACTTGGAGTTAATTATGCTTCATCTAATTTAAATAATGCATTAGATGTACGTTATAGATTAGATGTAGATCCAGGAAATTCTTTACTTCCTAAAGTTAACCAATTTGTTGATGTAGTATTTAATAATAGTTACCAACAAAAATTAGGAGAATTTGATTTAACTACTAGATTTGATAACTTTGGTGAATTTGGACTATATGATAAATTGGTATTACGTAAAGATGATAAATTTGCTTTTGAAAATAAGGCTAAGCAAAATTCATATGTAGGTTCTGAACTTGCATTTAAATTAGGATATACAAAAGAAGCATGGTCAACAAGTGCTGAATTATTAGGAAGATATTATGGAAGCTTTGTTAAACCATTTGAAGGAGATTTAACTAAAGAACATAAAGGTGAAGTTGAATTAAAAACTAATGTAGAATATGCTATAAATTCTAATTACTCTATAGGAGCAGGACTTGATACAGATTATCTATATAACTTATCAAAAACTGAATTTGAAAGAAATAAAGAAGGAATGAATAGATTAGTTAAAGATAACTTTGAAACTTCAAAAGAAAAAACAGTAGTTGACTATATTGCTAAAAATCAAAGAGATATAGATAAAGAAAAAGCAAGATTTACTACATATGGAACTAAACATATTTTAGATGTTACACCAAGTGTTAATGCTACAATTAAATATGGTAAAGTAACATTCAAACCTGAAGTTAGTGCTAAATTTGGAATTGCATTAGAAGGAAGCAATAAAGGTTTAAGAAATGTTGAAGGAAAAGGTAAATTAAACGTTGAATACGTTTGGTAATAAATTCTAAAATTTAATTTGAAACATATACTGAAGAACTGATAATTATACTTAAAAGTTTGGAGGTATATGTTTTTATATACTCACAATTTACATTTAATTATATTTGTTGTCAAATTTAATCTAGTTTTATAATTTTTATTTAATAATAGTTGAAATTAAATAAAATATAATAAGAGTTAAGAAATATAATATAAATATTAGTGTTAGAAATATATATTTTGAAGATTGTTTGAATAAAAAATAAGTTGTTACTTTAGTAAATTTTGAAAGAGTAACATTTTTTTGTTAACAATAGTATGAAATTTTCTAAAATAAATTTAAAAAATTAGTGTTGAAAAATTTAAGATTTGATTGTATACTGTAATGTAAGTGCTTGCATAAGAAAGGAGCATATATGAAAAAATATACTATAAAAGATGTTGCTAAAATTGCAAATGTAAGCGAAGCAACAGTATCTAGAGTTATGTCTAATAGTAATTTAATAAGTGATAAGACTAAAGAAAAAGTTATGGAAGTTGTTAAAAAGTTAGATTATTTCCCAAATTCTGCAGCTGTTTCTTTAACTAAAAGTAAAAGTAATATATTAGGTCTAGTAGTTGTAAGTTCAGCTAAAAAAGAAAATCCACTTCAAAATGATTACTATAATGAAATAATACCTTTTATTAGTAAATATGCTTTAGATTTAGGATATTATACATTGTATTTGCAATTTGAAAATAATGAAGATGCATATGAAAATGTATATAGACTTATTAAAAGTAATAGAATAGATGGTTTGATGTTTCTTAATTTTACTGAAGATGATGAACATATATCATATTTTGAAAAAATATCATTTCCATATACGATAATAGGGACTCCTAATGATAAAACTAGGGGACTTTGGATAGATAATGATAATATTAAATCTTGTTTTAATATTACAAATAATTTAATAAAAAAAGGAAAAAGAAATATATTATTTATTTCAGGACCTAGTGATATGACAGTTTCTATTTATAGAAAAAAGGGGTATATGGATGCTTTGAAAAATAATGAGATTGATATAAATGAAAGTAATATATTATCTCTTCCTGAGTTTAGTTCGGATTTAGCATATGATAGTGTTGTAAAACATAAAAATATAGATAAGATAGATGCTATAATAACAACCGATGATATTTTAGCTATAGGTGCTATAAGAGCAGTAGAAAAATTAGGAGTAAATGTGGATGTGACAGGATTTAATAATTCTAAATTAAGAAGTTATTTAAATTATACGTTTACAACTGTTGATATTAAATATGATAGATTGGCTAAAGGGGCAGTGTATTTACTTACAAGTAAGATAGAGGAAAATGAATTAAACTATAATCACATAGTAGTAGAAAGTGAAATAATATATAGATAGGAGTAACATGGATAAATATAATTATAAAGATATAAACAAAGAAAGAAAAAGTGGAATAATAATGCATATATCTTCTCTATGGAGTGAATATGGTATAGGTAATTTAGGAGAAGAGGCATATAAGTTTGCAGACTTTTTAAAAGAATCTGGTCAATGTTATTGGCAAATATTACCTATAGGGCCTACAGGTTATGGTGACTCACCATATCAATCATTTTCATCTTTTGCAGGTAATCCATATTTTATAGATTTTAAAATTTTAGAAAAAGAAGGGTATTTAAAAGAGTCTGATTTTAAAGACTTAGATTATGGTACTGATAGAGAAAGAGTTGATTTTGGTAAAATTTATACGACTAGAAATATAGTTTTAGGTATTGCATATGAAAATTTTAAAAAGAGTAGTAAAGTTAATGAAAAATATTTAAAATTTTTAAATGAGAATTCTGATTGGATAGAAGATTATTCACTTTTTATGGCTCTTAAAGAACATTTTGGTAATGTTTCATTTGAATCTTTTCCTAGAGATATAAAGAATAGAGAAAAAGATGCTATAGACAAATATACTAAAGAATTAGAAGATAGAATAAATTATCATAAATTTTTACAATTTAAATTTTTTGAACAATATTTATCTTGGAAAAATTATGTTAATAGTTTAGGTATAGAGGTAATAGGTGATATGCCTATATATGTTGCTCCAGATAGTATGGAGGTTTGGAAAAATCCTGAACTTTTCATAAAAGATAAGGTTGGAGGTTGTCCACCAGATGGATTTAGTGCAGGAGGACAAAAATGGGGTAATCCAATATATGATTGGAAAAAACATAAAGAAGAAGATTTTAAATGGTGGATAAATAGAATAGAAAAAACTTTAAAATATGTAGATGTTTTAAGAATAGATCATTTTAGAGGATTTGAATCATATTGGGCTGTACCTAAAGATGATGCTGATGCAAGAAATGGAGAATGGGTTAAAGCAGAAGGTGAAGCACTTTTTGAAAAAGTAGAAGAAAAATTAGGAAAAATTAAAATAGTTGCTGAAGATTTAGGGTATACTACAGTGGAAGTTGTTAAATTTAGAGAAAAAACTGGATTTCCAGGTATGAAAATGCTTCAATTTGCATTTGATCCTAATAATGAAAGCGATTTTATACCTCATCAAATTGAAAGAAATTGGGCTGTTTATACAGGAACTCATGATAGTGATACTGTTAAATCTTGGTTTGAGAAAGCAAATAAAGAAGAAGTAGAATTTGCTAAAAAATATTTATATTTAACAGATGAAAAAGATTATGTTTTAGGATTTATTAGAGCTGCATGGAGTTCAGTTGCAAATATGGCTATAGCACAAATTCAAGACTTTTTAGAACTTGGAGATGAAGGACGTATGAATAGACCTTCAACACTTGGAAACTGGTCTTGGCGTATAAAAGAAGAAAGTTTAACTAAAGATTTGAGTTCAAAAATTTATGATTTAACTAAGACTTATTCAAGATTAAATAAGGTGGGAACAAAAGATGAAATATAAGATACACAAAGGTGAATTAGGAGTAAAGTACAATAAAGAATATACAGAATTTAGGATATATGCTCCTAATGCAATAAATGTAGACTTGATAATAGAACAAAAAATTTATGGTATGGAAAAAATTGAAGAAATAGGATTGTTTCAACAAGTTTTACCTGGAGATTTTGAAGGTAAAAGATATCTGTATCAAGTATTTACGGAAAATGAAAGATATATTACAATTGATCCATATGCTATAGCTTGTGAAGTAAATAGTGGTAGTGGAATAATAATAGATAGAGATAAAACTCAAATTGATAATTTTGAAAGAATGGAAAGTTTTGAAAATCCATTGGATGCAATAATTTATGAAATATCAGTTAGAGATTTTACTCAAAATGCAGTAAATAAAGGTAAGTTTTTAGGAGTAATAGAAGATAAACAATTAAATTATTTAAAAAAATTAGGTATTACACATGTTCAAATTATGCCTTTTTATGATTTTTCCGATGAATCAGTTGATGAAAATAATCCGGAATTAAGATATAATTGGGGATATGATCCTGTTAATTACAATATACCTGATGGGTCATTTGCTACAGATGCCAAAGATCCTTATGTAAGGATAAGAGAGTTAAAAGAAATGGTAAGAGTATTACATGAAAATGGTATTAGAGTAATAATGGATGTAGTGTATAATCATGTGTATGATGCTATGAGTCATAGCCTTTGGAAAACTATGCAAAAGGAAGCTTTTAGATTTTATGAAAATGGAGAATTTTCTAATGGAAGTGCTTGTGGTAATGATCTAGCAAGTGATCATCCTATGGTAAGAAAATATATAGTAGATAGTATACTTTATTGGGCAAATGAGTTTAAACTTGATGGATTTAGATTTGATTTAATGGGTATACTTGATGTTGATACTATGAATGAGATAAGAGAAAAATTAGATGAAATTGATAAAGGAATAATAGTCCTTGGTGAAGGGTGGGACTTAAATACAAGTCTTGATAAAGAACAAAGAGCAAATCAGCTAAATGCTTATAAAATGCCAAGAATTTCATTCTTTAGTGATGATATACGTGATACCTTAAGAGGATCTACTTTCGAAAAATTAGGTAAAGGTTTTGCAAATGGTGGTAAATCAGATGATAGATTAATAAACTCTATTAAAGGTGGTATTAATTTAAGGGGATATATTTCTCCTGATCAATTAATACAGTATGTTGAAGCTCATGATAATAATACTGTATTTGATCATTTTAGTATAACTAATTCTGAAGATAGTTTAGTTGATAGAATAAAAATGCAAAATATTGCTACAACTTTAGTGATGACTTCACAAGGAATACCTTTCTTACATGCAGGTCAAGAGTTCTTTAGAACAAAATTTGGACATGAAAATTCATATAATTTATCGGATGAAATAAATAAATTTGATTTTGATAGAGCTGAAAATTTCAAAGAAAATGTTCAATATATTTCTGAATTAATAGAATACAGAAAGAAAAATCCTTTATTTAAATTAAATAATTTTGAAGAAATAGAGAAGAAATTTAAATTATTACAATTTAATGATATAAGTTTAATGTACTCTTTAGATGATAAAATATTTGTACTTGTTAATAGTTCGAATGAAGCTATAAGTTTTGAACTAGAAAGTGGAGAATATGAAATTGTATTTAGTTCTTTCAAAAAAAATAATGTGAATATATTAATAGATAATTTATTTGAAGTTTCAAATTATAATTGTGTTATTTTAGAAAGAAAATAAATGTTAAATATATATAATTTTTAAGATTGTTTATACTTTGAACAAAGTGTCAAAATAAAAAAATAAAAAAAATAATTAAAATTTGTATTGACAATACAAAAATTCAAGGTATAATATATTGTTGTAAGCGATTGCATAAAAAATATAATTATAGAAGGTGGAAAGTTATGAATTTAAAAAAATTTGTTACTGGAACATTTTTAATGTTCGGTTTACTTTTATCATGTGGTTCAAAAAAAGAAGCTGCTGAACCAGTAAGTGGATTAAAAGGAGAAATTACTGTTCAAGTTGAAGAAGCTTGGAAACCATATTATGAAGCAGCTATTGCAAGGGTTAATGAAAAAAATCCTGATGCAAAAGTTAATTTAATGGTTAAACCATCATTTGATCATATTGATATAATTGATAAAACAGATTCAACTAATGCTGACGTAGCAGACGTATTTGCTGTACCTTTAGATAGAATGGAAGGTTTAGTAAGTAAAGATGTATTAGCTTCATTTGATGCTAAAGCTTTAGGAGAAAGAATCGGAGGATTCGGTGATTTCGATAAAGGTCTTGGAGGACAATTAAAATTCGATGGTAATTACTTCGGATTCCCATACAATATTGAAACATTAATTTTAGGAGTAAATACTAAAAATGCTGCTGCAAATAATGTTGATTTAAATAACATAGATTTTGCTACTTTAGATCCAAAAGTTGCAATGGTACCATTATTTAATGCTTGGTATGGTGTTGCAGTTACTAATGCATTCGATGTAGAATTATTAGGAAAAGATGGAGATAAATTTATGTCTACTTTAACTAATGATTTTGATAAATTAACTCCAGAACAACAACAAATGTTCCAAGGAATATTTGAATACTGGCAAAAATCAAATAAAGAAAAATTACCTATGTTTGATACAAAAGCAGTTTACGGATTTATGGATGGATTATTTAAAGGTGGAAACACAGGTTCAGTAAGAATAATAGGACCTTGGGAAGTTGCTGCAGCTACTGAAATAAGTGGAACAGAAGACTTTGATGTATTACCTTTAACTAGTGCTAAATTTGCTGGAAAAGAATTAAAACACTGGAAAGGTGGATGGGCTTTAGTAATCAACTCTAGAAATGAAGAAGATGCAGATAAAATGGCTCTTTCACAAGCAGTTATAGCAGAATTATTAAATCCTAAATTCGCAGGAGATTTATATGCTGCAACTGGTAAAATAATGCCAAATGTTTCAAGAGATGAATATGCAAAATTAAATATACCTGAATTAGATAAGAAAGTTATATTAGCTGTTATAGATGGTTATGATAAAGCTGTTGCAAGACCATTATTTAAAGAATGGGGACAAGTATGGGATACTTGGCAAAATTCATTAATTTCTTGGGATTCTAAGAAACCAGCTACTGTACAAGATGCATATAAAGAAGTTCAAGCAAGCTTTAATGCTTTATTAACTAATTTACAATAAAATACGAAAGTAAGTGCTTGGCACTTACTTTTTTTTAAGGAAAACTATGAAATTAAGAAAAAAAACATTGAATATTTTTTTGCTGATATGTTTAGGAATAATAATATCAGAAAGTATGCTTAGTTTTTATTTAGTTAAGGATTTAGAATTATATAATGAATTTTTAAAGATAACTAAAGCTAGTGAAAAAGACTATATCACATTAGAAATGTTAAATTATTTTACGGGTATTGTTTTATTTATAATATTTTCTGTATATAACTATTTATTTTATGAAAAATTTAGAATAGGTGTACTTTATAAAGGAGTTTGGTCACTTTTTATTATAGGAAATATTTTACTTAAAGTATTTGTTCATTATCATACTAATGTTTTCTATTTTATAAGTTTATTGTTACAAATAATTCTTTTAATTTATATCATTCTGTTGAATGAAAGAGAGGAGAAAGATGGATAGATATGTTTATGATAGTATAGGAAATCCACATGAAAGAAAAAATCTTTATTTAAAAGATTTAGCAGATAATGCTAATGTAGATAGAAAAACTCATCCATATATCATTGAACTTGAAAAGTTACAAGAAGAAGAAAGAGTTTTTCTAAAAGAATTAAAATCAAAAATTTACCATGAAAGACAAGAATTAAAAGGTAAATATGATAAGAAGGAATTAGCTTTAAGATTAGAATTGTTTGAAGCTTCTAAAAAAATGGAGTTTTATGAAGGCAAAGAAGATATAAGCTATGACTTCGAATTAGAATATAGAAAAAATAAATTAAAAGAAGAAAGACTACCTTCTATAATTGGTCTATATAGTGATTCAATAAACGAAAAGAAACAAATATTAAAAGAATTATCAAATTTAGATAAATCTATAAATGATATAAAAGTAAGTGAGTTTAACCATAAAGTTGAAGAATTAAAAATAATTTTAAAAACTAGTAAGGAAAAACTTAAAGAAAGTAAAAAAGAAGGTTTAATTTCAGATAAAGCTTATGCTAATCAAGTTAAACAATTAGAAATGGAATTAAAAGATAAAGTTGAAGTTTTAAAATTAGATATACCTAGTGAAGCTATTAAAAGTCGTGCTAGAGTTTTAACTTATTTATCTAAAGTAGAGGTTGAAGCAAGATATAAAATAATGTATCAAGATATATCTGATTTTGATAGAAAAATACCTATAGAAGTAGAAAAAATAGATAAAGTAAAACCTCTTGCTTCAATAATAATACCTGGTCTTGGTCAATATTTTAATAAACAATATTTTAAAGCAATATTATTTTTCATAGGTGCTTTATTCATATACTTTGTAGCAATACCATATGCTTTAGGTTATGGTAATTATAGAGGAGAAGGTATAAAAGGGATAATAACATTAGCACAAGGTGGTAAAAGACTTGATAAATCTATAATTTTCATGGTTGAAGGACTTGTTGCTGTAATATTAATGTTATTTGCAATAGCTATAGTAGCAGTTTCTTATAAAGATGCTAGAGATGTACAGATTAATATGTATAAGGGTATAAGACCAAGAACTAAGTTTGAAACAATAGAAAGTGTAAAAGAAGATGGGTTCCCATACATTGTAACTATAATAACTTATGTTTTATTATCATTTGTTGTAATATTACCTGTACTTACGACTATATTACTATCATTTGCTGGAATGGATCCAAATAATCAATCTAAGTTTAAATGGATAGGTCTTAAGAATTATCAACTGTTAATTACAGGAACAGGAATTGCAGGAGGTCCATTCTGGAGAATATTCTTATGGACTATGATATGGACAGTTGCTGCGACTACAGTTGCAATAACAGTAGGATTTGGACTTGCATTACTTGCAAACAATGAAAGAATCAAAGGAAAAACTTTATATAGAACTATATATTTATTACCTTGGGCAGTACCTGCATTTATTACTATAATGTTCTTTAGTATAATGAGTTCAAGTAATGGAATATTAACTAAAACATTAGAAGCTATACTTGGTGGAGATTGGGCTATAAAACAAAGTACAACATTAACTAGAGTAGCACTAATATTATTACAAACTTGGCTTGGAAGTTCTTATGTATTCTTATTATCTACAGGAGTTCTTCAAGGAATACCTACAGATCTTTATGAAGCTGCAGATATAGATGGCGCAACAGTTTGGCAAAAATTATCAAAGATTACTATACCTTTAGTTTTATTCCAAACAGCTCCTTTATTAATAGGTCAATATACATTTAATTTTAATAATTTCTCTATTATTTATTTATTTAATGGTGGAGGGCCATTTGATCCAACTAAATATGGAAATATGGCAGGAAGTACAGACTTATTAATTTCATATATTTACAAATTGACTATACAAAAACAATATCAATCTGTAGGTGCAGCAATAACAGTCTTTATATCTTTAGGACTAATATTATTTGCATATATAGGATTCAAGAATTCACAAGCATTTAAGGAGGAAAAATAATGGCTAAGAAAAAATCCAATTTATATTTATCTGATAAACCGCCATTGAATTTTGCTGGTAAAGTTGGACTTGGTATAAGTTATGCAATTTTATCTTTATGGGCATTATTGATTATAGTTCCTTTATTAATAATGGTTGTTTCTTCTTTCAATGGGAATCAACAACAAAATATAATAATAGACTTTAAAGAATTTGCATTCTCATTTAAACAATTTAAAATTTTGTTTACTCAAACTGATTTCTTAAGATGGGTTGTAAATACTATATTTATAGCAATAGCAACTGCTGTTTTAACATTACTTATTGTATCTTATACGGGATATGTATATTCAAGATTTAGATTTAAAGGTAAAAGAGTATCTTTAATGGCAATAATGTTAATACAAGTAATACCAGCTTTTGCAGGTATAGTAGCTTATTATACTATGCATCAAATTATAGTTTCGATTTTTCCGTTCTTTACTAGAGAAATGATGTTAGTATTAATTTATTCTATAGGAGGAGTAGCAGGTAATACTTTTATACTTAAAGGATATATAGATTCAATATCTACGGAGCTTGATGAAGCAGCAAGAATGGAAGGTTGTTCAAATATGCAAGTGTATAGTTTAATAATATTTCCTATTGCAAGACCTATGTTAGCCATAATTGCTTTATGGTCATTTATAGGACCATTTATGGATTATTTACTACCAGCTATTATGTTAACTAATCCTAAAAATTATACTTTAGCTGCAGGTTTATTCTCTTTAATATCTGATGAAAGAACTAAACTTGAACCAGTATTTGCAGCAGGAGGATTATTGACAGCTATACCTATAGTAATTCTGTTTATAGTATTACAAAAACAATTAGTTTCTGGATTAACAAGTGGATCAGTGAAAGGATAGGAGAAAGTATGAAGGTTGAATTAAAAAATTTAGGTAAAAAATATGAAGGTAGAGAAGATTTTACAATAAGAGGAATAGACTTAGAAATAGAAAGTAAAGATTTCTGTGTAATACTTGGACCATCAGGATGTGGTAAATCAACATTATTAAGAATGATAGCAGGACTTAACTCTATAACTGAAGGAGAATTATTATTTGGAGATAAAGTAATGAATAAAGTTGCATCTAAAGATAGAAATATAGCTATGGTTTTCCAAAGTTATGCACTTTATCCACACATGACAGTTTATGATAATATGGCATTTTCACTTGCTATGCGTAAAATGGATAAAAAATTAATACATGAAAGAGTTTTAGAAGCGGCAAAAGTTTTACAAATTGAAAAATATCTATATTCAAAACCTTCTGATATATCTGGGGGACAAAGACAAAGGGTTGCTCTAGGACGTGCTATAGTTAGAAAACCGGCAGTATTCTTAATGGATGAACCGTTATCTAACCTTGATGCTAAACTAAGAGAACATATGAGAATAGAGCTTGTAAGAATACATAGAGATTTAGATACGACAACTATATATGTAACACATGATCAGACAGAAGCTATGACAATGGCAACAAGAATAGTTTTACTTGATAAAGGTGTTATACAACAAGTTGGTAAGCCAGAAGAATTCTATAACAAGCCAAATAATATATTTGTTGCTAAGTTTATAGGGTCACCAACTATGAATATTTTAGAAGGACACATTAGAAATGGACATTTCATATCTAATTCTGAAGAAATAGTAATTAAAGCGAATGAAGAAGATAGAGAAAGATTAAAAGAATATGAAGGTAAAAAAGTATCTATAGGTATTAGATCTGAAAGATTCTTAAGTGGAAAAGAACATGAAAATAGATTTAAAGCAGTTATAGAAGTTGTAGAAATGTTAGGTAAAGAAAAATCACTTTATGTTAAATTAAGTGATGGATCTACATTAGTCATTACAATGCCAGGTCATTATGAATATGAACCAGGAGAGGAACATAATTTTGGATTTGACACAGAAGCATTACATTTCTTTGATGAAAATGGAGATAGAATATAAAAAAAAGGCAAGTTTTAAACTTGCCTTTTTTTTATTCTTCAGTTTTTTCTTCTTCTTTAATTTCTTCTACTATATTTGTTTTTTTGTTTTTAAAGTTTTCATAAAAATTAATTAAGACTAATCCTGTATTTGCTAAATACATGATTATCCATCCCCAAGACATTACTATTTTAGTATTTAAGAAACTTTTCCAAAATTCAAAACTTCCAGTAAAATTATTCATTTTATAATAAACATAAATTAATAATCCAGTTATAAGAATAAATTCTAGAATAGATAAAGCTAAAGGTATTTTTTTGCTCCAATTATCTTTTATGTAAAAAGTATTTAACCCTATTGCTAAAAGAACTAATGCAACAAGGATAGATTTAATTCCTAAATTCATTAATGTAATGTACAATTTACTGTTTCCAGTTAAGTTTATTGAAATTATTGGACTTATAATACCTATTCCAAGTAAAACTGAAAGTACTTTTTTAATATTTTTTAACATATCATTTCTCCTCTATATCAATATATTTTACATTTCCATCTAAAACATATACCATATCTTTTCTTTCGACTACGATTTGTGTTTTATTCTTCATTTCTTCATTTTCTAGTATTTTTTTAAATAACCTTTTTGCAGGGTTTATTGCTACAGGAAAACCAACTTTAGTAAACATTCCATAATCTCCAGTAGTGTCTCCGTAGGCATAAGATTTTTCAAGATCTATATCATATTTTTTTACAAAATCATCAATGGCATGAATTTTACTTTCGCTATCCCACATAGGATCTAACTTTCCATTGTAATAACCGTTTTCATCTTGATGATATACTGTTCCAATATAATCATGTGCTCCTAATTTTTTTGCCATTTTTTCAACTAAGAAAGATGGGGAACCAGATATAATAATAACTAAATCACCTTTTTCTATATGCTCTTTTATCTTATGTCTAGAATAAGTATAAATTTTTTCAGATTTTCTTTCTATTACTCTTGTTGCTACGTAGTCTATATCTTCATAACTAATATTTTGCATATAACTTATATAGCTTTCAACTACTTCATCAAGATATTCATCATAAGAACCTATACGTTTTTCCCATTTTTCAAACTTATTCTTTACTCCTCCTACAAAACTAGTTTCTTCAAAAAAACCAAATTTTATCAACATTTTAAAGTGTTCTATCAATAATGAATTTCTAAAAATTGTACCATCAACATCAAAAAATGCAGCAATTTTTTTACTCATAATTTTACCTCCAATGTCTTTTTAGAATTATATCATATATTAATTATTTAAGCAAATTTGTGGTAAATTTTTACAAAATATGGTAAAATTAAAATATTAAGTTTTTGGAGAGATGATTATGGAATATACGGATAGTAGAGTAGTTTTTGACAAAATAAAAGAGGATATACTAAAGAATCATAAGGAATTAAATATTAAGAGAATAGAGGATGCATATATACTGGCTCAAGAATCACATAAAGGCCAACTTAGAAAAAGTGGAGAAGAATATATATTACATCCATTAGAGGTAGCTGAAATTTTACTTAATTTAAGAATGGATACAGATACTATAGTAGCTGGTATACTACATGATGTAGTTGAAGATACTATGATTACTTTATCTGATATAGAATATATTTTTGGTAAGGATGTATCTAATTTGATAGATGGAGTTACTAAACTTAAAAATCTTCCTAAAAAGCAAGGAAAGCAAATAGAAAATATAAGAAAAATGGTAGTTGCTATGTCAGAAGATGTTAGAGTTGTAATTATTAAACTAGCTGATAGATTACATAATATGCGTACTTTAAAATTCCAATCGCCAGAAAAACAAATTGAAAAGTCTCGTGAAACTATGGATATTTATGCTCCTATAGCACATAGAATTGGTATGGGTAAAATAAAATCTGAGCTTGAAGATTTGGCCTTTTACTATATTAATCCAGAAGGATATGAGGAGATAAAAAACTTAGTAAATATTAAAAAAGAAGAAAGAAATAGATATATTGATAAAATAATAGGTATAATAAAAGATGAGATAGATAAAAGTGAAATAGATGCTAAAGTTAATGGAAGATCTAAACACTTATACAGTATATATAGAAAAATGAAAGAAAAAAATAAAGACTTCGGAGAGCTTATGGATTTAACTGCTATAAGAATAATAACTCATAAGGAAGTTGATTGTTATACAGTTTTAGGTATAGCACATTCTATTTTTAAGCCCCTTTCAGGAAGATTTAAGGACTATATAGCTGCTCCTAAGCCTAATGGATATCAATCTATACATACAACTGTTGTAGGACCTGATAATCAAATAGTAGAAATACAAATTAGAACTGAGCAAATGCATCAAATAGCAGAAGAAGGGGTTGCTGCACATTGGAAATATAAAGAAAAAAAATCAAAAGATAAAAATGAAGCATATTATGCTTCTGTTAAGAAAATAATAGAATCTAATATCAATGATACTTTTGCTAAAGAAGTAACAGTTGAAATACTTAAGAAGACTATATTTGTATTTACTCCTAAAGGAGATGTAGTAGAACTTCAAGAAGGATCAACTGTACTTGATTTTGCTTTCCAAGTTCATACTCAAATTGGATATAGAACTATTGGGGCTAAAATAAATGATAGAATAGTTACTTTAGATCATATTGTACATAATGGAGATAAAGTTGAAATATTAACTTCAAAAACAGCTAAAGGACCTGGTAGTGATTGGATAAATATAGTAACGAGTCCTAGTAGTAAATCTAAAATAAAAAAATGGTTTAAAGATAAAGAATTTGAAGAAAAATCTAAACTTGGTGAAGATTTAGTAATTGAAGCTTTTTCAAAAATTGGGATAAAATTTAAAGATGTAGAAGAAGATGAAAAAGTTCTTTTATACATGAAGAAGTATAATATAAGTAATATAGATCAACTTTACTATAAGTTTGCAAATAATGATTTAGTTTTAGAAAATTTAGTTAATAAATTTGAAGATAAAGAAAAGAAAGCTGAAGTATATGAAAGAATAGAGGAAGAAACAGCAAGAACAAATAGCCAAATATCTAAAAAAGATACTCTTGGTATAAAAGTTACAGGTTCAGACAATACTTTATTTAATTTTGCTAAATGTTGTTCACCTTTACCAGGTGATGATATTAAAGGCTTTGTAACTAGAGGTAGAGGTATAGTTATACATAGAAGTGATTGCGCTAATGTACAAAATTCTCTTAAAAATGAACCTGAAAGAGAAATTGAGGTTATATGGGATGAGAAATTAATTAAAGAATCTAACGCTAGATATCAAGCAAACTTTACCATTAAAACTTGGGGTAGGGAAGGTATATTAATGGATATTATTAGAATAATGACTGAGTATAAGATTAATTTATTAGGTGTAAATACTAATGTAGTTAAAGAAGATGGAAAAGAAATAGGTCTTATTCATTTTAATGTTTTAATAAAAGATAAAAAGGATTTAGAAAAATTATTTAAACATTTAAATTCTATGCCAGAAATTACAGGAATAATTAGAAAATAGAGAGGAAAATAATGGAAAAACCAATTAAATATATAAAAGTTGCTCAAGATGGAAGAGCGCGTGCAGGTATAATAAAAACACTACATGGAGAAATACATACACCAGTATTTATGCCTGTAGGAACACAAGCTACAGTTAAAACTTTAACTCCTGAGGATTTAGAAGAAATAGGAGCAGAAATAATATTAGGAAATACATATCATCTATATTTAAGACCCGGTGATGATTTAGTTGCTAAATTTGGTCATTTACATGGATTTATGAATTGGAAGCATTCTATACTTACTGATAGTGGAGGATTTCAAATATTTTCACTGGGAGATTTAAGAAAAATAAAAGAAGAAGGTGCTTATTTCAGATCTCATCACGATGGATCAAAGCATTTCATATCTCCGGAGAAGTCTATAGATATACAAAATAATTTAGGTTCAGATATTATGATGGTGCTAGATGAGTGCCCTCATGGATTATCAACTAGAGAATATTTAATACCTTCTATAGATAGAACAACACGTTGGGCTAAAAGATGTATAGATGCCAATAAAAACCCTGATAAACAAGGCTTATTTGCTATAGTTCAAGGTGGTATATATGAAGATTTAAGAGATAGATCACTTGAGGGACTTATGCAATATAATGATGATTTTTCAGGATTTGCTATAGGTGGACTTGCAGTTGGGGAACCTAGTGAGGACATGTATAGAATATTAGAATATATTACACCAAAATTACCAGAAGATAAACCAAGATATCTTATGGGAGTGGGAGAACCTTTAGATATGTTAGAAGCTATAGAAAATGGCGTTGATATGATGGATTGTGTTCATCCTTCAAGAATTGGTAGGCATGGAACAGTATTTACTAAATATGGTAGACTTGTAATTAAAAATAAGGAATATGAATTAGATGACAGACCTTTAGATATAGCAGATAATTATGTTTGTAGAAATTATACAAGAGCATATATACGTCACCTATTTAAGGCAAATGAAATATTAGGTCAAAGGTTAGCTACTTATCATAATATATGGTTTTTAATTAATCTAATGAAAGAGGCAAGAGTTGCTATAGAAGAAGGAAGATTTAAAGAGTTTAAAGAAGAATTTATTAAAAATTATACTCAAGGTAAAAAGTCAGAATGGCTTAAGCCAAAGAAAATAGGGGAATAATCATGATAGATATAGGAAAAATAAATGCTATAGGTCTTGGATATGGAGAATTAGCACTAAAGGGCAAAAATAGAGGGACATTTGAAAATAATATAAAAAATAGGATATTAAATAAGATAAAAAAATATGATGCATATTTAGTAAATGATATGTCTAAGCTATATATATATGTAAATGATAATGCAAATGAAATATTAGAAGAAGTAAAAAAAATATTTGGAATAAATAATATTAATTTATCTATTAAATGTGAAACAAATGAAAAAGATATAAAAAATAAGATTTTAGAAATAGCGGATGATTTATATGAAAAAGGTGCAAGAACTTTTAAAGTAGAAGTTAATAGAGGAAATAAGAAATTTGAAAAAAATTCAATGGAATTTGCTAAAGATCTTGGAGCTCATATATTAATAAATTCTAAATTTGAAAAAGTTTCAATGAAAGAACCTGATGTTTTGATTAGTTTAGATATTCGTGAAAAAACATATATGTATACAGAAAAAATACAAACATATGGTGGACTTCCTTTAGGAAGTGCTGGGAGAGGACTTGTTTTAATATCAGGTGGTATAGATTCTCCTGTAGCATCATTTATGATGTGTAAAAGAGGGCTTAAACTTGATTTTGTAACTTTTCATTCTTTCCCTTTTACATCAGAAAAGGCTTTAATAAAGATAGAAGAATTAGTTAAAATATTGAGTGAATATAATCTTAAAGCTAATTTTTATTCTATGAATATATTAAAAATACAACAAGAAATAAATGCTAAAACAGATAAATCATATGCAACTATATTAACAAGACGTGCTATGATGAGACTTGCTCAAAGGATAGCTAAAAATTATGGTTTGAATGCTTTAGTTACAGGAGAAAGTTTAGGTCAAGTTGCATCTCAAACTTTAGAGGGATTAAATACAACTAATGCTGTAGTTGAAGATTTAGTAGTATTTAGACCATTAATTGGTATGGATAAATTAGAAATTATAGAAATTGCAAGAGAAATAGGAACTTATGAAAAATCTATAGAACCACATGATGATTCTTGTGCAATGTTTGCACCACGTCATCCTAATACTAAACCTAAAAAAGAGAATGTAGAGTTAGAAGAAGCTAAAATAGAAAATTATTATGGAATTTTAGATGAAATATATAAAGATAAAAAAGTAGTGGTAGTTAAGTAGTATGGATTATAAAGAAAGAATAAATAAATACTATAATTCTTTATATAAATTCGCTAAAATTTTCTATAAAAACTTTTTATCATCAGATATATCTTTATTAGCTTCTAACTTAACATATATGATGATATTAACTATATTTCCTTTTTTTGCAATAGTAATAGGAGTTTCTAAAGGTTTTGGATTAGATGAAATTTTAATTTCAGAACTAACGAAATTTATACCTCAAGATGAGGTACGAATAAATTATGCTTTAAATGTTATAAATAATCTTATAGTTTCAGCTAAAAGTGGTGTTTTAACAGGGTTAGGAATAATAATACTTGTATATTCAGTAATAAGTATGTTTGATCTTTTGGAAAAAACTTTTAATAATATTTGGAATGTTAAAGATAAAAGAAAGTACAGTACTAAAATTATTAGTTATATAGCTATAACTTTTATTGCTCCTATATTCTTATTGTTGATTATAGGATCAAGTTCAATTATAGTCGATGTTGTTGGTAAATATTTAGGTAATATTGCTATATTAACATTGATATTTGTTAAATTAATAAATATTACATTGATACTTTTAGTGCTACTAGGCTTATTTTTATTAGTTCCAAATAAAAGAGTTCAATTAATTCCAGCTTTTATAGGGAGTATATTTACGCTTATAGGTATTTATGTAATATATCTTATATACTCTTTACTTCAAACTTCAATTAATAGATATAATATAATATATGGTTCACTTGCATTTGTCCCTATATTCTTAATTTGGATAAAATATATATGGACAGTAATATTGATTGGAGCTCAAATAACATATAGTATACAAACGTCTAAAGAATTCGTTGAAGAAAAATATAGTTTAACAGCTAGTGAAAATAAAAAATTAGGATTATATCTATTGTATATAGTTATAGAA
Source organism: uncultured Streptobacillus sp. (assembly GCA_963539215.1). GTDB lineage: Bacteria > Fusobacteriota > Fusobacteriia > Fusobacteriales > Leptotrichiaceae > CAURNT01. Next base: position 162,456 of record CAUTJT010000002.1, on the reverse strand, counting down.
AACTTTGAAAGTATGGGAGAACCTTTTACAATAAATGATTTAAAAAGAGAATCAGGCCTTCCAAAATCTATAATTAAAGAAGGTATAAGAACACTTCAAGATATATATTTATTAAATGAGTTTTTTGATTCTAAAACTAATCAAAGTTTTTATCAAGTTAATAAAAATCCTGATGCTATAACAGTTAAACTATATAATGATTTAGTTGAAAAATCAGATGTTGATTCAGATATAATACTTGAAAAAATATCAGAAGATAAAAGAGAAAAATATATAAGAATTTCAAAAGAAGTAGATTTTAAAAATATAAAACTTATTAAGGAGATAAGATGATATATATTATAATAATACTATTATTAATTTTGATATTTCTTATACTTTATTTAATCTGGAATAATAAAAACAAAAATAATTTTGAAAAGTTTAAATATGAGATTTTTGAAATTATAGAAGATAGAAACTCTAAAAATAATGATAATATTAGTAAGAGTTTTATTGATATTAAAGATAATATAAATTATATTAATAATATGAATTATGGTAATCTTATAAAAAAAATATCAGATATATCTAATAGTCAAAAAAGTTTAGAAACAGTAACAAAAGAGATAATTAAATTTCAAAATATATTAAATGATAAAAAATCAAGAGGAAGATTTGGGGAAATTAGATTAGAACAAGTTCTTGAAAATATTTATGGAGATAGTAAAATATTTGATAGACAGTATAAATTAAGTAATGGGAAAATAGCTGATACTATTATTAAATTAAATCAAAGAGTAGTAGCTATAGATTCTAAATTTCCATTGGAAGCATATATAAAATATGAAGAAGAAAATAATACAAATAATAGAAGTGAATTTGTTAAGAGCATAAAAAAACATATAGATGATATTTCAAGTAAATATATTGTAGAAGGTGAAACTTTAAATCAAGCGATAATGTTTTTACCTAGTGAATCTATATATTTGGAAATATATAAGAACTTTGAAGATATAATATATTATGGATATAAAAATCATGTTTGGATAGCTTCTCAAACGAATTTATTGATATATATTTCTACATTAATATATGCAAATCTTGAATTTGAAAAAACTAAAGAATCAGAAAATATATTAAATCAATTAACTTCTTTTTCTGAAGAGTTTGTAAAATATAAGCAAAGATGGTTAAATATAGAGAAAGATTTTGAAAGATTACAAAAAGATTTTAGAGATTTAAGTATAACTGCAAATAAAATAAGTAACAAATTTGATGATATTAATAATTTAAAAAATACATAAGATAGGAGAAAAAATGAGAAAATCAGGAATTTTATTACACCCAACTTCATTGTATGGTAAAGAAGGGATAGGTACTTTAGGGGATAGTTTATATGAATTTATAAATTTCTTATCTAAGTCTAAACAAAAATTATGGCAAATATTTCCGTTAGGACCTACAGGATATGGCGACTCACCTTATCAATGTTTTTCAGCTTTTGCTGGTAATCCATATTTAATAGATTTAGAAACACTAGTTAGAGAAGGTTATTTAAGTTTTGAAGATATAAATATAGATTTTGGTGATGATGTTGAAAAAATTAATTATGGTTTAATTTATGAAAGAAAATTACCTATATTAAAAAAAGCTTATTCTAATTTTAAAGCTAATGATGATTTCTATAACTTTGAAAAAGAAAATAGTTATTGGTTAGAGGATTTTGCTCAATTTTCAGCATTTAAAGAATATTTTGGGGGAATTTCTTGGTTAGATTGGCCTAAAGAATATAAAAATAGAGAAGAAAAAGCTTTAGAGACTTTAAATTCTAAATTAGAAAATGAAATTAAATATGTTAAATTCTTGCAATATATATTCTTTAAACAATGGAAGAATGTAAAAAATTATGCTAATAGTAAAGGTATAGAAATAATAGGGGATATACCTATATTTGTGTCAATGGATTCAGCAGATGCTTGGTCAAATAATGAAATATTCCAATTTGATAAAGATAGAAATCCGGTTAAAGTAGCAGGAGTTCCACCTGATTATTTTTCAGCAACTGGTCAATTATGGGGAAATCCATTATTTAATTGGGATAAATTAAAAGAAAGTGAATATAAATGGTGGATAGATAGAGTAAAAGCTAATCTTTCATTGTATGATATAATAAGAATAGATCATTTTAGAGGGTTTGAATCATATTGGTCTATAAACTATGGAGAAGAAACAGCTATAAATGGTAAATGGGAAAAAGGTCCTGGAATGGATTTATTTAATGCTATTCGTAAATCTTTAGGAGATTTAAATATAATAGCCGAAGATTTAGGGACTTTAACTGATGATGTAGTTAAATTAAAAAATGATACAGGATTCCCAGGAATGAGAATTTTACAATTTGCATTTAGTCAAGATCCAGAAAATGAATATTTACCTCATAATTATGATAATAATACGGTAGTATATACAGGGACTCATGATAATGATACAACAAATTCATGGTTTACTAATTTAAGTGATGCAGAAAAACAAGAAGTTCGTGAATATATTAATGTATATGATGATAATGGAATTGTATATGGATTAATTAGATCTGCACTTTCTTCAGTTGCAGATATTGCAATAATACCTATGCAAGATTATCTAAATCTTGGAGGATTTGCACGTATAAATACACCGGGTCTAGCTGCAGGTAATTGGCAATGGAGATTAAAAAATGATGGTTTATCAAATGAACTTGCTAAAACTATAGCACATTTAACAGAGATATATGGTAGATAGATGAACTTATTTACTATGAATGATGAACCATTAGCGAGTAAATATAGACCTAAAAATTTTGAAGATTTCTATGGTCAAGAAAAAGTAGTTAAACTTATAAAAAAACAATTGGATAATAAGAAATTTATTAGTTCAATATTTTATGGTCCGAGTGGTACTGGAAAAACTACTTTAGCCAAAATTATTGCCAATAGCTTAGGCTATGATTATTATTATTTAAATGCTATTAAATCAGGTAAAAGTGATGTAGTGGATATATTGGAAAAGGTTAAAAATTCAATAAATAAAACTATATTGTTTTTTGATGAGATACATAGATTTAATAAATTACAACAAGATACTTTTCTTGAAGATTTAGAAAATGGAAATATTATATTAATAGGAGCTACAACAGAATCACCCTTTTATACTCTAAACAAAGCATTACTTTCAAGAGTATTATTGTTTGAATTTCATGAAATTAAACAAAGTGATATATTTAAAGTGTTAAAAAAAGTCTCTCAAGGAGAGAAAATAGATTTAACAGATGATATTTTAGAATATATATCATATATATCAGATGGGGATGTTAGATCTGCAATAAATATGTTGGAAGTTTTAAAAAATTCAGGATTTGAAAACTTATCTTTAGATGAAATAAGTGAACTTTTTGGTAAAAAAGTATTTGCAGAAAAATATGATACTATTTCAGCTATGATAAAATCTGTAAGAGGTTCAGATCCAGATAGTGCAGTTTATTGGATGTCTAAACTTTTAATTGGTGGAGAAGACATAATGTATATTGCTCGTAGGCTTGTAATACTTGCAAGTGAAGATATAGGACTTGCAAATGTTAATGCTTTAAATGTGGCGGTATCATGTATGAATGCAGTTAAAGAAATTGGAATGCCTGAAGCAAGAATAATACTTTCAGAGTGTATAATTTATCTTGCCTTATCTCCAAAGAGTAATAGTGTTTATTTAGCTGTTAATAAAGCTTTTGAAGAAATTGAAAAAAATGGTAGTCAAGATATACCGTTCCATTTAACTACTAGAGGAAGGGATAAATATATTTACCCACATGATTATACAAATCATTATATAAAACAAAAATATATGAACAAAGAATTGAAGTTATATAATTTCTCAGATAATAAATTTGAGAATAATTTAAAGGAATTTTGGGGAAAAATTAAGAAAGAAGGAAATGATGAATAATATTTTTTATGTGATATTAACTATAGTTGCAGGAATTTTAGTATCGATACAAGGACCTATAAATGTACAATTAGGAAAAACAATAGGTAATAGTTATTGGTCTACTTTAATAACATTTATAGTTGGTGGATTATTTATGTTGTTTTTTGCATTACTTACTAGACAAACAGCATCAGTAGGAACTGAACAATCATTTAAACTTTGGCAATTATTAGGTGGTATATTTGGAGCTATCTATGTAGTTTCAGTAATAATGGTTATGCCGGTTTTAGGAGTAGGTACAGCAACAGTATTATTACTATTTTCACAACTTGTAACATCTATGATGTTTGATCATTTTGGTTGGCTTGGTACTCAAGTTAGACCTTTTGACATGTATAGGATAATAGGTGTAATTTTAATGGCCATAGGTATATATTTAATAAATAAAAAATAAAAGAGGAAATATGGTAAAAGTGTCTTTGGCTCCTATGGTAGATAGGACAGATATTCATTTTAGAAACTTCATTAGAATGATAAATAAAGATATTTTGCTATTTACAGAAATGATAACAACTCCTGCACTAATAAATGGTGATTCGGATAGATTATTAAGAAAAACAGAATTTGAAAATCCTGTTGTTCTTCAAATAGCAAGTTCAAGTTTAGAAGAAGTAAAAAAAGTTTCTAAAATTTTAAAAAATACTGAATATGATGAAATAAATATTAACGTAGGTTGTCCATCAGATAGGGTTTCAAACTTTCGTATGGGTGCCTATCTTATGAGTGATCCAGAACTTGTAAGGGATATGGTTAAATATTTAAGGGAAGAAACAGGTAAAAAGATAAGTATAAAAAATAGAATAGGTATAGATGGAAGAGGAATATTAGAAGATGATAGAATTATTAATTCATATCAAGAATTGATGAATTTTATAGATTTAACTAATAGTGATAAATACATAATACATGCAAGATGTGCTATTTTAAAGGGACTTAGTCCTAAAGAAAATAGAACAATACCACCTTTAGATTATGAAACTGTGTATAGAGTTAAAAAAGATAGACCCAATCTTTTTATAGAAATTAATGGGGGTATTAGAGCTATTGAAGATATATTATTGCATAAAGATAAAGTGGATTCTATTATGATAGGTAGAGCTCTTTATGATAATCCTATGCTTGCAAATGAAATAGGAGTATTAAATGGTTTTAATAGTATTACCCATTTAGAAGTATTAGAAAAAATGTATAAATATTTAGAATCTTTGGAAGATTCTCCACATTATTTTTTAAGACATACTTTAGGACTTTTCTATAATACACCATATAGTAAGATATGGAAAAAATATATATCTGGAACAAATAAGAAAAAAGAAGATCTTTTAGAATATATAAAAGAATATGAAAGAATTAACTTTTAAGGTTAATTCTTTTATTATATATTTCATAATTTGGAATTTGTTTAAAAAATACATGTAAAAAATATATAGTATATTTATTTAAATGTTGTCAAAGTATTATTAAGATTTAATTATATGATTTATGCATAAAAAAATATTTGTATATCAAAATAATAATGTTGATAAAATTTATCTTTTATTGTACAATAGTATTGTAAAAGAATAAATTTTTTGGAGGATTACATGAAAGTAGTAGTAGTAGGAGCAAATCATGCTGGTACATCAGCAATAAATGCTATTTTATCAAATTATCCTGGTACGGAAGTTACAGTATTTGATTCAAATAGTAACATAAGTTTTTTAGGATGTGGAATGGCACTTTGGATAGGTAATCAAATAGATGGTGCAGAAGGTCTTTTCTATTCTAATAAAGAAAAATTAGAAGCAGCAGGTGCTAAAATATATATGGAAACTGAAGTTACAGATATAGATTTAGACAAAAAGATTGTTTATGCAAAAGGTAAAGATGGTAAAGAGTATACTGAAAGTTATGATAAAGTAATACTTTCAACAGGTTCATGGCCAATTAACCTACCTATAGTTGGTAAAGAATTAGAAAATGTTCAATATGTTAAACTGTATCAACATGCAGCAGAAGTTATTGAAAAATTAAAAAATCCAGAAATTAAACATGTAACTGTTGTTGGAGCTGGATATATAGGAGTAGAACTTGCAGAGGCATTTAAGAGAAATGGAAGAGATGTTACTTTAATAGATGCAAGCGATGATTGTTTATCAAGTTATTATGATAAAGAATTTAGAGATATGATGAATAAAGCATTAGAAGATCATGGAATTGAACTTGCTTTTGGTCAAATAGTTAAAGAAATTAAGGGAACTGATGGTAAAGTTTCATCAGTTGTTACAAACAAAGGTGAATACAAAACTGATATGATAGTATTATGTGCTGGATTTACACCTAATACAAGCTTATTAAAAGATAAGATAGATACGTTTAAAAATGGAGCATATCTTGTAGATAGAAATCAAAAAACTAGTCATGATGATGTATATGCAATAGGAGATTGTGCAACACTTTATGATAACTCTATAGAAGATGTTAACTATATAGCTCTTGCAACTAATGCTGTAAGATCAGGTATATTAGCAGCGCATAATGTTTGTGGAACTAAACTTGACTCTATAGGAATGCAAGGTTCAAATGGTATTTCAATATATGGATTAAATATGGTGTCTACAGGACTTTCAGAAGAAAATGCTAAGAAGAGAGGTTATGATGTTTTAACAACTTCATACACAGATCACCAAAAACCAGAATTTATTAAAACAGAAAATCCTGATGTTACTGTTAAAATAGTTTACGATGCAAAGACAAGAAGAATATTAGGAGCTCAAATGGCTTCAACTTATGATATATCTTTAGGAATACATGTATTCTCATTAGCAATACAAGAAAAAGTAACTATAGATAAATTTAAGTTATTAGATATTTTCTTCTTACCGCATTTCAATAAACCATATAACTATTATACAATGGCAGCTTTAGGTGCAAAATAAGGAGTGATATAGAATGAGTAAAGTATTACATTTAGAAAAAACAGAAGATTTTAAAGGATTAGTGTCTGAAGGAGTAGTTTTAGTAGACTTCTTTGCAACGTGGTGTAGACCATGTCAAATGCTTGGACCAGTTTTAGATGAAGTAAGTGAAGAGGTAGATTTTAAAATAGTAAAAGTTGATGTTGATCAATTCCCAGAATTAGCTGTTGAATATCAAGTTAGAAGTATACCTACTATGGTTAAATTTGAAGCAGGTGTTGCTAAAGATGTAACTTTAGGATATAAATCAAAAGAAGAAGTAAAAGATTTTGTTAAATAAATAAAATAAGCCTGAAATTATATTTCAGGTTTTTTTTGAAGGAGAATATAAATGAAAAAAAATGAAATTAAATTAGATGGTTTAAATTGCAAAAATTGTGCATTAAAAATAGAAAAAAATATTTCTGAACTTGATGGAATTAATTTTATTCAAGTTAATTTAGAAGATTCAAATTTAATAGTAGAATATGATGATAATAGAGTAGATTTAAAAGATATTGAAGAAGAGATAAAAGAACTTGGATATATAGTAAAATAGAGGTGAATATGAAAAAAGAGAGATATAATATAAAGGGGATGCATTGTTCTAATTGTAGCATAGCTATAGAAAATAGTATAAATAAATTAGAAGGTATTAAAAAAGTTGAAGTAAATCCTATTAGTTCACAAATGATAGTTGAATATGATGAAGATAAGTTAAATAGCAAAGATATAGAAAAAAATGTTGAAAGTATTGGATATGAAGCTTATTTAAAAATAAATAAAGCAGTAGAAAAAGCTTCAAAAGATGAAAATAAAGAAAAAATAATTTTATCTTTATCTATAATTTTAACATTATTATTGTTATATATTTCTATGGGTACTATGATGGGCCTGTATATTCCGACTATGATACCATTTTATATTAATATATCATTTCAATTTATTATAACAATAATAGTTATAATTCTTAATTTTGATTACTATAATCTTGGTTATATAAGTTTTAAGACAAAAGCATTAAATATGAATACTCTAATAATGGTAAGTACACTTTCTTCATTATTATTAAGTATGTATAATATAATATTTTTAAAAGATTTACATGATATATATTTTGAATCTATTGTAACTATACTTACTCTTGTAAGATTAGGAAAGTATTTAGAAAGTAGAATAAAAAGATACACTAGTATATCTATGGATGCTATGATAAACTTAATTCCTTCAAAGGTTGTTCTAGATGTTGAAGGTAATGAATTAGAAAAACCAATTGAAAGTATAAAAATTAATGATGTATTAATTGTTAAAAGTGGAGAAAATATAGCGGCTGATGGAACTGTAGTAGAAGGTGTTGGATATATAAATGAAAGTATTATAACAGGAGAAAGTAAACTTGTTAAAAAAGAAAAAGGTGATAAAGTAATATCAGGAAGTATATTACAAAAGGGATATATAAAGTATAATGTTGATAAAATTGGAGAAGATACTTTATTAAATAAGATAATAAATCTCGTAGATGAAGCTGTAAATTCTAAACCTTCTATATCAAAGTTTGTTGATAAAGTAAGTGCTATTTTTGTACCTGTGGTATTATCTATCTCTTTCTTGACACTTGTTATTTATCTCCTTTTAGGGTACAATATTAATATGGCAATAATGAGATCTGTAGCTGTACTTGTAATATCTTGTCCATGTGCATTGGGTATTGCAACTCCTATTTCTATAATGATAGGGAGCTATAAGTCATCAAGTTTTGGTATACTATTTAAAAACTCTGAAATATTAGAAATGATGGAAAATATTGATGTTGTTTTATTTGATAAAACAGGAACATTAACTAAAGGTTATCCTGAAGTTGTAGAATATTTATCCAATGATGATGTTTCTGAAAGTATAATATATAGTATAGAGAAAAAATCTGAGCACCCATTAGCTTTAGCTTTTGTTAAATATTTTGAGGAAAAAGGAGTTAAAAGATATAGGGTAGAAGAATTTGAACAATTAGAAGGTAAAGGGATAAGAGCGATAATAAAAAATCAAGAATATCTATTAGGTAATGAAATTTTAATGAAAGATAATAATGTTGATTTAAATATTTATAGAGAAAAGATTAATCAATATTCAAATGAAGGTTCGACAGTAATATTATTATCTAAAAATAAAAAACTTATTTCATTGGCTGCTATATCTGATGATTTAAGAGATGAAAGTATGTCTTTAATTTCAAGGTTAAAAAATAAGGGAATTAAGACTGTTATGTTAACTGGAGATAATAAGAAAGTTGCAACATATTTAGGTAATAAATTAGGTATTGATGATATATATTCTGATCTCTTACCAGAAGATAAATTTAGATTGTTGAAAGAATATCAGAAAAATCATAAAGTAGTTATGGTTGGAGATGGAGTAAATGATGCAGTTGCATTAGCTGGTGCAGATGTTTCTATTTCTATAACAGGATCTACTGATGTTGCCATAGAAACTTCTGATGTAGTACTTATGAATTCTAATATAGAACATATAGTTACTGCAATCAATTTAAGTAGTGCAGTTATTAAAAATATTAAGTTAAGTCTATTTTGGGCATTCATATATAATATAATAGGTATACCTATGGCTATAGGATTGTTTGGATTTTCATTAAATCCTATGTTTGCAGCTTTTGCTATGTCAATGAGTTCTATATGTGTCTTGATTAATGCACTTACTTTAAATTTATTTAAAGATAGATAGTTGGAGGTATTATGTACAAAGAATTTACATCTAATGATGGATTGATTATACCATATATAGAATATGAAAATAATAATAAAAAGAAGGTTATACTTTTACATGGATTTCATGACTATATAAATAGATATGATGAATTGGCAAAAATTATACATGAAAATGGTTTTGATATTTATGTTTTGGAATATAGAAATCATGGTCTATTAAAAACTAGTGATATAGTAGATTTTGGTGATAAAGGAATACAAGCTATAATAGAAGATATAGAATATTTTATTAAATTAAAGTTATCAGGTGTTAAATATGATGATATAATATTTTTAGGAAATGGACTTGGTGCTTTGTTCAGTATGTATTTATTAGAAAATAATCAATATAAAAATGCTGTATTTGTATCTTTACCTTTAGAAAAGAGTTTTTCAATATTAATGAGTAAATTAATAACAAGTATTGAAATGAAATTAGGAATAAAAAAGAGTATCTTAAATAAAATGAATGGTATAGTCAATGAAAAAGGAAGTAAAAATATTTCACCATATTCATGGTTAACTAGAGATTCAAGTGAAGTTGTAAAATTAGAAAAAGATAATCTTGTTTATAAATTAGCATCACCTAAGTACTTTAATGATATTTTTAATTTAAATAAGATGGTTAAAAAGAATATTAAAAAAATTAGAGAATTTTCTAATATACTATTAGTTTACGGAGATAAAGATCCTTTAGTTTTAGAGAGTAAATTGAAAAAACATATGCAAAAAATAAATAATGATCATAGACGTATTAAGTTCTTAAAAGTTAAAAATGGAAGACATTTATTATATAATGAAAAAAATAAAGAAGAAATAATTATGGAAATAATTAAGTATATGAAAGGTATCAAGTAATGGAAACAATTAAAATATATTCACCAATTAATAATGAATATATAGGTGAAGTAGAAAAAATGAGTAAAGAAGATGTAGATAGAAAATATTTGCAAGCAAGAGAAAGTTTTGGAAGTTGGAAAAATTTATCTACAGTAGAAAGAGCACAATATATATATAAGGCAGCAGATGAACTTGAAAAGATGAAAGAAGAAGTTGCAAATATTATGACAAGTGAAATATCTAAATCATATAAAGAGAGTTTAACTGAAGTTGAAAGAACAGTATACTTAATGAAATACAGTGCAGAAGAAGGAATGCGTATATTTGGTGAAGTATATGAAGGTGGAAGTTATGATGCTAAAATGAAAAATAAGATATCTGTTATTAGACGCGAACCAATGGGAGTAGTCCTTGCTATCGCACCATATAATTATCCGGTTAATTTATCAGCTTCAAAAATAGCGCCAGCATTAATAGGGGGAAATGTTGTAATATTTAAACCTCCTACACAAGGTGCTATTTGTGCATTGAAATTAATAGAAGCATTCGAAAAAGCTGGATTACCTAAAGGAGTTTTACAGGCTATAACAGGTAAAGGAAGTGAAATAGGAGATTATTTAAATACTCATGAAGAAATAGATTTTATTAATTTTACAGGTAGTACGGAAATAGGGGAAAGAATAGGTATGCAAGCAGGAATGAAACCTATACTTTTAGAACTTGGTGGTAAAGATTCAGGAATAGTATTAGAAGATGCGGATTTAGAAGTAGCTTCTAAAGAAATAGTATCAGGAGCTTACTCTTACTCAGGTCAAAGATGTACAGCAATTAAAAGAGTTTTAGTAAGAGAAGAAGTTGCAGATGAGTTGGTATACAAATTAAAGGAAAAAGTAGAAAAATTGAGTGTTGGGAATCCTTTTGATAATGTTGATATAGTACCACTAATTGATGAAAAAAGTGCAATATTTGTAGAAGGTTTAGTAAAAGATGCTATAAGTAAAGGAGCAAATTTATTAACTGAATTTAAAAGAGAGGGTAATTTATTAACTCCAATATTACTTGATAATGTAACTCTTGATATGGATATAGCTTGGATTGAGCCATTTGGACCAGTCTTGCCAGTAATTAGACTTAAAACAGATGAAGAGATATTAAAGGTAGCAAATGATTCAGAATACGGTCTTCAAAGTTCAGTGTTTACCAAAAATATTGATAGAGCATTTTATTTTGCGAATAAATTAGAAGTTGGTACAGTTCATATTAATAATAAAACTCAAAGAGGTCCTGATAATTTTCCTTTTTTAGGGATTAAAAATTCAGGTACAGGGGTACAAGGTATAAGACAAAGTATATTATCTATGACTAAGGTCAAAAATATAGTGTTGAATATATAAAATAGGAGAACTAAGTTCTCCTATTTCTATAATAAAGCAATTCTATCTTTTAAATCATCTAACATGATATGTTTAATGGTTTCTTTATAGATTTTTTCACTTGAAACTAAAATATGATCTTGTTCATCTTTTTCAAGTCGACCTTCTAACATCTCATCACTGTCATATAAATATATGTAAATATACTCGCCTATTAAGTCTTGATATATGGTATTAGCATGTAAGTTATCTGTATTTACATTTTCTTTAAATAATATAGAGTTTGTAATATCTTCATAATTTAAATTAATAAACTTTTTAAAATTATCTAAATAGTCTGATTTTTCTATAATTTCACTAATATTTTTAAGTGGTATAAAGCTTTGAGAATCTTCAAGTCCAAAGATTGAATACAGTTTAGTATATATAAATTCATCGCTTTGATATATTATTTCACCAATTAAAAAAGTTTCCTCGTATTTTAAATGTATTTCATATAGTTTTTTATTCATACGCCTCAACTCCTAAAAATTTATATCTACGTTGCTCTTCTGTGTTTGTAGATATGTATAGAATATCTTTTTTATATATCTTATTTTCATCAACTAATATATACTCATCTTCAATTTTATTAATTAATCCTGTTATAATATTATTTTTTAAATCAACGCTAACTTCAATTTTATTATTGAATAAATAAGTATATACATCATTTAATTTGCTAAATTTTTCAGATATTAATTTTTCTGTGTGTATAATATATGAATTTTTAATGTTATCTTTAGAATTTTCATTTATTAACTTTTTAATATCATCTAAATAGGGAGTTTTATCTTTAGTTTCTACAATTTCTTTAGTTTTTGTTACCCTTACACCATCATAAAATCCAAGTGTATCATAAGATTTAAATATTGTATATATATTATCAGAGTCAATAATTTCCCCTACAAAGAAATTGTCAAGATTTTCATCTACATAAATTTCATACAGTGTATTTTTCTTTAACATATTTTCCTCCGTTTATTTTAATTTGAAACTATCAAAAAGATCTTGTAAAATAAATCTATTTTCATATATTGTGAAATATTCAACACCAGTTACACCATATCTTTTTTCAGTTTTTTTATATCTTCCGTTTTTTTCTTTTTTTCACCTAACTAATCTTTTCTACGTCTAGAATCACATATTTCATGTTTTCCTTTACTAGACTTTCCTTTTATATTATTATGACCACCTACAACTTTTCCATTAGAATTATTATTTTTTTTATTGCTAATACTAGCTATAGCACCTATATTTACTTAAATAAAACCGATTCCTCCATCAGCTAAATTATCTATACCGCCAATTATACTATCTTTAGCGCCAATACCCACTGTTGCTCCATATGATTCGTCAAAACTATAAGAAAAAGTTGAACAATCTAGATAAAATAAGATAAATAAAATTTTTTCATAAATATCACTACAATTTATTTGAATTTTAATAGTACTATCATGTCAATAATATATCATAAATTTTTGAAAAAATCAATTGATATAATATATATAAATTTAATAATATTATATATTAAATTAATGATTTTAAAAGATGTTGAAATATATGGCTTTTTACTTGAAAAAAAATTAAATCAAGGTATACTTTAGTATAAATAATGAAAGGTGTGATTAATATGGAAGTTTTAGCAATGATACTTGCCGGTGGAAGAGGATCAAGGTTAGACATTCTTTCAGAAGAAAGAGTAAAACCTAGTGTTCCATTTGCAGGAAAATTTAGAATTATAGATTTTACTTTAAGCAACTGTTCTAATTCTGGTATATATGATGTAGCATTACTTACACAGTATTTACCTTTATCACTGAATGAACATATAGGTTCAGGGAAACCATGGGATTTTGATAGACGTGATTCAAGTATTACACTTTTACAACCCCATGAAACAATGAATGGACAATCTTGGTATCAAGGTACAGCAGATGCTATAAGACAAAATTTGAAGTTTATAAAAGGGAAAAACCCTAAGTATGTGCTAATACTTTCAGGAGATCATATATATAAAATGAATTATTCTTGGATGTTGGATGAACATAAAAAGAATAATGCAGAACTTACAATAGCTGCTATAAATGTTCCTATGGAAGAAGCTTCAAGATTTGGTATATTTGAAGTTGATGAAAATAAAAAGATTTTAAGTTTTGAAGAAAAACCAGAAAATCCGAAAAGTAATTTTGCTTCTATGGGTATATATATATTCAATACTGACACTTTAATTAAGTATATAGAAGAATCAGAAATATTAGATTTAGATTTTGGAAAACATATTATACCTAAAATGATAAAAGAAGAAAGAAAAGTATTTGTTCATTGCTATGATAGTTATTGGATGGATGTAGGAACTTATGATTCATATCTAGAAGCTAATCTTGATTTAATTAAAAAGTCAGAAGAAGTTGGTATAGATCTTTATGATAAAAATTGGAAAATATATACTCGTAGTGAAGATATGGCACCAGTAAGAATAGGAGTTACAGGAAGCGTATTTAACTCTCTAATATGTAATGGTTGTAAGATAGAAGGTCGTGTAGAAAATTCTGTTCTTGGACCTGGGGTTACAGTTAGAAAAGGAGCTTCTATTAGAAATAGTATAGTATTTTCTGGAACTTATATAGATGAAAATACACATCTTGAAACAGTAATTGTAGATAAGAATGTATATATAGGTAAAAATTCAGTAATAGGACATGGTAATAATTATACACCTAATATTGAAAAACCTGATATTTTAAGTAAAGGTATTAGTGTTATAGGTAAACGTGCACATATTGCTGATGGAACAGTTATAGGAAGAAATGTAAGAATCTTTGCATATTCAAATATATCTGATGAAGGTCAACATATAGTTAGTGGACAAACAATAAAAAAATAAAAATGAGGTAAAATGATGAAAATAGTGTATTTGGCATCTGAAGTTTATCCTTTCTTTAAAACAGGAGGATTGGCTGATGTAATGGATGCATTACCTAGAGAAATTTCTAAAAATGGTCATGATGTTACTGTTATAATGCCTAAGTATGATAAAATTCCATTGAAGTATTTAGAAAAAATAGTATATGTAGATAGTATAGAAATAAATGGTGAAGTAATAAATTTGGTTAAGTATCCAGATGAAAGTATAAACTATTTATTTATAGAAAATAGAACTTATTTTGAAAGAGGTAGAGTATATGGTGATTTAGATGAAGATTATCAATATGCACTATTTTCTGAAGCGGTTTTAATATTTTTAAAAAGACAAAATATACAAGCAGATATATTACATTGTAATGATTGGCAAACTGGTCCAGTAGCATATTTTTTAAAGGAAAGATATAAGAAATATGATCCTTTTTATTGGGATATGCGTGTAGTTTATACTATACATAATTTAATGTATCAAGGAAGATTTAATAATTATTCATTCGATAGATTAGGGTATTATAGAGAAAGTGAAAGATTAAATTTCATGGAAATAGGTATTTCATATTCAGATATAGTAAATACTGTTAGTCCAAGTTATGCTAAAGAAATAGCTTTTCCATATTTTGCAGAAGGGCTTGAATGGATAACTTCGTATAAGCATATATATGGAATATTAAATGGTATAGATTCTAGTATATATGATCCTATGAATACTAAAGGAGTTATACCTTTTAATATTGATGATTTGAGTGGTAAAAAAGAGAATAAAAGAATATTACAAGAAAAATTTGGATTTGAAAAAAAAGATGACATGTTGATAGGACTTATCTCAAGATTAGTTGAAGGTAAGGGATTAGATATAGTTAGTGCGAGAATAGAAGAAATATTAAAAAAAGATTCGGTTCAAGTAATATTTTTAGGTTCTGGGTCAAAAGAATATGAAGATTATTATAGATATCTTGAAATACAATATCCTAATAAATTTAAAGCGTATATTGGTTATTCAGAAGAAGTTGCAAATTTAATTTATGCAGGTTCAGATTTATTCTTAATGCCCTCAAGATATGAACCTTGTGGTTTATCACAAATGATAGCTATGCGTTATGGAACTATACCTTTAGTTAGAGAAACTGGAGGTTTAAGAGATAGTGTTAAGGCGTATAATTTTGAAAGTGATGAAGGTAATGGATTTAGTTTTTTAAACTTTAATGCAGATGATATGCTATATACTATAAGACGTGCAGAATACGTATATTATGATAGACCTGATATATGGAATAAATTAGTTGTAAGAAATATGAATATAGATAATTCTTGGAGAAAATCAGCTATAGAATATGAAAAACTATACGTAGAAGCTAAGAAAACTCCTTAATGCTTTTTGATAATATACATCTTTTTAAAAGGTGTATATTTTTGTTGTTGTAATAAAAAGTTAATAAATTGATTTTAATACTTTAATTATGGTATAATAAGAGAAAAAAGAAAGGAAATTTTATGATAGAAGAAATAAGAGAATTAATATTAGAACAATTAGATGTAGAGAGAGAAGAAATAACTTTAGATTCAAGATTTGTTGAAGATTTAGGAGCAGATTCTTTAGACTTGATGGAACTTGCTTCAAGTCTTGAAGAAGAATATGGAGTTAGTATAGATAAAGAAGAATTAAAAAAGATAGTAAAAGTAGGAGATGTAGTTGAATTAATAACAGATAAGAAAGGATAAAAATGAATAAGAATGATAAATTTTTGGAATTGCAAGATAAAATAGGCTATAAATTCAAAAATATTAAATTGCTATATGAAGCTTTTACTCATAGATCATATATTAATGAGCATTCTTACCCTAATGTTAAAGATAATGAAAGACTTGAATTTTTAGGTGATTCAGTTATGAATTTGATGACTACTGAATATATATATAAAAGGCATAGTAAACGTAACGAAGGTGAGTTATCAAAAATAAAAAGTCAAATAATAAGTGAAGCTGTATTTGCAACTATAGCACGTGATTTAGAACTAGGTAAATACATATTTTTAAGTAATGGAGAAATAAATAGTGGTGGTCGTGAAAGAAATTCTATTTTAGGTGATGTTTTTGAAGCTCTAGTAGGTGCTGTATTTGAAGATACAGATTTTGAGACAACTAAGTCAATATTTTTAAAGTTATTAATAGAAAAAGCTGAGAATTTAGATCAAATAGAAGGAGTTTTAGATTATAAGACTGAGTTACAAGAATTGACTCAAATGAAGTATAAAACTATACCGGTGTATGAGTTAGTTTCTGAAAGTGGACCAGATCACGATAAACGTTTTGAAATAGCTGTTAAGGTTGGAGAAAAAGTTTATGGATTATCTAAGGCAAGAAGTAAAAAATCAGCAGAAAAGTTAGCGGCTAAAATTGCTATTGAAAATATAAAAGGAGAATAAATGGATAAAAAGGTAATATATCCTGGAAGTTTTGATCCTATAACTAGGGGACATTTAGATATAATAAAAAGGATATCTAGCTTATTTAATAAGGTTATAATAGGGGTTTTTATAAACTCATCTAAAAATCAATGGTTTGATATAGAGGAAAGAGTTAGTTTGATAAAGAGAGTTCTTGAAAGTGAAGGCATAAAAAATGCAGAAGTAGTAAAATTTTCAGGACTTTTAGTTGATTATATAGAAAAAGAAAATATAGATATATTGGTAAGAGGATTAAGAGCTGTTTCAGATTATGAATATGAACTACAAATTAATTTAGTAAATAAATCATTGACTAATAGTAATTTTGAAACAATATTCTTAACTGCTTCAAGAAAGTATCTTTATTTAAGTTCAAGTATTGTAAAAGAAATTGCCTTAAATAAGGGTAATCTTCAACAGTTTATACCAGAAGTAATAATAGGTGATATAGAAAAAAGAGCAGATGATATAAATGGCAGAAAAGAAAAAAATTAAATATGTTTGTAGTGAGTGTTCTTTTGTAACATCTAAGTGGATGGGGAAGTGTCCAAATTGTGATTCTTGGGGTACTATAGATGAAGAATTTGAATTTAAAATGACTACAACAAGTTTGAAAAAAGAAGCTCAAAAACCTTTAAAAATAAATGAAGTTAAATTTGAAAAAGATTTTAGAACAAAAACCAAATATGAAGAATTTGATAGAGTTTTAGGTGGAGGACTTACTCGTGGTGAGGTTGTTTTAATAACAGGTAATCCAGGTATAGGTAAATCAACCTTTTTATTACAATTATCAAATGAATATGCTAAAAAATCTAAAGTTTTATATATATCTGGAGAAGAATCAAGTAAGCAAATTAAGGAAAGAGCTATAAGAATTAATGTAGATTCTAATGATCTTTACCTTTTGAGTGAATCTTCTCTTGAAATTATAGAAGAAACAATTCTTAAGGAAAAACCTAAGATTGTAATTATAGATTCTATACAAACCATATATTCAGAATCTACTAATTCAGTTCCAGGAAGTGTTAGTCAAATTAGAGATTGTAGTATTAAATTGATAGATATAGCAAAAACTAATGATATTTCATTTTATATAGTAGGTCACGTTACTAAAGATGGAAAACTTGCTGGGCCTAAATTGCTTGAACATATGGTAGATGCTGTTCTTTCTTTTGAGGGAGATGAAAATAATTTTTACAGAATAGTTAGAAGTACAAAAAATAGATATGGTTCTACTAATGAAATTTCAATTTTTGAGATGCGTGAAGATGGTATAAATGAAATTAAGAATACATCTGAGTTTTTCATATCTGAAAGAGATGAAAAAAATGTAGGAAGTATAATAACTAGTTCTATAGAGGGAAGTCGTGTTATGTTATTTGAAATACAGACTTTATCTAATCATATTAAATTTGGAATTCCTAAAAGAATAGTTAATGGATATGATAAAAATAGAGTAGAAATATTAATAGCTGTAATGTCTAAATTATTTGATATGGATCTTTTATCAGATGATGTATATATAAATATACCTGGTGGAGTAGAAATAAATGATACAGCAGCAGATTTAGCTATAGTTTTATCTTTACTTTCTACAGTTAAAGGAATATATATAAGCCAAAAAATAGCAGCTATAGGTGAAATTGGATTGAGGGGAGAGTTAAGAAAGGTATCATTTATAAAAAAAAGAATCAAAGAATTGGAAAAATTAGGATTTTCAGGAGTATATTTACCGAAGGCTCATAGTCAAGAACTTGAAAATTTTGAAACAAAATTAAAATTAAACTATATTAATAATATAAATGAATTATCAGAAAGGTTGTGAAACTATGCCTAAGAAAGAAAGTGATAGAATTAAGGAAAATATATTTAAATTAATTGCGCCTGGGCAACCTTTAAGAATGGCCATAGAAAGAATACAAGAAGCTTCACTTGGAGGACTTTTAGTATTTAGCTCATTAGAGGATATAGAAAAATATGTGGATGCTGGATTTGATTTACATACAAATTTTTCTCCACAAAAAGTATATGAATTAGCTAAAATGGATGGTGCTGTATTAATATCTGAAGATCTTAAAACTATATATGGTGCCAATATACAGTTACAACCTAATAAAGAAGTATTTACAGATGAAAGTGGTACAAGACATAGAACGGCTCATAGAATGGCACAATTAACTAATAAATTAGTTATTACTATATCTGAGAGAAGAAAAAGAGTTACGGTTTTCAAAGGTAAGTTTAAATATACTTTAGACCTTATTGGTGACCTTTTAATTAAATCTTCACAAGCTATTATGTCTCTTGAGAAGTATGCAATTTCTGTAAATAAATATTTAAAAGATTTATTTGAATCAGAAATAGAAAATACTGTTATACTTGAAGAGGTTTTAGATGGACTTAGATATTTTTATTTGATGTTTACTATGGATAAAGAAGTTAGACAATATATAATGGAGTTAGGAAATGAAGGTAGACTTTTGGAACTTCAGCATTATGAAATAATGGGTAATCAAAAAACTTCGTTTAATAATTTTGTTAAAGACTATATGAGTATTAATATTAAAAATGTAGAATCTGTATTTAATGAATTGATGGAACTTGAAAAAGATGAAATTAGAGATGATGTTAAAATGGCTAAAATATTAGGTTATGATTTGAAACAAATAATGTTAGATGAGAATATATCGCCTAAGGGATATAGAATATTAAGTGAAGTAAATAAATTGACTAAAAAAGATGTAGAAAATATAGTTGAAAAATTTAAGACTTTAAATGATATATTTAATGCCAACTATGATGATATATATAGTATAAAAGGTATGGGTAAATTTAAGACTGATAGAGTTTTAAAATTAAAAGATAAGTATAAAAGAATATTTTTATAGGAGTACTGATGGAATTTTATAAAAAATTAATTATTAAGATTCTTGAGAGAAGTAGTGTAGGGAATGAAGATCCTATACTTAAAAAGTTGAAGAATAATATAGACTTAAATCAAGAAGAAAGAAGATATTTAGAAGAGTTGTTAGATAACATAATATAAGGAGTGAAATGTATGAATATAGTTACAAAAGGGATTTATCCTGAAAATGTATTAAGTTTTTTTGAAGAAATTTCAAAAATACCTAGAGGTTCAGGTAAAGAAAAACAAATAAGTGATTGGTTAGTTAAATTTGCGAAAGATAGAAATTTAGAAGTTCATCAAGATACTTTTAATAATGTTATAATAAAAAAAGAGGCAACAAAAGGTTATGAAAAATATGAAACTTTAATTCTTCAAGGTCATATGGATATGGTTTGGGAAAAAAATAAAGATGTAGATTTTGATTTTGAAAAAGAAGGTATTAAATTAAAAATTGAAGATGGTTATTTAAAAGCGCAAGGAACAACATTAGGAGCAGATAATGGTATAGCTATTGCTTATGGACTTGCTATACTTGATTCAAATGAAATAGCTCATCCAAAACTTGAAGTATTAATAACAACAGATGAAGAAGTAGCTATGACTGGTGCTGAAAATTTAGACATGAGTCTTCTTGAAGGTAAGAAAATGATAAATTTAGATACTGAAGAAGTAGGTAAGATTTATGTTAGTAGTGCAGGAGGGGCTACAATTAAATTGAGAACTAAGGTTGAAACTATAGATTTAGAAAACGATGATAAGGTATATTTAATTGAAATTACAGGACTTCAAGGAGGTCATTCAGGAGCTGAAATACATTTGAATTTAGGAAATTCAATAAAAATATTATCTGAATCGTTGAAACATTTAAATATAAAATATGATTTTGAATTAATAGAAATTGATGGTGGGAATAAGGATAATGCTATACCAAGAGAAGCACATGCTTACATAGCTACAAAGTCTGATTTAAAAGAACTTGATGAGCTACTAGCTTCATATATAGAAGTTAAAAAGACTGAATTTAAAAATGAACCATCTCTTAAATATTCAATAAAAGAAGTGAATAAAAATGGTTTAAGAAAAATTTCTGTAAGAGATACTAAAAAATTAATAGCTTTATATAATGAATTTCCTCATGGAGTAAGAACTATGAGCAAAGAAATTAAAGATTTGGTTCAAACATCTCTTAATTTTGGAGTTCTTAAAACAGAAGTTGAAGGTAATGAAAAGGTATTTAGAATAAATTCTTTATTAAGAAGTTCAAAAATTAAAGAATTAGATGAACTTCAAGATTATTTAATTGAATTAGGTGAAAAATATGAAACTTATGGAGAAAAAGTTCCTTCATTTTATCCATGGGAATATAAAGAAGATTCTACTTTAAGAAAACTTAGTGAAAAAGTATATAAAAATAAATATGGGAAAGAAATAGAAATTAAAGCTATTCATGCTGGTCTTGAATGTGGACTATTTGTTAATAAAATGCATGATTTAGATGTTATTTCATTTGGACCAGATATATTTGGAGCGCATACTCCTGATGAAAGAATGGGCTTAGAAAGTGTTAAAATTACTTGGGATTATTTATTAGAAATTTTGAAATCATATAATTTAGAGAAATAATATGGAAAATAAATTAAAGATAGATGATATTATTATAGTTGAAGGTAAGGATGATGTTACTAATATTTCTCAAGTTATAGATGCAACTATAATACCCCTTCATGGTAGTGTAGGTTTGAGTGATAAGAAACTTAAACAAATAGAAGCACTCTCAGAGAATAATAATATTATAATACTTACAGATCCTGATTTTACAGGTAAAAGAATAAGAGAAAAGATAAATAATAGGGTTAGTAAAAATATAATAAATATTCATATTTCAAGAAATAAAGCTAATAAAGAAGGAAATATTGGTGTAGAAAATGTAGATAAAAATGTAATATATAATGTATTTTTAGAATATTTAAATAATAAGGATAAAAAAATAACTAAAACATATACATATACTATATCTGATATGATAGAAAATAAATTAATGGGTAGTGATGATTCTAAGTTAAGGCGTCAATTATTAGGTGATATTCTTAGAATAGGGTATTATAATTCAAAAACTTTGATGTCTGTATTAAATGGAATGTGTTTAGATTATGATTTGTTTATAAACTCTATAAGTATGATTAATAAAAAATTAGACACTAAGTTTAAATCAGGAATAATATTTGGAAAATTTATACCTTTTCATAAAGGTCATATGAATTTTATTAAAAAAGCACTAGAACTAGTTGATAAATTATATATAGTAATATGTTTTGAGAAAAATAGAGATGATGAACTTATTGAAAAATCGACATTACCTAAATATATTTCTGAAAAAGATAGATTTAATTTTATTTTTAATGAATTTAAAAATGAGCCTAGAATAGAAATATTGACTCTTAGAGAAGAAGGTATAAACTATTATCCTAATGGATGGAAAGAATGGGCTGAAAGAGTTACTTTAATGCTTAAAGCAAATAATGTATATATTAATTCTATATTTACAAATGAGATACAAGATAAGGAAAATTATTTAAAATATTTTGTTGATAGAGAGGTATTTTCTAAAGAACTAGATGTACATTTAATAGATAAAGAAAGAATGCAGGTTAATGTATCTGCAACTAAAATAAGAGATGACTATAATAAATTTAAAAAATATTTAACAGATTATGGATTAAAATATTTAGAAAATAAAGATTTTTAAATGTTCTTGTAATATATTTTAAAGTGTGGTATAATTAAGAAAAAGAAAGAGAGTGGGTTAAGCCCACTCTTTAAATTTAATAGAGGTGAAATAATGGAGGAAAAATTAAAATTAATTGAAGAAAGGATAGAACCGTATTTATTAGAACTTGATTTAGAACTAGCTGATATCGAATATGTTCGTGAGGGTGGTTATAATTTCTTGAGAGTTTATGTAGAAAATTTAAAAAATGAAACAACTCTTGATGATTGTGTAGCCCTTAGTACTAAGATTGATCCTATAATAGATACGATGATAGAGGATAAGTTTTATCTTGAGGTTTCTACACCTGGTCTTGAAAGAAAATTGAAGAAAGAAAAAGATTTTTTAAGATTCTTAGGTAGAGAAATAAAGATTAAAACTAAGAGTAATGTTAATAATAAGAAAAAATTTGAAGGGAAATTAAAAGAATTTAAAGAAAATACAGTATATGTTCAAGATGATACAGATGATGAAATTGTTGAAATATCTTTAGATAAGATTAAAGAAGCAAGACTTTCGTTTGTTTTGTCAGATATGACTTTTAGAGAGGATGTGGAAGGAGATGGGATCTAAAAAAGATACGGCAATATTTTTAGATGCGATAATTGAATTAGAAAAAGAAAAAGGAATTAAAAGAGAAGAATTATTTGAAAGATTAAGAGCTGGACTTTTAGCAGCATACAAAAAAGATTTTAATGATCATGAAAATATAAGTGTTGATATAACTGAAAAGGGTGTAGTTAAAATGTATGCAGAAAAAACAGTTGTAGAGAATATAGTTAAGTTTTATGATAAGGATTTAGAAATATCTTTAGATGAAGCTAAAGAACATCATAAGAGAGCTAAAGTAGGGGATGTTATAAAAATAGAGTTGAAAGCTGATGGATTTAAAAGAAATGCTATTCAAAGAACAAAATCTATAATTGTTCAATATGTTAGAGAAAAAGAAAAAGAAGAAATGATAAGACAATTTAAAATGGTTGAAAATGAAATAGTTAATTTAACTGTTAAAAGAGTTGAACCAAATGGTAATCTTTATTCTGATATGAATGATTTAGATGTAACTATATTACAAAAAGAGTTATTACCAACTGATGATTTTAAAGCAGGAGATAAGTTTAGTGCTTATGTTAGAAGTGTAAATGTTACAGGGAAATATCCTAAAGTTGATTTAACTAGATGTGATGATAAGTATTTAGCTAAACTATTTGAAAGAGAAGTTCCTGAAATAAAACAAGGATTAGTATCTATTAAAGGTATATCAAGAGAACTTGGGGTTAAATCAAAGGTAGCAATATATTCTGAAGATAAAAATTTAGATATTAAAGGTGCTTGTATAGGTAAGGATAGTTTAAGAATAAACAATGTCTTAAATGAATTGAATGGAGAAAAAATAGAATTAGTAGAATGGAATGAGGATTTAAGACTATTTGTTAAGAATGCACTATATCCAGCTGAATTAATTTCTGTAGAAATAGTAAGAAATGATGAAGAAATAATAGCTAAGGTTGAAGTAGATCCAGATCAATTAACATTGGCCATAGGTAAAAAAGGAATAAATACAAAATTAGCAGGAAAGCTATGTAAATTAAGAGTAAATATAGAATCGAGTGTAGATGAAGATGGAGAAGTTGAAGCAGAAGAAATTCAAGAATAATGTTGTTGTTAGAACATGTGTTATTACACGTGCTAATGATGAAAAATCTAAACTTTTGAAATTTGTCGAAACTAGTAATGGAGAATATATTTTTGATGAAAATCAAAATATTCAACATAGAGGAATATATATAAAAAACGATATAGAAGTATTTCAAAAGTTTTTTAAGAAATACAAACTTAAATTAGAAAGTGCTGAAAAAGCATTGAAATATATTAATTCAACTTCAAATAAAAAAGATAATGAAGAAATTTTAATTAATATTTTAGAAGAATTAAAATTATCTGAATATTTAGTATATGGAGTAGATGATAATATTGAAGGTATGAAAGATAAGATAGTGCAATTGTTAATTGTACCATCTGATCTTAATTCTAAACAAATAAATAGATTGAAAAAGAGTGCAAAAATAAATGATACAAAAATAATTTTCATAAGTAAGCAGAGTTCTTTGAAAGCAATTTTTTCAAGTAATGTAACTGTAATAGGAATAAGAACAAAAAAAGTTGTAAGAGGAATTTTAAATAAAATGGAGGTGGATAGATGAGAGTTTTTGAATTTGCAAAATCATTAGAAATGGGAACTAAAGATTTAGTACATAAATTAAAAGAATTTGGGTATGAAAAGAGTAATTTTTCAGTTTTATCCGAAAATGAAATGAATGATATTAAGGATAAGTTGAATCCTAAACCAAAAGTTGAGGTAAAAAAAGAAGTTCATAATAATCATACAGAAGAAGTAATTGCTGAGAAATTAACATTTAATAATAAAAATAAGAAACCTTTTAATAAGGAAAATAGAGATAATAGGGATAATAATAGGGATAATAGAGATAATAGAAATTTCAACAGAGATAATAAAAACTTTAATAGAGATAGAGATAATAGAACTGAAAATAGAGATTTTAGAAATAAAAGAAATGATAAAGATGGTAATAAGAATTTTGAAGATAAACCATTTAATAGAGGAAATAGAGAAGAAGGGAAAAGAGAATTTAACTCAGATAGAAAAAATAACTTCAGAAATAATGATGGTTCTAATAGAGAAAGAAAACCATTTAATAGAGATAATAGAGAAGAAGGAAAAAGAGAATTTAACTCAGATAGAAAAAATAACTTCAGAAATAATGAAGGTGGGAATAATAAAGAAAGAAATTTTAGAGATGATAGACGTCCAAGAAAAGATAATAATAACAACAAAGAAGCTTCTTTAGAAATACCTACTATTGAAAATGAAACTAAGAATAAAAATACAGCGAAAGTTAAATCTAAATTTGATAAGAAAAAATATGAAAATGAAAGAAAAGCTAAAGAAGAAGAAAGAAGATTAAAAGAATTAAGACAAGACTTTAGAAAAGAAGAAAAGAAAAAAGTTAAGAAAAAAGAAAAAACTATTAAATCTGAAGTTATAAGAGATGAAGATGGAGGAGTAGGAATAGTAGTTCTTCCTCAAGAAATTTCTATTAAAGATTTATCAGAAAAATTAGGTATAAATTCTTCTGATATAGTTAAGAAATTCTTTCTTCAAGGCAAGATGTTAACTGCTAATGCTATATTAACTATAGAAGAAGCAGAAGAAGTAGCTCTTGAGTACAATGTAATAGTTGAGAAAGAAGAAGTAGTTGAATTATCTTATGGAGATAAATATTTATTAGAACTTGAAGATAGAGAAGAAGATCTAACAGAAAGAGCTCCGGTTATAACAATAATGGGACACGTTGATCACGGGAAAACTTCACTTCTTGACGCTCTTCGTCATACTAATGTAATAGAAGGAGAAGCAGGTGGAATAACTCAAAGAATAGGAGCTTATCAAGTTTTATGGAATAATAGAAAAATTACTTTCATAGATACACCGGGACATGAGGCATTTACAGAAATGCGTGTAAGAGGAGCTAATATTACAGATATAGCAATATTAATAGTTGCTGCTGATGATGGAGTTAAACCTCAAACAATAGAGGCAATATCACATGCTAAGGAAGCTAATATTCCGATAATAGTAGCTATAAATAAAATAGATAAACCTGGAGCAAATCCAAATAAAGTTAAACAAGAATTATTAGAATATGGTTTAATTTCACCTGAATGGGGTGGAGATACTGAAATGGTAGAAATTTCAGCTAAACAAAAATTAAACTTAGAAAGCTTGTTAGAAACAATATTACTTACAGCAGATATTATGGAACTTAAATCAAATTCTAAAAAGAGAGCAAAAGCTGTAGTTGTAGAATCAAGACTTGACGTTCAAATGGGACCAGTTGCAGATATTCTTATCCAAGAAGGAGAGTTAAAAATTGGAGATATATTTGTATCAGGTGGAACACATGGTAGAGTTCGTAGTATGTTAGATGATAGAGGTAATAAGATAGTTAAAGCTGGACCATCTCAACCTGTTGAGATTACTGGGTTTAATGAAATACCAGAAGCTGGGGATATGCTTTATTGTGTAAATAATGATAAACAAGCTAAGAAAATTGTAGAAGACTTCAAAAATGAAGTTAAAAATAATGAACTTAATAAGAAAAAACATATATCACTTGAAAGTTTATCTAAGGAATTAGAAGATCAACAATTAAAAGAACTTAAGTGTATAATAAGAGCAGATTCTAAAGGATCTGTTGAAGCACTTAAAGAATCATTATCTAAACTTTCTACAGATAAAGTTAATATTAATATAATACAAGCTAGTGCTGGAGCAGTTACAGAAGGTGACGTAATGTTAGCAGCTGCTTCAAATGCTATAATAATAGCATTTAATGTAAGACCTACAAATAGTGCAAGAACTGAATCTGAAAAATCAGAAGTAGAAATAAGAAACTATAACGTAATATATCATGTTACAGAAGATCTTGAAAAAGCAATTAAAGGTATGTTAGATCCTGAATTTAAAGAAGTATACAATGGAAGACTTGAAGTTAAAGAAGTATTTAAAATTTCAAATATTGGTAATGTAGCTGGTGCTTTAGTTGTTGAAGGTAAGGTTCTACGTACATCTAAGATTAGATTATTACGTGATGGAATAATAATATTTGATGGTGAAATTGCAGCACTTAAGAGATATAAAGATGATGCTAAAGAAGTATTGCTTGGTCAAGACTGTGGAATTTCATTTAAAGACTTTAATGATATAAAAGTTGGAGATGTAATTGAAGCATACGTTCTTGAGCAAATAGCAAGATAGGTGATATTATGAACGATAGAAGAAGAAAAGGTCTAGAAAAAGAAGTTTCAAGAATAATAGGAAGTTCTATATTATTTGATGTTAAAAATGAAAAAATAAAAAATCTAGTTACTGTTAAAAATGTTACTTTATCAAGTGATGCAAGATATGCAGATGTAATATTTTCTGTTTTAGATTATAAAGAAAATATTAATAAAGAGAAGTTATTACAAGATCTTGAAAAACTTAAGGGTTTTTTCAGAAAAAAGATAGGGGACAACTTACAAATTAGATATACACCTGAAGTTAGAGTACATTTGGATGATACTATAGAATATAGTATTAAAATTTCAAAGTTACTTAAAGAAAATATGGGTAACAAGGAAGATATAGACGGGTAAGAGTTATGATTTGGAGAACTATTTCACACGATATTAATTATCTTAATGCAAAAAAAGATGAATTTAAAAGAGATGATATAATGACCACTTTATTATTAAATAAAAATATTACAACAAAAGAAGAAGTGTATAATTATTTAAATGTAAGCTATAAGCATCTTAACGATCCATTTCTTTTAGAAAATATGAGAGAAATAGTAAATACGATACTTAAACTTATAGATAATGATAAAGGGATACTGATATTTGGAGATTATGATATAGATGGAGTTTCAGGTTCTATATATTTATCTAAGATTTTAACAAAGTTAAATATTAAAAATGATATATATATATCACCGAAATCTATTGTTAAATATTCATTAAATGATGATTTTTTTGAAAAAATATCAAGTGGTAAATTTTCACTTGTAATATCTGTTGATAATTCTTTTGGTAGTGAAGAAGATATTAATATGATAAAAGAAAAAGGTGTAGATGTAATAATTACAGATCATCATTTTAATGAAAAAAAATATAAAGAAGTATTGGAATTGAATCCTAAAAAATCTCCTAATTATTCCTTTAAGGAACTTTCAGGTTCTGGTGTAGTATTTAAACTTGTTCAAGCACTTTACTATACTTTAGGTGATAGAGAGATATCAGAAATCTATGAATATTGTGAGTTAGTTGCTTTAGCTACTATTGCAGATGTCATGGAATGTGTTGATGAGAATAGATTTTTAATAAAAAGAGGGTTAAAGAATTTTACAAATTCAAAAATTAAAGCATTGAGTTTAATTTTTGAAAATTTCAAAATAAATCCTGAATATATAACTATAAATGATATTAGTTATAGAATAGCTCCATTAATTAATGCTTTTGGTAAATTAAATGATCCGACTAAGATATTAGACTTTCTAACATCGGACTCTGAAGAAGATTTATTAGAAACAATTAATGAGATGTATGAATATAATAAGGAAAGAAAAAGTTATGAAAACAAAGTATTTGAAAAAATATCTAATAAATTTAAAGTTTATAGAGATAAAATAAAATATATATATTATGAGATAAATGATATAAATATAGGAACTATGGGATCTCTTGCATCAAGATTAGCGCTTGAATTTCGTGTGCCTGTAATATTAATATCAGTTGAGGGAGAATATTGTAAAGGTTCATGTAGAAGTCTTTCAGATTCTAACATATATGATTTTATAACTAAATTTTCAAAATACTATATTAACTTTGGAGGCCATGATTTAGCAGCAGGTTTCCTTATAACAAAAAAAGATTTAGATTTAATAAGAAATAAAATGAAAAATGGCTTAATAAATCTTAGTAAGAAAATAAAAAAGACTCATGAAATAGTCATAGATAAAAAGGTTAGTATAAAAGAAATTAGTATCAAAAAGTTAAAAGAAATACAAACTTTAGGTCCTTTTGGTCTTTCAAATAGTGAACCTAACTTCTATGATGAAGATATAGTTTTTAAAAATGTATTTAAATTTGGTGTAGATAATAATCATTTTAAAGCAAGTATATATAAGAATGGTAAAGAATTTAATGTTTTAGGCTATAATTTAGTTGATAAATTAGACTTGAAAAAAAAGAATAAATCTTATAAAATAATATATACGCCTGAGTTAATAAGTAAAAAAACAATAAGATTGAAATTAAAAGATATTAAATAGGAGGAAAAATGAAAAAAGAAATATTAAATGGATCAGAAGTTGCATTTGAAATAGTAAAAGATGGAGAAGAATTTGCTAAATTAAGAAAAGAAGTGTTATCAAAATTCAAAAATGTTAAAGTTGATGGATTTAGAAAAGGACATGTACCTGAAGATGTAATAGAAAAAACATTTGCTGATGATATAAGAGATGAAATATTAAATACAGTAATTAGAGAAGAATATACTGAAGTATTAAAAGATAAATCTTTCAGACCTGTTAGTGAATTACAAATAACTGATTTAAAATTAGAAAAAGATAGTTTAAAAGTTAGTTTAAAAGTTGCTGTATTCCCAGAATTTACTTTACCTGAATACAAAGGATTAAATGTAGAATTAGAAAAAGTTGAAGTAAGTGATGAAGAAGTTTCAGCTCAATTAGATAAAATAGTTTCAAGAGCTAAAAAATATGAAAAAACTGATAGAGAAGAAGCTAAAAATGGAGATATAGCTACTATAGACTTTGAAGGATTTGTAGATGGTGTTGCATTTGAAGGTGGAAAAGCAGAAGGACATAAATTAGAATTAGGATCTAAAACATTTATAGATAATTTTGAAGAACAAATTGTTGGTCATAAAGTAGGAGAAGAATTTGAAGTAAATGTTAAATTCCCTGAAGAGTATCATGCTGAAAACTTAAAAGGAAAACCTGCAGTATTTAAAATTAAATTAAATTCTTTAGAAGAAATAGTATTACCTGAATTAAATGATGACTTTGCAAAAGAAAATGGAGCAGATTCATTAGAAGATTTAAAAACTAAAGTACGTGCTAATTTATTAGTTGAAAAAGAAAATCAAGCTAAAAATGTAAAATTAAGTAAAATAGTTGAAAAAATAGTTGATGGAGTTAATTTAGAAGTTCCAGAAATATTAGTTGAACAAGATATAGATGCAAACATAGCTCAATTTGTTCAACAATTACAAATGCAAGGAATGAACTTAGAATCTTACTTAAGTATGACAGGACAAACTGTTGAAAAAATGAGAGAAGATTTAAGAACAAATGCAATAAAAGGAATTAAAACAAGCTTTGTATTATCAAAAATTGGAGAAATAGAAGATATTAAAGTAACTGATGAAGATATAGAAAATGAATTAAAAAACATAGGTGCTATGTATGGAATGGATTCAGAAACAATTAAATCAGAGCTTGAAAAATCAGGAGAATTAGGAAGATATATAGGAAGAATAAATTCTCAATTATTCTTTGGAAAAATAAATGAATTCTTATTAGAAAATAATTAATTTTAGAAAACTAGACCCTGTGTCTAGTTTTCATTATAAAGAATGGAGGAAAAATGGCTTTAGTACCTTATGTTATAGAAAATGAAGGACAAGGTGAAAGAACTTATGATATATATTCAAGATTATTAAAAGATAGAATTATATTTTTAAGTGGAGAAATTAATACAGAGATGGCTAATGCTATCATTGCTCAACTTCTATTTTTAAATGCGCAAGATAAAGAAAAAGATATAACTATGTATATAAACTCACCAGGGGGACAAGTAACAGCAGGACTTGGTATATATGACACGATGAATCATATATCTTGTGATGTTGCAACTGTATGTATAGGAATGGCTGCAAGTATGGGAGCATTCTTATTATCTTCAGGAGCTAAAGGTAAGAGATATGCTTTACCTAATGCCGAAGTTATGATACATCAACCATTAGGAGGAGCAAGAGGTCAAGCAACAGATATACAAATTGTTGCAGAAAATATTTTAAAAATTAAGAAAAAACTAGCAACTATACTAGCTGAAAATACAGGTCAAGAATATGATAAAATCATAGAAGATACTGAAAGAGATAATTATTTGGATGCTTATGAAGCTAAAGAATATGGTTTAGTTGATAGTGTATTGGAGTAATGATATGATAGAAGAATTAAAAACATGCTCATTTTGTGGTAAGGATGAAGAACAAGTCTTAACTCTATATTCCAATGAAGATATGACAGCCTTTATATGTAATGAATGCATAACTCAACGTGAAGAAGAATTTGAGTTTGATGATAAAGGAGAAGAAAGATTTGATTATACTTTATTAAAACCAAAAGAAATAAAAGCTAAGTTAGATGAGTATATAATAGGACAAGAAAATGCTAAAAAAGTACTTTCAGTTGCTGTATATAATCATTTTAAAAGAATTAATATGATAGATAATGATGAAATTGAAATGCAAAAATCTAATATTCTTTTAATAGGACCAACAGGTTCTGGTAAAACTTTACTTGCTCAAACTTTAGCTAAAATTTTAAATGTACCTTTGGCAATTGCTGATGCTACAACTGTAACTGAAGCAGGTTATGTTGGAGATGATGTAGAAAATGTGTTGCTAAAATTAATAAAAGCTGCAGATTATGATATAGAACTTGCGCAAAGAGGTATAATATATATAGATGAAATAGATAAAATAGCAAGAAAATCTGAAAATACTTCTATTACACGTGATGTATCTGGAGAAGGAGTTCAACAAGCTCTTTTAAAAATAATAGAAGGAACAGTTTCAAGTGTACCTCCTCAAGGTGGAAGAAAGCATCCAAATCAAGAAATGATAGAAATAGATACAACAAATATATTATTTATAGTTGGAGGAGCTTTTGCTGGGCTTGAAAATAAAATAAAATCAAGACTTAATAAAAAGCAAATAGGTTTTGGTTTAAGTAATGATAAAACTCAATTAGATGAAATGAGTATATTTGAACACGTATTACCTGAAGATATTAGAAAATTTGGAATAATTCCTGAACTTATTGGTAGATTACCAGTAATTACTGCTTTATCAGAACTTAATAAAGAAGCTCTTAAATCGATATTAACAGTTCCTAAAAATGCTATAGTTAAGCAGTATAAAAAATATTTTGAATTAGAAGGTGTTGATTTAATATTTGAAGATGAAGCTATAGATGAAATAGCAGATCTTGCTCTTAAGAGAAAAATAGGAGCTAGAGGTTTAAGAAGTATAATAGAAAATACTATGATGGATTTAATGTATGAAATTCCATCACAAGAAAATGTTAAAGAAGTAGTTGTTACTAAAGAGTTAATAAAAGAAAAAAATGAAAACTTTATTAAAAGTGAAGAAAGAAAGGAAAATTAATGACAAAAAAAGGGAAAATACTTCCTTTTATTCCAACGAGAGAGATACTATTTTATCCACAAGCAGTTATCCCAATTATAGTTGGAAGAGACTTTTCTAAATTAGCTATAGATGAGTCTATGGAACAACATGAGGGGAATATTGTGTTATCTATACAAAAGGATTCACAAAAAGAAGAAATTGAGGGATATAAAGATATTAATGAAATTGGAGTAGTTGCTAAAATTATTCAAATAATTAAATTGCCTGATGGTAATTTAAGGGTCTTGATTGAAGGAATAGATAGGGTAAAAATAGAAGATATAGGTGGACTAAAGGAGAATGGATATTTTAGTGCGCAGTATGAATTATATCCGGTTGAAAATAAAAAAACTAAAAATGAAAAAAAATATAGAATGTATTTAGAAAAGGTAGTAGAAGAAGTAAATCAAGGTAATAAAAATTCTTTACCTGATGATATATTAAAAGCTATATTTGAAGTTAGTCCTTTTGAAATAATGATATATACATTAGCTACAACTCTAGATTTAAGTGAAGAAGATAGAGTGGCGATACTTGAATCAAATGATATAGATGATATGTTTGAAATTTTATCTAATGCAATTAAGATTATACTAGAATTTAATAAGATAGATAAATCTGTTGAAGATAGAGTTAAAAAAAATATAGAAGAAAATCAAAAACAATACTATATTAGAGAAAAAATAAAAGGTCTTTATTCTGAACTTGATGAAAATGATATGGAAGAAGAAGTTAATGAACTATATGATTTTATAAATAAAAGAAAACTACCTGTTGAATTAAAGGAAAAGTTAAATAAAGAATTATCAAGACTTAAAAAATTAAATGATATGTCTGCAGAAGCAGGTGTAATTAGATCATATATAGAAAGTGTTTTAGAAGTGCCTTGGGAAAGAGAAGAAGTTAAAAATATAGATATACGTAAGGCTGAAAAAATATTAAATGATGAGCATTTTGGATTAAAACAAGTAAAAGATACTATACTTGAAAATTTAGCTGTTAGTCAATTAAATAAGAATAATAATAAAAAAGCACCTAATATATTATGTCTTGTTGGACCACCTGGAGTTGGTAAAACTTCACTAGGTAAATCAATAGCTAATGCAATGAATAGAGAATTTGAAAGAATTTCTTTAGGTGGAGTTCATGATGAATCAGAAATTAGAGGTCATAGAAGAACGTATATTGGAGCTATGCCAGGAAGAATAATAGATGCTTTAAAAAAAGTGAAGGTAAGTAATCCTGTTATACTATTAGATGAAATAGATAAATTATCTTCTGATTTTAAGGGTGATCCAGCATCTGCTCTTCTTGAAGTTTTAGATCCAGCACAAAATAAAACATTTAAGGACAATTATATTGATTTTGAATATGATTTATCTGATGCTTTCTTTGTGTGCACAGCAAATGATTTATCAACAATTCCTAGTCCTTTATTAGATAGAATGGAAGTAATACATATAGATTCATATACTATACAAGAAAAATTACATATTGCTAAAAATTACTTGGTAAAACAAGCTAAAATTGAAACAAGTATAAGCGATGTTAGACTTTCTGATAATGTATTGCTTGATATAATAAATAAATATACAAGTGAAGCAGGAGTAAGAAATTTAAAAAGGGAAATTGTTAAGATTTTAAGAAGAATAGCTAGATTAAAACTTGAAAATCCAGATTCAAAATATAGTATAACTGTTAAAAATTTATCTAAATATTTAGGTCCCGAAAAATATAAAAAAGATAAAATGATAGAAAATGTTTCAAAACTTGGAGTAGTTAAAGGTCTTGCTTGGACTGTGGTTGGTGGAACTACTTTAGATGTTGAAGCTGTTAAAATGAAAGGTAAAGGTCTGCTTCAATTTACAGGTAAGTTAGGAGATGTAATGAAGGAATCAACTCAGGTTGCTTATACATATGTTAGAGCAAATAGTGATGATTTAGGTATTTGTGATGACGATTTCTATAATAAATACGATATACATTTACATTTTCCAGAAGGAGCTACACCTAAAGATGGACCATCAGCTGGTATTACTATAACTACTGCTATAGTATCAGCCTTATCAGAAAGAAAGGTTAGACAAAATATAGCTATGACAGGAGAGATTACTATAACTGGTGATGTATTACCTGTAGGTGGAATAAAAGAAAAAGTTTTAGGAGCACATAGAATAGGTATAAGAGAAATAATATTGCCTTATGATAATAAAGGAGATACAGTAGAATTAACTGATGAAGTTTTAAAAGAATTAAAAATTCATTATGTAAAAAGATATAAGGAAGTAGAAAATATTGTTTTTAATGATTAATATTTTTGTTTAAAAATTAAAATAAGTTAAAATTTATTATTTAAATACATCGCTAATTTTATTTAGATTAGTGGTGTATTTTTTTTGAAAATAATTTTGCTGAATAATTTATTTCATGTTAAAAAACACAAATTAATTTCAGAATATGAAATAAGATTTTTGAGGTAACGTTTCTATTTTTTTGACAAAATGATTAAAATGTTAAAATTATTATTTTTTATATAAAAAAGATTACATTTTAAAACTAATGAAAAACTAAGGAAATAAGCTTGTAAAATGAATAAAAATATAGTATTATAATATTATGATTATAGTGAAATAAAATTAAATGAAGGAGGATGATAGTTATTTGACTTTTTATTTAAAATGTCAAATATACTATATGTGGTTGAATTATGAATAAAAAAATTATTAATGTAAAAAACAATTATTTAAAAAGTTGTTTTAAAGGAAAGGTTAGCATAACGCATGCTACTGTGGTAACGTATTTAATTATGGGTGGATTATTTGCTAATTTATCATTTGGAGCTATTACAGAAGGTAAATCAACTGGTACAGATAGTATATCAATTGGTAAAGATTCTGAATCTAAAGGTGAAGAAAGTGTAGTTGTAGGGACTAAATCTAAAGTAGAAGGAAATAAAGCTATTGCTATAGGGAAAGGAAATCAATCAACTAAAGAAGCTAAAGATTCTATTCTTATAGGTACTAGATTATATACAAAAGGACCAGAATCAGTACTTATAGGGAGAAATTCATATATTGGAGATAACTATGGTTCAACTGGTTATGGTGATTTAGGAAATAACAGTATAGTTATAGGTTCAAATTCTAAATTATATAGTGTAGGTAGACCTAATAAAGTAGAACATAGTATAGTTATAGGTTCAGGATCAGCAGGTAGTGGTAAAAATTCTGTTGTAATAGGTCATAGTGTAAGAAGTCATAGATTAAATCCTTCTTATGGGTCTGCTGAAAATGTTGTAGCAATAGGAAATGAAGTTTCTAATGCATTTACTTCAGCTGTAGCTATAGGAAATAAATCATTTGTTGGTGGAACTAATGCTGTTGCAGTTGGAGCTGAATCTGAAGCTGCAACTACTAATAAAGGGATACCAGCTGCTGCATTTGGATTAAAGCACGTGGTCTAGCTCAAAATTCATTAGCTTTAGGTGTAAATTCTATAACAAATGGAATTTCTTCTACAGCAGTAGGATATATGACACGTTCAGAAAAAGGAAATGGTATATCATTAGGTTCTGAAGCTCATTCAAGAGGTAATTTAGGTATAGCAATAGGTAATAAAGCAATATCTGAAGATTATGGTAATGCTTTAGCTATAGGAACAGAATCTAATGCTTTAGGTCAAGGTTCAGTATCATTAGGTATGAAAACAATAACAGCTAATGGTAATTCTACTGCATTGGGAGCTAATGCAAAAGCAATAGGTTCAAATTCAGTTGCATTAGGTGTGAATGCTTTAGCTGGTATAGATGCTGATCAATCTACTAAAATAGACACAGCTCTAGCTGCTTCAAGAGATGCTTATTATAAATATATAGAGAAATTAGGTGCTGAAGAAGATGCGCTAAGTCAAAAAAATAAAAATAGCCGTGTTATATTTGAAGATGTAATTGGATTAGCAGATTTATATCAAAGACTTGATAATACTTTAATAGAAAAATTAAAAGAAGCTGGTGTTGATAAAGATGCATTTGAAGCTACATTAAAAAATACTTTTAATGGTAAAGTGGTTTATATAAATGGAGTGAATACTCTTGAAACTACATCTATAGAAAAATTAACACAAATGAAAGATAATTTAGAAAAAATATCTAAAATTACAGTAACAGGAAGAACAGAAGCTGATGAAAAACTTTCAGATTTAGTTGAAATGGCTAAAAATTTACTTGCAGATAAAATTAATTATGATAATGCAGATACTACGTATACTGCTAAAAAATCAGAAACAGCTACATCTAAAACAGCATTTGATACAGCAAATAAAGCCTATGTAGCTTTATTAAAAGGTAAATCGGATACAGTTGCTATAGGTAATTCTGCAGTAGCTAAAGTAGAATCTGGAGTAGCACTTGGTTCAGAATCTGTTGCTGATATAGATAAGGGTGTTGAAGGATTTAAAGATTATAATTCTAAAGAAGATACAGTAGCAAGATCTAATAAATATGAAGGATTAACTGGTGTTGCATTAACATCAAAACTTTCTGGAGTTTCAATAGGAACTAAAGATAAAACAAGACAATTGCATAATTTAGCAGCAGGTAAATTAGATACTGATGCTGTGAATGTAGCACAACTGAAAAATGTTAATTTAGGATTTAGTGGTGATACAGGAAATGGAGATGTAAGATTATTTGATCAAAGATTAAAATTAGTTGGAGATGACAAATTTATAACAACAGAAGCTAGTGATAAACAAGTTAAATTCTCAGCTAAAAATATAACTCTTGAAAATGAAAATGGTAAAATTAAAACTCCTGATGCAGATGGTTTAGTTACAGGTAAGAATTTAGCAGAAACTATTAATAATTCTTATTGGAGTATAGTAACAGATAAAACTAAAGGAGTGAATACAACTACAGGCACTGAAAAAGTTAAGTTTGGTGAAACTGTAACATTTAAAGCTGGAGAAAATGTAACTCTAGATCAAAATGGAAAAAATATAACAATTTCAGTTAAAGATGTAGTTAAAGTTGTTGATAAAAAATCAGATACTGCAGATTTATTTAAAGCTGGTAATGGATTAAAAGTTGAAGTTGATAAAACAGATGGTTCTGTAAAATATGAATTAGATCTTAAACCAAATTTAAAAGCTGATAATACAACTTCAGGTGAAAAACCAACTAAAACTGATGAAGAATTAAAAAATGCAGCTACACTAAGTGATGTTTTAAATTCTGGATGGAATTTAGAAGGTAATGGAGAAGCAAAAGACTTTGTAAGAGCGTATGATACAGTAAACTTTATAGATGGTAAAAATTCTAAAGTAAGTGTTTCAACAGATAAAGAAGGAACAGTAAGTAATGTACAAGTAGATTTAATAGGTTTACCTATATCTTATACAAATGCTGATGGAGACAAATTAGTTAAAGTTGGAGATAAATATTATAAAGAATCTGATTTAGAAGATAAAGTATATGATGCTAAAACTGGTAAATTTAAAGATAAAGATGGAAAAGTTTTAGATGCTCAACCAGCAGAAGCTAAAGTAGCTAAAGTTAGTTTAGTTAATAGTAATCCTAGTAAAGATGGTAAAGCAGGAGATCCAATGGTTCTTGATAACATTAAGAGTGGATTAGATAAATATACTGATGGAGATAAAGCTAAAAATTCAATAGTAAATCTTGATTCAGAAGTTAATGGTAAAAAAGTATCAGATAATACAGCGGCAACAGTTGGAGATTTAAGAAATATGGGATTTGTTGTTTCTGATGGTACAAATTCTTCAGCAGTTAAAAATGGAAGTAGCCTTCAATTTAAAGGAACAGGATT
The DNA here is from genome assembly GCA_963539215.1 of uncultured Streptobacillus sp. Lineage (GTDB taxonomy): Bacteria > Fusobacteriota > Fusobacteriia > Fusobacteriales > Leptotrichiaceae > CAURNT01. Next base: position 123,578 of record CAUTJT010000002.1, on the reverse strand, counting down.
AGCTAAAGTAACACTTGAAACTGATGATAAAGGTAATTCAGTAGTAAATGTAAATGTTGATGATGCTGCAATTAAAGGTGCAAGTGATGGTGCAAATGCCGGAATAGCAAGTGCTATGGCTGTAGGTAATTTACCTCAAATAAGTAATATTACAGGTCATAGATTTAATATAGCAACTGCAGTAGGAGTTCATAAAAATCAAACAGCAGTAGCATTAGGTATAAGTGGGTTAAATGAAAGAGGAACTATTGTTTATAAAGCAAGTGGAGCTCTAAATACTAAAGGTCATGTTTCATTTGGTATGGGTATAGGATATCAATTTGATAAGAATGATAGAGTAAATAATACTGAAAGAGATAGAATTACTCAATTAGAAGAACAAATTAAAGATATTAAATCAATTAATGATAACTACAAAAAAGATAATGATGAACTTAAGAATAGACAAGAAATGTTAAATAAAGTGATTGAAGAAGATCATAAGATGATACAAGAACTTCTTAAAAAATTAGAATCTTTAGGAAAATTAAAATAAATTTTATAAATTAGTCCTTGATTAATTCAAGGACTTTTTATTTATAATACTTTTTAGAAATATCTAATATATTAATTAAATTTTACATATTTGTATAAATATAGTATAATTTAGTAAAATGATTTTAAGAGGTAAATATGTTTTTGATTTTAAAGAATAAAAAAGAATTTAATTTGGAAGAAGTTCTTGGAATAAACACTATAGATATGCCTAAATTTAAAGAGGATATAGTTGTAATACTAGGTAATTTTGATGGAGTTCATATGGGACATATGGAATTGATAAATTCAGCCATTAAATATGCTAAAGATAGAAACTTAAAAACATTACTTTATACTTTTAGAGTTTTACCACCTAAAAGTGATAATGTAATTACAACACTTTATGAGAAAGTTGATTTTTTAAATAATATAATTGGAATAGATTATGTATATATAGAGGAATTTAATGATGTTAAAGATTTGGAACCAAAAGATTTTTGTAATCAAATATTACTAGAAAAATTAAATGCTAAAAGTATATTTTGTGGTTTTAATTTTACTTTTGGAAAAAATAAAAAAGGTAATGTTGAGTATTTATTAAAAGAATTTTATAATGTTTTTGATATTAATATAGTAGAACCTGTTATGTATAATTCTTTAACTAAAGAATTTAAGGTAAATAAAAATGTTGAAAAAGATTTTGAAATAGTATCAAGTACTTTCATAAAAGAACTTTTAGAAGATGGGAAATTAGATAAGGTTAATACACTTTTAGGACATCCTTATTTTATAATGGGAGAAGTTGTAAAAGGTAAACAATTAGCTCGTAAATTAGGATATCCTACAGCTAATTTATCTAGTAGAAATAAGAAATATCCTAAGTTTGGAGTTTATGGAGTTAAACTTATTATTGAAGGATATGATAATGTTTATTATGGAATAATGAACATAGGCAAAAATCCAACAGTTGAAAATGAAGGATTGCATATAGAAACTCATATATTTGATTTTGATGATGATATTTATGGTAAAAAGATAAAAGTTGAATTACTTGTATACATAAGAGGGGAAAGAAAAATGAATTCATTAGATGAATTAAAAAATCAAATTAAAAATGATATAGAAAAATGGAGAAAGATATCAAAATGAGTACTAATTATGAAATAAAAACTGAAAATTTTGAAGGACCTTATGATCTTTTTCTTTTTCTTATAGATAACAAGAAAATGGATTTTTCTAAAATAGTTATATCTACTATAATAGAAGAATATTTAAAGATTATAGATAATGAAAAAAATCAAAATTTAAAAATACAAGCTCAATTTTTATCTATGGCTTCAGAAATTTTAGAAATTAAAGCCTATTCAATTTTAAATAAAGATAAAAAAGAAGAAAAAGAGAGAGATTTAGAAAAAAGAATAGTAGAATACAAAATATTAAAAGATTTAGCTGTAGAATTATCTAGTAGGGAGATAGAATACAATATACCTTATAGAATAGAAGGTAAAAAAGTAAGATCTAAAGAAAATATTGATTATTCATTAGAAGAGTTGAATTTAAATATATTAACTAAAATGTTTGAAGAAATCTTTAATAATAGAGAAGTAAAAGAAAGTATGCGTATAGATGTTTTAGAAGAATTTAGTGTGGAAGAAGCAATGGATGAAATTAGTAATGATTTTATAGAAGAAGAAAGTATAAGATTTTCTAATTTATTTAAAGGAAATTTTTCTAAAATTAGAATAGTTAGCTTTTTCCTTGCAATATTAGATTTATATAAAAATGGAGAAATTGATATACATCAAGAAAATAATGATTTTTATATTAGAAAGGGTCAAAATGTCAAATAATATAAAAAAAGGTGGACTATTTAAGTCAAGCCTTATAGTTATGGTTATAAATATGTTAAGTCGTATATTAGGACTTATTAGAGAAGTTGTAATTGCAGCATATTTTGGTGCTACTGGTAGTACAGATGCCTATTTTGCTGCTTCAAGAATAGCTAATTTTTTTACCACTCTCTTAGGAGAAGGTTCATTAGGAACTGCATTTATACCTATTTATGATGAGGTTAAAGAAGAAAAAGGGGTAGAAAGAGCTAATGATTTTGTATTTAATATTACAAATCTTTTAATATCTTTTTCATTTACTATGTCTGTAATAATGATGTTATTTTCAGGGTTTATATTAAAATATATATTGGGATTTAAAGCTGGTGAAAGATTAGGATTAGCTTCTGACTTATTAAAAATAATGTCTTTTTATTTATTATTTATATCTGTTTCAGGTTTAATTTCATCATTATTGAATAATTATGGTAAGTTTTATATTTCAACTTTAGTAGGAGTAATATTTAATTTAACAATAATAATAGGTTCAGTTATTTCAAAAAATACTATAGGTATATATGGTCTAGGTATTTCTTTTTTACTTTCGGGATTATTTCAAGTATTAATACAATTACCTTCATTTTTATCAATAATGAAAAAATATAAGCTAATATTTAATTATAAAGATCCTTATGTAAAAAAATTCTTGATTGTAATGATACCAACTTTAATAGGAATATTTGGATATCAAATAAATGAGTTAGTTGATACAAGTTTTGCAGGGGCATTGCCTATAGGAACTATAAGTGCTATAAATTATGCTTCAAGACTATATTTATTACCAGTAGGTGTATTTGCAGTATCATTATCTGTTGTTATATTTCCAAGTTTATCAAGGGCAGTTGTAAAAAAAGATAATGAATTATTTAAAAATACTATACAAAAAGGATTACATTTTCTTGCAATATTAATTATTCCATCTAGTTTAGGTTTAATATATTATTCAAAAGAAATAATAATGTTATTGTTTAATTATGGTAAATTTGATGAAAAAAGTGTACAAATAACTTCGGAAATACTACAATTTTATGCATTAGGTTTAATATTTTTCTCAAGTATACATTTATTAACAAGAGCTCATTATGCCCAAAAAGACAGGAAATTACCTGTGATATCATCTTTTATAGGCATAGGTTTAAATATTTTACTTGATTATTTATTATATAAAGAATATGCTCATAGAGGATTAACTTTTGCAACTTCATTTTCTGCGATGGTCAATTTTATAATTTTATTTACATCTTTAAATAAAAGATATATAAAGATAGATGTATTAAAATATATGAAATTTATATCAATAGCTTTACTAGATTCTTTAGTTTGTATATTTATAATAGAAAATATGATTAATATAGCTAATCCAAGACTTGAAATAATTGTTAAATTATTGTTGTTTATAGCTATATACTTCAGTATTTTTTCTCTTAAATATTTAAAAGATAAAAGAATGTTTTTGGATAAATAATTATTGAACAAGCTATAAAATTTATGTTATACTTTATTTGAATTAAAATTTGAAAGGAGTAGTATATGCTAAAAACACCTAAAGAGTTGTTAGAATATATTATACATGCAACACATAAAAGAGAAGATATGAAAGGACCTAAACTGTATCTTTCAGCAATACTTGCTGGTATGTCTATAGCTTTTGGTGCTGTTGGTAATATTTTAGTTTCTGCAGATCTTATAGAAACTAATGCAGGAGTTGCTAAATTTATAGGAGCTTCAGTTTTCCCAGTAGGTCTTATACTAATAGTTTTACTTGGGTTTGAATTGTTTACTAGTAATTGTTTAATGGTAGCAAGTGTATTTGATAAAAAAATAAGTTGGAAAAAAATGTTTGAAATACTTGCTTTAGTTTGGATATTTAATTTAATAGGTTCAGTTATAATAGCTTATATTTCATATGAAACAGGGACTTTAAGTCAAGCAGGAGTGAAGCTATTATCTCATATGGCAGAACATAAGGTTAATACAGGATTTTATGATTTAATATTGAAAGGAATACTATGTAATGTTTTAGTTAGTAGTGCTTGTCTTGGTGGATATATGTCAAAAGATGGTGTATCGAAAGCGTTTACTGTTTGGTTTCCTATAATGTTATTTATTGTTTTAGGATATGATCACGTTGTTGCTAATATGCTTTACTTACCACTTGCATTAATGCATGGTGCAGAAGGAGTTACTTTATTGGGAATATTATATAATTTCTTCTTTGTTACTATAGGAAACTTCTTAGGTGGAGGTTTTGTAGTAGGAGTAGCTTATTGGTTTTTAAATAAGGATGCTAAATAGATAATAAGGCTTGTTATAATATATAGCAAGTCTTTTTCTTTTGTTTGTATATTTATATATTTGTATGGTATAATCTAAAATAAGGATAGGAGAAGTATGAGTGATAGATATACTGTAAAAATTTCAGGATTTGATTTAATACAAAAAAAGGGATTGCAATCAACAACTTTAGATTCTCTTTTGTTAGCGGATTTTGTTAGAATAAATGGAAGAAGTAAGAATATATTAGATATAGGATCAGGATTTGGAATAATTTCTATGATACTTGCTAGAAAATCAAAAGCAAAAGTGTATGGAGTAGAATTAAATGAAGAATCATATATATTATCTAAAGAAAATAAGAAAAATGCTAAATTAGATAATCTAGAGTATATAAATATGGATATAAATGATTATAGGGAAAGATTTAAAGAACAATATTTTGATATAATAGTTTCTAATCCACCATATTTTGAAGAAAAAAATAAAGAAAATATGAGAAATATTGATAGTATTAATAATGCTAGATTTGAAAATACTCTTTCTATAAAGCAAGTAATAAATATATCTAGAATATTATTGAAAAATAGAGCTTCACTTTATTTGATATTTAGAACTGAAAGACTTATGGAAATACTTGAATATATAAATAGAACAAATATGGAAATAAAAAGATTAAAACCAGTATATACGAAGTATAATGATGAAACTTCTTTAATATCAATGATAGAAATAATGAAAAATGTTAAGTCAGGTTTTATTATGGAATCACCTATTTTTGTTTATAAAAACGAAAGGGAAAGAAATGAATATATCGAAAAACTGTATGAAGGATAACGTACCTAATCATATTGCTATAATCATGGATGGAAATGGTAGATGGGCAAAAAAAAGAGGTATGATAAGAACTGAGGGTCATAAAAGAGGTGTACAAGCTTTAGAAAAGATATTGAAATATTCAGATGAAATAGGAGTTAAATATTTAAGTGTTTATGCCTTTTCTACTGAAAATTGGAATAGACCTAAATTAGAGGTTGAAACTATACTTATGCTTTTTAATAAATACTTAAAATCCAAGTTTAAAGATTTTATGGAACAAAACGTTAGACTTGTAATAAGTGGTAGTAGAGAAAGGTTAAGTAAATCTTTAAATGAAACTGTAGATGAAATAACAGATAAACTTAAAAATAATACAGGTATAGTTCTTAATATTTGCTTTAATTATGGTGGTAGATTAGATATATTAGAAAGTATGAAAAAAACATTAGAAAATGGTGAAGAAATTACTGAAGAAAATATATCTAAAAATTTATATAATTCATTTATTCCAGATCCTGATTTGTTAATTAGGACAGGTGGAGAATTTAGAGTAAGTAATTATATGCTGTGGCAAATAGCATATTCAGAAATATATGTTAGTAATGTACTTTGGCCAGATTTTAATGAGGAAGAGTTAGATAAATCAATAAAAAGTTTTAATAATAGAGATAGAAGATTTGGAAATATAGAAGAATAGAGGTGAGTTATGTTAAGTAGGTTATTAGTTATAATTTTAACAGTACCAATTTTAATTTATATTTTTCTTTCAGGAGATATAACATTTTTGATTTTTAATATAGTAGTTATTGGAATTTCTATGTACGAATTTTATACTATAATTAAAAATAAAGGTAAAGGTGTTTATTATAAAACAGGAATAATGTTAGGTGTCTTTTTACCTATTTTAATTTACTTTAAACATGATATAAGTGTATTGTTTAGATATCTTAGAATATTTAATCCTAGAACTGAAATAGCTTTTGATAGTGGAGCTTTCGTTGTATTTAGTCTTATGGTTATAGCAACACTTCAAATATTAGGTTCAAAAATTAAAAATTCTACAGAAGAGTTAATGTATACCTTATTGGGTATTATATATATTTCATTTTTTTTATCGTATATGATGATAATAAGAGAAGAATTCCATAATGGTAAAGTTATGCTACTTTATACCTTTGTTTCTATATGGTCATGTGATACTTTAGCATATATAGTAGGGGTTTTAGTGGGAGGTAAAATATTTAAAACTAGACTTTCTGAAAAAATTAGTCCTAAAAAATCTATAGAAGGATTTATAGGTGGTATATTAGGTGTATTTATATCAACTTATACTTTTATATACATATATAAAGAATTCTTTAGAGCTGATTTATTTGAAAGAATAACATTAAATGAGGCAGTTATAATTTCTGTATTGATAGGAGTATTTTCAGTTCTTGGAGATTTATTTGAATCTAAATTAAAAAGAGAATTTGGAGTTAAAGATAGTGGGACTATATTACTTGGGCATGGTGGATTTTTAGATAGATTTGATAGTGCGATGTTTGTAATGCCAGTGGTTTACTATTTTGTGAAATATGTTGTTATGTGATATTAAGTGCTTAGATAAATGTTTCTAAGCACTTTTAAATTTTATATATTAAATTAAATTATTACTAAATACGCACTAGTTAAAAATATAATTTTGGTGTATAATTAGTTATATAAAAAATTAAAATAAGGATTTATTTATGGAAGAAAAGAATTTTAATTCAGAAACGTTGGTATATAATTTAAATGTATTTTTTAATGAAAATTATGATTTTACTAAAATTAATATTTTTGAATTTGAAAATATACTTGAAAATGAAACTGAAATTTTAAAAAAAGAATATATTTTTGATAATGATTTAACTGTGGAATCTTATGATCCTTTGAAATTAAATGCAAGTATTAGATGTACTTTATCTTATTGTTCATTATCTCTTATTGATAAAATTAAAAAACTTGATTATATAAAAGATGCTAAGGTAGAAGAAGTAGATTTATCAAAAAAAAATAAAGAAAATATAACTATTTCTCTTGAAAATATATCTAATATTATAGAAAATGTTGATAATATATTTTATATAAGAAAAAAATTGTATAATTTTAAAGATTATATTAAAGAAGAAAAACAAGATGATTTTAAGAGTTTAATTAATGATTTATCTGAACTTAAATATAATTTAAAAAGACAAGTTTTTGATTTAAGAGTTATAGACTTAAAAGATGAGTTACAAAGTATACAAAATATAATAATGGAGTATATTGATTTATTAGGTTTAAGAGTTAAATTAAACTTTAATGATAATAATTTAAAAGTTGATAAAATACTATTTTTTAGAATTAAAAATGCAATAATTGATGTATTACATTCCATAGTTATGTCTATATCAGATTATACAGTTAAGTTATTTGATAAAGGGGACTATGATTTTGAAATTAATTTTAATATTAAGCAAGAAGTTGATAAATTGTATTTATCTATGTATATAACAGGGTATAGTCTTGAAATAGATAAAATACATAATAATGCAATAAATGCGGGTATATTAAAACCTAATTATGATTATTCAGAAGCAGAGATTTTATCTTCTATTTTTAATAAAAACTATATAAATTCAGCAAGTGATTTATATGATAAAGAAAGACTTATAAGCTATATTAAGTATAAAAATATAGTGGATGAATTAGGTGGTTATATCTTAATTCATAACGAGGATGGGAAAAGTGTTGAATATGTTACAAAGATTCCTTTAAATATAATATTATTTGAAGGTTTTGTATTTTCTGAAGATAAAAAATATTATGTTTTAGATAATTCTCTTATAATAGATATATTTGATTTTGATCCAAGTAAAATTATAGAGCTTAATTCTCTTAAATATTATCAATATGATGGTAAAAATCTTGGATATATCAACTTACCTATAGATAAGAATGAAAATAGAGATATACTAAATAAGAAAGACTTAAAGAATTGTGAAAATAGAAAAGGTTTATTGATTAAATCTAACAATAGATATACAGTTATAGATGTCTGTTCTAAGGATATATATTATGAAGAAATATATATGAAAAAAAATTATGATTCTAAAATATATATGGGAGATTATCTTTTAAAATCACTAAAAAGGGCTAAAGTTATAGATCTTTGCAGTATTATAAAAATGTTAAAGGGGTAGTGAAGTGGATAAGAAAAAAGGTTTCTTGAAATATGATATAGAAAAAATAAAAGAGATAGAAAATTTGCTTTTAGAAATTTCTATACCTAAAGAAAAATACTTTGAATATTTAATAAAATTGATAAATGAGATAGAAAATAATATGTTTATCATTGGAAATATAGTAGATATAGAATATCTTTCTGTTATACGTAAGACTTTTGTATATATAGAAAAATATCCAGAACAATATTTTAGATTTAAATATGACTTATTTAATTCTATAATTAATCTTGAAGAGTTATATAAACAATATATGAGAAATAATTTAAGTAAATATAAAGTAAACTTATCTAATGAAAAGTTACAAGAATATATAAAAAAGTTGAATGAAGGTTTAGAAGAAATTAATAAAAATAAGGAATATTATTATATTAAGTTTAAATTAGATGTTAATACACCATATTTTTATTTATCTAGAAGAAACATACTTACAAGACTTAAAGAAAAGGGTAAGGCTTATAACTATATACCTCTATCATTAGATGATGATAGATATGACTATTTTATAACAGATTATAAAATAGATAATAAATATAATGTAAGAGATATACTAAATGATATAGAAGAAGATGATGATGCTATAATTTCTTTAGAATTAAATGAAATAAAGAATAATAAAAATATATATAATATAAAAGTATTTTTTGAGAATATAAAAGAAAATGATTTAATATATTTAGAGAAAATATTTGCTGAAAATGATATATTATTAAATATAACTCAATATGAAAATATGTTAGATATATATGTTAATTGTAAAAATCAATTAGAGGTAATAAATAAAATAGTACATTTGGAAAATAAAAAAATACATTTAATATTGTCAAAAAATATTAATAATAGAGAAACTCGTGTATTTGCTATTAATGGAGTAAATAAGGGAAATATATCTGAAATAAAGGCTATTATAGAAAAAACGATAGTAGATAAAAAAATAGTTGATATAATATATAAAGAACCTATAGATTTTTTTGGTAAACAGTTTTTAGAGTTTTTGAAAAAATATAATATAGAAACAGGACTATTTAAGGATTATACAGTCTAAATTGTATTTTGATTTCAATTATGGTATAATCGAGTGAGGAATGGAGAAGTATGAGAAATAATAATAGAAAAAATGATGAGATAAGAGAAATTAAAATAACTAAAGAATATATTAAATATCCAGAAGGTTCTGTATTAATAGAGTTAGGAAATACTAAAGTAATATGTAATGCTACCGTAGAAGAAAAAGTTCCACCATTTTTAAAAGGTAGTTCAAAAGGGTGGATAACAGCTGAATATTCTATGTTACCACGTGCTACTAATACTAGAACTAAAAGAGAATCATCTAATGGTAAGCTTACTGGAAGAACTATGGAAATTCAGAGATTAATAGGGAGATCTTTACGTGCTGCTATAGACCTTAAAAAATTAGGTGAAAGAACTATAATGATAGATTGTGATGTAATACAAGCAGATGGCGGTACTAGAACAGCAGCTATTACAGGTGGATATTTAGCCTTGGAATTAGCAGTAAAAAAATTATTGGATAGTGATAAAATATTGGAAAATCCTATAATTTCTAAAATTGCTGCTATAAGTGTTGGTATAGTTGATGGAGAAGTATTACTTGACTTAGAATACGAAGAAGACTCAAAAGCTGAAGTAGATATGAATATTATTATGAATGATAAAGAAGAATTTGTAGAAATACAAGGAACTGGTGAAGGTAAAACATTCAATTTAAAAGAATTAAATGCTCTTTTAGATATAACACGTAATGCTTTTGATAAGCTATTTAGTTTATAGGAGAAAAAATGGAAAAAATAGATATATTAGATCTTAGTTTGGTAGAATTGCAAGAAATTCTTGTAAGTATTGGTTTTAAGAAATTTAGAGCTACTCAAATATATGAATGGTTACATAAAAAGCTTATATTTGATTTTGATAAATTTACTAATATTTCCAAAGAAGATATAGAAATATTGAAAGAAAAGTTTGAAATTGGTAGTTTAAAATATATTATGCACCAGACTTCTAGTGATAAAGAAACTGTGAAGTTTCTTTTTTCAATATCAGGTAAGAGATTAATAGAGTCAGTTTTATTAAAGTATAATAATAGATATAGTATATGTGTGTCATCTCAAGTTGGATGTCCTTTGAAATGTGATTTTTGTGCGACTGGAATGATGAAATTTGAAAAGAATCTTAAAGCTTCAGAAATTTTAATGCAATTTTATTATTTGCAAAATTTCTTGAAAGAAAAGGGTGATAAAATTTCTAATGTTGTATTTATGGGAATGGGTGAACCTTTCCTAAATTATGATGCAGTACTTAAATCTATTAATATTTTAAACTCTAAAGAAGGTCAAGAATTTTCAAAGAGAAACTTTACCATATCAACTTCAGGTTTGGTTAAGGAAATTAATAGATTTACTGAAGATGAAAAACAAATAGGATTAGCTATTTCACTTCATAGTGTGGATAATGATAAAAGAAGTGAGTTAATGCCTATAAATAAGGTTAATCCTTTAGATAAATTAAAAGAATCTTTATTAAATTATCAAGCTAAAACTAAAAATAGAATTACATTTGAATATATATTAATAGATAATTTTAATTGTGAAAAAGAAGATGCCATAAATCTTGTTAAGTTTATGAAATCATTTAATCATTTGGTTAATTTGATACCATATAACAAGGTTGTAGGTAAACCTTATGAAACTCCTAGTTTAAAAAAACAAAAAGAGTTTTACAACTATTTATTAAATAATAAAATAAACGTAACTTTAAGAGAAACTAAAGGAGAAGATATACAAGCAGCTTGTGGTCAACTTAAAGTTAAGAAAGAGGAAATAGATAATGAAGAAACTATATAAATATATCATAACAGTAATTCTTACTCTAGTATTTATAAGTGTTTTATTATTAGGATATGTTATTTTTGAAGTTAATAGAAAATATCCAGATGATTTAATAGAAAATTATAAAACGCTATCCCCTTCTGTTATATATGATATTAATGGGAATCAATTAGATTTAATAACAGTTGAAAATAGGGATCCAATAAGTATAGATGAAATACCTGAAATGGTTCAAAATGCTTTTATTTCAGTAGAGGATAAAAGATTTAGAAGTCATAATGGTTTAGATTTTGTAAGACTTTCTAAAGCTTTATTTTTAAATGTTACTAAAACTGGACGTGAAGGTGGATCAACTATTACACAACAATTAGTTAAAACTATATTTTTAACTCCAGATAGAACTTTGAAGAGAAAAATTGTAGAAGCTGTACTTGCAACAAGAGTAGAAAGAAAATTAACTAAGGCAGAGATACTAGAACTTTATTTAAATACAATAAACTTTGGTAGAGGGGCTTATGGTATAAAAAATGCAGCTAGAGTATATTTTAATAAATTACCAAGGGATTTAACTGTAGCAGAAGCGGCAATACTTGCCTCTATGCCTAAATCACCTACTAAGTATTCTAAATTAGAGAATGCTTTAGAAAGACAAAAAGTTGTATTGAATTTAATGTATAAAAATAATGCTATAACAAAAGAAGAATATGAAAAAGCTTTAAAACAAAAAATTGTATTTTCAAATAATAGGGCATCAGATAGAAATAAGGATGAAAAAATATCTTCAACTAACATTGCACCAGAATTTACAACAGTAGTTCTTTCTGAAGTTAAGAAGATATTAGGGATAGAAAATGAGGAAGATGAAAAACTATTATTTACAGGTTATAAAATATATGCAACAGCAGATATAAATATGCAAAAAGCTGCATATAAATCATTTGCAACTAATAATAATTTAAGTAAAGGTTCAGAACTTGAAGGAGCATTAATATCTATAGATCCAAGTAATGGTTTTGTTAAAGCTATGGTTGGAGGAAAAAATTATGCTAAAGGAGACTTTAATCGTGCAACTAGTGCTAAAAGACAGCCAGGATCATCATTTAAGCCTTTTGTATATTTAGCTGCATTACAAAATAATCTTACTATGGGAACTACTTTAGAAGATTCACCTGCAGTTTTCGGACAATGGTCTCCTAAAAACTATGATTGGAAGTATAGAAATAATTTAAGTTTATTAAAAGCTTTAGAAGTTTCAGATAATATAGTTGCAATTAAAGCTTTAGATCTTGCGGGGCTTAATAATTTTATTAAACTTTGGAAGAGTTTTGGATTTGAAAATTCAGAAATTCCTAAAGATTTAACATTAGCGTTAGGTTCTATAACTGTATCACCTCTTGATATGGCTCGTGCTTATTCTATTATAGCTAATGGTGGTAATAAAGTTAAACCTCAGTTTATATATAAAATAGAGAATAAGTTTGGAGAGGTAATATATGAAGCTGATACTAAAAAAGAAAAAGTATTAGAACCAGAATATGCTGCTTTAATTACTCATATGATGCAATCAGTTGTAAAAAATGGAGGAAGTAAAGGAGCTCAAATTTATGCTAAGGGAACTACAGTACCTGTAGCAGGTAAAACAGGAACTACAAGTGATTATGTTTCTGCGTGGTTTACTGGGTATACACCAACTCTTGTAACAGTTGTATATGTAGGTAATGATAATAATAAATCTATGGGTAGAGGAATGTCAGGGGCAAGTGCAGCTCTTCCAATTTGGAAAAACTATATGCAAACAGTTTCTAATTTAAGTAATTTTGATATAGGTAAATTCCAATTTATAGAAGAGGGATTAGCTAATGGAACTTTGATTAAGAAAACTATAGATTTAAGAACTGGTCTTTTAGATACAGATGGAAATAATGCAAGAGAAGCATTGTTTATAAAAGGAACAGAACCTATAGAAACAGAAGGTATTGTTTATAAATAAAAAATAAGCACTTTTAGTGCTTATTTTTATTATTAAAAATATTTCAAAATTTTAAATAAAAAAAATGGTGCCGCTTATCGGATTCGAACCAATTACCTGCTGATTACAAGTCAGCTGCTCTACCTAGTGAGCTAAAGCGGCACACATAGAATTAGTATACACTAAAATAATGTGTTTGTCAAATTATTTTTCACATAATATATATTCATATGATTTAGAATTTGAATTCATTTTTTTAACAAGAGATTTGACGTTTTCTATATCAATAAAAGATATATTTGATTTTTCTATTTCATTTTCTTCGTTATATAATTCGTTAAAACATACAGCAATTCCTAATTCATTTTCTTCTTCTTCACTAAATTTACATATTGCTGGTCTTAATTCTTTAAATTTAATATTCAATTTATCTAAATTATTTCCTGATTCTATTTCTTCAAAAGCAACTATTTCTTCTTTTATTTTACCATTTATTAAATAATAGGCAACTATAGTTTCTGATATGTATGGTTTTATTTTCAAATTTATCACCTCAAGTCATTTTAACATAAGTTTTATAAATTTCAAATATTTTTATGATAATTATATAATCAAATCTATTAAAAGTTTGTATTTACTGTAAAAAAAAGATATAATATATATGAATAAATGAAAAAAATAGAGGTTTAAAATGAGTAAGAAATTAGTTATATTTGATTTAGATGGAACGCTATTAAATTCGGTATATGCGATAGCGAATGCTTCAAATAAAGCACTTAAAAATTATGGGTTGAAAACATATAATCCTGATGATTATGTAAATTATATAGGTAATGGGTTAAGAAAAATGGTAGAGCTTATACTTAAAGAACAAGGAAGTAGAGAAAAGGAAGAAGAAGTACTTTCATATTTATTAGATATATATAATAAAGAATATGATTTTAATTTATATACATACAAAGGTATAAGGGAATTATTGTTTAAATTAGAAGAAAAAGGTATAAAATATGCAATAATAACAAATAAAGATGATGATTTAGCTAAGAAATCTTGTGAGATAGATGAGTTAAAAGAATTCTCTTTTTATAAAATTATAGGACTAGATCCTAATCATATAGAAGAGAAAAAACCTTCTTCTATTAATGTTGAAAGATTGATTAGTGAACTAAATTTAGAAAAAAAAGATGTCTTATTTGTTGGTGATATGATAGTTGATTTAAATACAGCTAATAATTCAGGCGTTGATTTTGCTTATTGTAACTGGGGATTTGGTAGTGCTAAGAATGAGCAAGGTATAGATGAAAAATATAAGGTAGATTGTATAGAAGAATTGATAGAGAGATATTTATGATATTTTTTAAGATAATAGAATTCTATTTTTTTAGAATAAATAAAGATAATGAACAAGAAGTTAAAAAATTATTGACTAAAGAAGAATATGATGTATTTGATAAAATGTTAGGATACGATAAGTATCATTCATTTAAAGTTTATCAAGATATTAAAAAACTTGATATGCCTAATATTTATTTAAAACTAGCTCTATTACATGATAGTGGTAAGGGAAATTCAGGTTTTTTATTAAGAGTATTACATAAACTTGGTTTTAAAACAAGTTTGAAAAATCATTCTTTAAATGGATATATTAAATTGAAAGATATTAACCCAAATCTTGCTTGTCTTATACTTAAGCATCATGATTTAGTTGATGATGAGTATATGAAAAAATTTCAAGGAGTAGATGATGTTAATTGAAGAAAATATTAATAAAAGGATAGATGCTTATTTATCTGAAATTTTAGGAGAATCAAGAACAAAGATACAAGATTTAATTAAAAGTGAAAATATTAAGGTGAACGGATTAAAAACTAAGCCTTCATATAAACTTGAAAAAGGTGATGAAGTATATATAGATATACCGGATGCAAAACAAGTAGATATAATAGCTCAAGATATAGAAATAGATATAGTGCATGAAGATAAATATTTATTAATAGTTAATAAAAAGGCAGGTATGGTGGTTCATCCATCTAAAGGACATGAACAAAATACTTTAGTAAATGCACTTTTATATAAGGTTAGAGATTTATCAGGTATAAATGGTGAAATAAGACCCGGTATAGTACATAGATTAGATAAAGATACTTCAGGTTTAATTATTATAGCCAAAGATGATAAAACTCATAATTTGCTAACAGATATGTTTAAAAATAAAGAAATTAAAAAGATATATTATGCTATAGTTAAAGGTAGTATGAATAAAAAAAGTGGAACTTTAATTTCTAATATTGGAAGAGATGAAAAAGATAGAAAGAAAATGTCTGTGAAAAAAGATGGAGGTAAAGAAGCTATAACTAATTATTGTGTTATTGATAAAAATGAAAAATATAGTTTAGTTAGGCTTAATTTAAAAACTGGAAGAACACATCAAATTAGAGTACATTTATCACATTTTTTCTTTCCAATAATAGGTGATAGTGTATATGGAAGAAAAGATGAGTTTCAAAGACAGATGTTACATGCTTATGAATTAGATTTTATACACCCAATAACTAAAGAAAGAATAAATGTAATAGGTGAATTTCATAAGGATTTTAATAATGCTTTAAATAAAACAAAATTGAGGTTTGAACATGAATAAGTTATATGATTTTGATAAGGAATATAATAGATTAATTATAGGAGTAGATGAAGCAGGACGTGGGCCTTTGGCTGGTCCTGTGGTTGCTGCTGCTGTTGTTATAAATAAATACAGTCAATATTTGGAAGAAGTTAATGATTCTAAAAAATTAACGGAAGCAAAAAGAGAAAAAATATATGAAAATATATTAAATGATGAAAATATAATATTTGGAGTGGGTATAGTAAATTCAGATATAATAGATGAAATAAATATATTGCAAGCAACATATATGGCTATGAGAAAAGCAATAGATGATATAGTTATAATTAATAAGGAAGATTATTTGATTTTAGTAGATGGTAATAGAGAAATAAAAGATTGTAATTATATGCAAGAAACAGTAGTTAAAGGTGATGCTAAATCTTTATCTATAGCAACTGCTTCAATTATAGCAAAAGTTACAAGGGATAGAATTATGAAAGAATTTGACAATACTATTCCTGGTTATAACTTTAGTAAACATAAAGGATATGGAACGAAGGAACATTATAAATTATTAAGAGAGAATGGTATATCAAATATACATAGAAAAACTTTTTTGAAAAACTTTTAGAAGGGTGATGTTATATGGAATTTAAATGTAGTATGTGCGGACATAATAAGTTTGATATCAAAAATGTTAATTTGCCTGTAAGAGATGTTAAGGTTGATAAGATGAAAAATATTTTTTTAGAATTATTACCTGTAAGTAGTCAAATGTTTTATTTGAGGATATGTTTAAATTGTGGTAAAACTGAGCTTTATTCATCGGCTATAGTAAATAAAGAAGAAGAAAAAAAGATAAGTAAAAATTATTGAAATATATCTATAAAAATTGTATAATTTAAAGAAGGAGGTATATATGGAAAAAATTACAAAAATTAAAGAAATTTTAAGTAAATATAGAGCATATACTCATGCTCAAACTATACTTAGCTGGGACTTAGAAACTGAAGCTCCGATTAAAGCTATAAATAATTTATCAAAAACTATAGGAATGTTATCAGAACTTGGCTATAGTACAGTGGTAAATGATGAATTTAAAGAATTAATATATACTGTTGATTTAGAAAAATTAAATGATATAGATAAAAAACTTGTTTTAAAAACAAAAAAAGATATTTTTGATTTTATGAGTAAAATACCAGTAAATGAGTATTCTAGATATTCAGAATTAATTACTCTTTCATCTCAAAAATGGAGTGAGGCTAAAAAAAATAATGATATTAAAGAATATGCACCTGTTTTAAAAGAAGTTATAGAACTTAAAAAGAAATTTATAAAATATAGAAATTATGAAGGACATCCGTATTCTCTACTTTTATCAGATTATGAACCTAATTTGACAGTAGAATATGTAGATGATTTTTTTGAAAAAATTAAAACAGATTTAGTGCCATTTATAAAAAAAGTTGTTTTAAAAAGAAGAAAAGAATTAAAGAATATAAAGGAAAGATTTTTATCTAAACCTTATTCTATAGAAAAACAAAAAAAATTGTCAAAAAAAATTACTGAAATATTAAAATTTGATTATGAATCTGGGGTTTTAAAAGAAAGTGAACATCCTTTTACAACATCTACAAGTAATAAAGATGTAAGAATAACGACTCACTATCATGAAAATGATCCTATATCAGCAATATATTCAACTATACATGAAACAGGTCATGCTTTATATGAACAACATGTAGAAGATGTATATGATGAAAATTTCTTAGGCGGAGGAGTTTCTATGGGTATACATGAATCACAATCAAGAATATATGAAAATATGTTTGGTAGAAATGATGCTTTTGTACCTGAAATATATAAGTTAATGGATGAGTATTTTGGCATGGATATTAGTCTTGATGAATTTAAATTACTTTTAAATGAATCAAATCTTTCATATATTAGAACTGAATCTGATGAACTTACTTATCCTTTACATATATTAGTTAGATATGAACTTGAAAAAGAGATATTCAGTAATATAGATGAAGAAGTAAATATAGATAGTTTAGTAGAAAAATGGAATGCTAAATATGTAAAATATTTAGGAATAGAACCAAAAACATTAAATGAAGGAATACTTCAAGATATACATTGGGCACAAGGATTATTTGGATATTTTCCATCTTATGCTTTAGGTTCAGCTTATAGTGCACAACTATATGATGCTATGAGTAAAGAAATAAATATCGAAGAAGAATTAAGAAATGCTAGATTTGAAAATATTAATAATTGGCTTGAATTAAAAGTACAAAGGTTTGGATCATTTTTAGAACCTGATAAAATTATTTTAAATGCAACAGGTAATAAATTTAATTCAGATTATTATATTAATTATTTAAAAAATAAATTTAGTAAAATTTATGGAGTAGAGGTATAAGATGGATACTAAAGAAATATTAAAAAGAGAAGTTGCAGAATTTGAAGTTAAGGCATTTGCGAGAGAATTGATAGAATTTATAGATGATTGTCCTAGTAGTTATCATGTAGGAGATTTGTGTTCTGAAATATTAGTAGGAAATGAATTTGAAAGATTAGATCCTTATTCAAAATGGAATTTGAAACCGGGAGGGAAATATTTTGTTAAAAGAACTAACTCAACTATAGTAGCATTCACAATAGGAGAAAAAATAGATTTAAAAAGAGGGTTTAAAATATTTGGATCACATACAGATTCACCAGGATTTAGAGTTAAGCCTAATCCTGAAATGATTACTAATGGTGTATTGAGGTTAAATACAGAAGTTTATGGTGGGCCTATATTAAATACTTGGTTTGATAGACCATTATCTATAGCTGGTAGAGTTATAGTTAAAAATGGTGATACATTTAAACCTAAGACTATTAAAGTTAAAATTGAAGAGCCTATATTAACTATCCCTAATCTTGCTATACATCAAAATAGAGAAGTTAATAATGGAGTTAAGATAGATAAACAAAATGATACACTTCCTATACTTAATTTAGTTAAAGAAGGATTTGAAAAAGAAAATTATTTATTAAATATAATTTCTAAAAAAATTGGTATTAATAAATCTGATATATTAGATTTTGATTTATTTATATATTCTTTAGAAAAAGGAAGTTTAGTTGGAGTAGATCAGAATATGATAAGTTCTCCAAAACTAGATAATTTAGTTTCTGTCTATACTGGATTAATAGGATTAATGGAAAGTAGTAATAATAATAACCAAATAAATGTATTTGTTGGATTTGATAATGAAGAAATAGGATCAGCAACTAAACAAGGGGCAGATTCAAATTATTTATATAATATTTTAGAAAGAATAAATTATGCTTTAGGATTTAGTAGAGAAGAATTTTTAGTTATGTTGTCATCTTCATTTATGTTATCAGCAGATGGAGCTCATGCAGCTCATCCTGCATACATGGGTAAAAGTGATCCAACTAATTTAGGTAAAATGAATGAAGGAATATCTATTAAAATTAGTGCAAATCAAAGATATACATCAGATGCTTATTCTATATCAGTAATAAAACAATTAGTAGATAAAACTGGTATTAAAATACAAAGTTTTGTAAATCAATCTAATGAAATAGGTGGTTCAACTATAGGGCCTATATCTTCAACACATCTTGATATAGATGCTATAGATTTAGGAGTTCCTATGCTAGCAATGCACTCTGTAAGAGAATTATGTGGAGTAAATGATGTATTTTATTTAAAAGAATTAGCAAGACAATTTTTTGATAAGTTTTAACTTGAAAGGAGAATGATAATTGGAAAGAGATTTAATAATAAAAAATGTGTCTAAAAGTTTTGGGAAAGACACTATTTTAAAAGATGTAAGTTTAACTATAAAAAAAGGTGAATTTTTCTCTATATTAGGACCTTCTGGTTGCGGTAAAACTACACTTTTAAGAATGATTGCAGGATTTATATATCCTGATAGTGGAGAAATTTTAGTAGGTGATAATAGAATAGATAAATTACCTCCTGAAAAAAGAAATGTTAATACAGTATTTCAAAATTATGCATTATTTCCAACTATGAATGTATTTGACAATGTTGCATTCCCTTTGAAATTAAACGGTGTGTCTAAAGAAGAAATAGAAAAAGAAGTAAATAAATATTTAGAATTAGTTGGTTTATTAGAACATAAATCAAAAATGCCAGAAAATTTATCTGGAGGTCAAAAGCAAAGAGTTTCTATAGCTCGTGCTTTAATAGGTAAACCTGATGTTCTTTTATTAGATGAACCACTGTCAGCTCTAGATGCTAAACTTAGACAAAAGTTATTAATAGAATTAGATACTATACATGATGAAGTAGGTATTACTTTCGTTTTTGTAACGCATGATCAAGAAGAAGCTTTATCTGTATCAGATAGAATAGCAGTTATGAATAAGGGAGATATACTTCAAATTGGCACTCCAAATGAAATATATGAAAAACCTCATGATGATTTTGTAGCTGATTTCATAGGAGAGACTAACTTCTTAACTGGAGTTATACAAGAAGTTTATGAAAATCATGCTATAGCTCATTCAGATGAAATAGGAGAATTTAAAGTAGAACTAGATAAACCTGTTAAAGTTGGAGATAAAGTTAAATTAACTCTTAGACCAGAAAAAATTAAGGTTGATATTAAACCTCCAAAGGATAATCCTAAGTATAAAGTTTTAACTGGTATAGTAGATGAAGTAATTTATTCTGGATTCCAATCTAAGTTATTTATTAAAGTTAATGGATCTAATAGAATAATTAGGGCATTTGACCAACATAGAGAATTTCTTGAAGAAGAAGAACTATTTGTTTGGAAAGAAAAGGTGTTTTTTTACTGGAACTATGAAGATGCTTATCTAGTGGAGGTAAAATAATGGCAAAAAGTGATGTTTTACAAGAAAAATCAAGATTAAGATATCTTTATTTTTTACCTATAACTATATGGATGAGTGTATTTTTTGCTATTCCAACTGCAATTATAGTATATTTTAGTTTTTTGAAAAAAAGTGCTTATGGAGGTATAACAAATTACACAACATTTACCTTGAAGGCATATAAGGACTTATTTTTATCTTCAGATATATGGGCTATAGCTCTAAAAACTTTAAATATTTCTGTTGTAATTACAGCTATTACTATAATTTTAGCTTTACCTACATCTTATTTTATTTCTCGTTCAAAGTATAAAAATTTTTGGTTATTATTAATAGTAATACCATTTTGGACTAATTTTTTAGTTAGAGTATTTGCTATTATTGCTTTGATTGGTAATAATGGTATAGTTAATAAATTTTTAGTTGATTTATTTAATTTAGCTGGGCCATTAGATTTACTATATAATAGAACAGCAGTAATAATAATAAGTGTGTATATATACTTACCTTATGCAATTTTACCACTTTATTCATCAATAGAGAAATTTGATTTTTCATTAATAGATGCAGCACGTGATTTAGGTGCAAGTAATTTTAAAGCGCATATGAAAATATTTCTTCCAGGAATTAAAAGTGGAATAATAACAGCTATAGTTTTAACTTTTATACCAGCAATAGGGTCTTATGCTGTTCCTGATTTAGTAGGAGGAACAGATGGAATAATGTTAGGGAATATTATAGCAAGCAAAATGTTTAATTTAAGAGATTGGCCATCAGCTTCAGCTATTTCAACATTATTTATATTGATTACTTCAATATTTGTATGGATAAAAATGAAGACTGAAAAGGAGAGTGATTAGCATGGAAAAGAAAAAGTTTTCACTATTCTTCTTTGTTTTAGTTATGGTATTTTTCTATTTACCAATATTTATGCTTATAGTTTTATCTTTTAATTCAACGAAGGCGTATGAATTTAAAAGTTTTTCTTTAAGATGGTATATAGAGTTATTTACTCGTTCTCCAAAATTATGGCAAGCTTTTGGAAGAAGTATATTGATAGCATTAACGTCATCATCTATTTCTGTTGTTATAGCAGTATTAGGTGCAATAGGTATTAAATGGTATAATTTTAAATTAAAAGCTTATTCAAGAGTATTAAATTATATACCATTGGTTTTACCAGATTTGATAATAGGGGTTTCTTTATTATTATTCTTTAATATGAATTTTGCTAAAATACCTTTAGGAATGTTAACGGTATTTATTGCGCATACAACATTTAATATACCTTTTTCGCTGTTTATAATAATGTCAAGAATAGATGAATTTGATTTCTCTATTGTTGAAGCTTCACGTGATTTGGGTGCAACTGAATTACAAACATTAAATAAAGTTATATTACCAACTATGATACCAGGTATAATATCAGCGTTTTTAATGTCTATGACATTATCTTTAGATGACTTTGTTATAACAAGTTTTGTAACAGGAACTAATTCTGATACTTTACCTATACAAATTTATTCTATGCTTAAGTTTGGGGTAAGTCCTACAATTAATGCATTATCGACTATACTAATATTAGGTACATTAATATTGGCCCTATCAAGTCGTAAATTACAAAAATATATGTTAAGTTAATTTTATATAAAATTATTAAATTGAGGAATTACATTTTATAATATGTAGTTCCTTATATTTAATATATTAAAATTAAAAAATAAATTAAAACTTATATTAAATATTTAAGTAATGATTTGACAAATAATGAAAAATATGATAATATTTATAAGTAAATTAAAAGAAGTAGAATTTAGTTCTCACCTTTCCATATCGATTTAGATTGCTGGGCTTAATATGAGTTAGGTTACGTTATTAATTATAGACGCCATAAGTCTATCATTTTATGATGTAGAGAACAAGATTTTATCTTGTTTTTTTTATTATCAAAATAGGAGGTGTTCTTTATAAAAGGAACTATGAAGTCTGATAGTACTAGAATTAATGAAGAAATCAGAGCTAAAGAAGTGAGATTAATATCTGAAGACGGAGAACAGTTAGGTATAATGTCAGTTAATGATGCTTTAAATTTAGCTTCTGAAAAAAATCTAGATTTAGTTGAAATGTCATACAACGGAACAACATCTGTTGCTAAGATAATGGACTATGGTAAATATCGTTATGAAAAGGTAAAGAAAGATAAAGAAAATAAAAAGAAACAAAAAAATACTGTGATCAAAGAAATAAGGGTAAAACCTCATATAGATACACATGATATGGAAACTAAAATTAATCAAATAGAGAAGTTTTTAGAAAAAGATTATAAGATAAAAATTAGTTTAAGACTATCAGGAAGAGAGAAATTACATTCAGAAACAGCTGTTAAAGTTTTAGATGAATTTGCTAATTTCTTTGAAGAAAAGGTTATAGTAGAGAAAAAATATGGTAAAGAGCAATTACAAAAATTTGTTATGCTTTCACCAAAGAAATAGTTCAGAGGAGGAAAAATTATGCCAAAAATGAAAACACATAAAGGTGCTAAAAAAAGAATTAAAGTAACAGGAACAGGGAAATTTGTTGTTAAACATTCAGGAAAGAGTCATATCTTAACTAAGAAGACTCATAAGAGAAAGAAAAGATTAGGTGAAGATGCTGTGTTAACTGGAGGAGCAGCAAGAAAAGCTTCAAGATTATTAGCTGGACAAGCTGGAAGATAAGACTAAAGAGGAGGAATTAAAATGCCAAGAGTAAAAACAGGAATAGTAAGAAGAAAGAGACATAAAAAAGTATTAGCAGAAGCTAAAGGATACAGAGGGTCAATAAAGACTAATTATAGAAAAGCAAATGAAGCTGTAAAAAAAGCAATGGCTTATGCAACAGAACATAGAAAATTAAAGAAAAGAACAATGAGAGAATTATGGATAATCAGAATAAATGCTGCATCTCGTGCTGAAGGATTATCTTATTCAAGATTTATGAATGGATTAAAGAAATTAAATATAGAATTAGACAGAAAAGTATTAGCAGAATTAGCTTTAAATAATTCAGCTGAATTCAAAGCTTTAGTTGAAAAAGTAAAAGCTTTATAATTTAAGATGGAAATTAAGTTTTCCATCTTTTTCTTTAATTAAAATCTTAATGATTTAAATATATAAAAGATAATTTAAGTGATTATCTTTTTTTTTTAATTATGGTATAATTAAACAAAAAAGAGAGGGGAATATAATGGATATTGTATATAAAGGTTTGGAATTTGATATTTTAAATGAATTGAAAGGTAATAATCTATACATTTTTTCAAATCCTATGGATAAGATAGAAATAGAGAATACTTTAAAAAATTCTTTTGTTGAGTATACTTTAATGACAGAGAGTGAATTTTTAGATAAATATATATTATCTAAAAAAAATATTTTAAAAGAAGAAAAAGAAACAATTTTTTTCTATAATTCTATTAATAAAGATTTGAAGAAAAAAATGGGAATAAATGGCTATTTTGATTGTATAGATATTGCTTATAGATACTATAATTTTATGAATGAATATATTAAATATGAGTTAGATTTAAGTGATATAGAATTATTTGAATGGCAAGAAGATAAGATTAAAGATATATTTTCTATTCATTCATCAATGTTAAAAAAAGTTGAAAAAGAGGATGCAATACCAAGATATTTATTACCACTTTATTCTTATGAGAATAAAAAATTGTTAGATAAATATGAAAAAGTAATTTTTGTAAATAAGTTTAATTTTGATAGTTTAGAAAAGAAAAGATATATGAATTCTGATAAATTTGAATTTTGGATGGGAGTATCTAAAGGTGATTTTGATGAAGAAAATATGATTTTAAAAAATATTACAATTCCTTTACTTAAAAATAAACCAAAGATAGTTGAGTGTAGTGATAAATTTACCCAACTTATATATTTAATAGATAATAAAGATAAATTTGATATAGTCTATGATAACGAAGAAAATTTAGATAATATGATTAAGAAAGAAAATATTTATTTAAATCAAAATCTTATACAAACTATATCTAATTATACTTTTTCTATTACTAAAAATTATTTAATATTAGAAAAAATTTATTTATGTTTAGATAATTCTATTGGAAATAGATTTCAAATATCGGATTTATATAAGCTATATAGTATTGAAGGATTTAGAAAAATATTTAATATTCCTGAAAGCGATTTAGAAATATTAAAATCTGAATCTATGTTTAATATGTATATAACAGAAGAAAAATTAAATTCAGTTAAAATTTTATTAGATATTAAGAAATATAAATCAAAAGAAGATTTTTCTTCGTTGTTTGAAAAAATAGGTAAATATAGGGATGAAAGTGATACTATGTTTTCGATTTCTTATGAATTTATGAGTGCATTAAATGAAATAAATTCTTTAGATTTATCATTTTTATCTAATTTCTATATTGAATATTTAAAGCTATTTATTAAATATCTTAAAGCTAAGAAAATTAATTTTAATTTAGAAGAAAATGCAATAATTAAAATTAAGGATAAAAATAAAATTTCAAATATTAAAAAAGAAAACTTTAATTTGATGAATTTACAAGGAAGTATTAAAACTATTACAGGGAGTGTGTTTAACTCTATACAAAGAATGAAATTAGGATTACCTACTTTAGAGAGTATAACTTATTCAAGTATATATTCATATATATTTAATATGTATAATTCAGTTAATGTATGTCTGATGTATATTAAAAATGAAGAAGAAAATATTTCTGAGATGTCGTTTATAAGTGATTTTATATATAAAAATAATATAAAAGTTGAAAAAATAGAAATAGATTTGTCTGAAAAATCAAATATTTTTTCTCAAATATATATGAAAGAATTTAATTTAGATATAGATAAAGAAAAATATTTAACACAAGATGATCAAATGCCTGTTAATGGAACAAATAATATAGAATATATATCAATATCTGATTTTTTGAATTTAAAAGATTCAGAATTAACATATTTTATGTCTAAAAAAATAAATAAAATAGAAGTTTTAGAAACTATGATTAGAAGTAATGTTGTAGGTAATATAATTCATAAGGTGATGGAATATATTTTTACCAAAGATGAAAATGTAGATATTAATAAATTGTTAAGTGATGAAGATTTATTAAATAACAAAATAGATACTGCTTTAATGAAAATAAAAGAATATATAGATTTTGTTATGTTAACTAAATATTCAAATTTTTTTGAATATGAATATTTAAGTGATATTAAAGTTAGAATTAAACAATTCATTAGCTTATTATTAAAAGATTTAAATAATAAAAAAATATTACGTTGTGAACCTGAATATAAAATGTATAAAAATATAGAAATAAATGATAAAAAAATTAAATTTGGTGGTAGAATAGATCTTTATTTAGAAACAAGTGATGAAATATATATAATAGATTTTAAAACAGGGAAAAAAGATACATCTAATAAAAAAAGATATTCAAATCAAGTTAAATTATATGAATTTATTAATGAAACAAGTAAAGAAATAAAAACTTATCTATCATATATTTTAGACTTTGATATATTTCATAAAGTAGAAAGTGATGAAAGTGATTTAACTGAAGAACTTATATATAAAATTTTAGAAACATATACATCATTAGATAAAGAATTTTATGAAAAAGGTAAAAAGGGGCAATATAATAATTATGAGGAGATAATAATATGGAATTAAAAGAAGTGGTAAAAGCAAGTGCGGGTACGGGTAAAACGTATAGATTATCATTACAATATATATATTTTTTGTTGAAGGAAATTAATTTTAAAAATATAGTCGTAATGACATTTACCAAAAAAGCTACATTTGAAATAAAAGAAAGAATATTTTTATTTATACATAAAATAATCACTAGAAGTGAAGATAGTCAAGGTTTAATAGATAGTATAGAAAATAGTTTTGGATATAAAATTACAGATGATGATATAGAAAAACTAAAGAATTTGTATTCAAATATGTTAATTAATAAAGAAAGTATTAGAATAACAACTATAGATGGATTTATAGGTAAAATTTTTAAATCTTGTATTGCTGAATCATGTTTAGGATTATATACTTATGATCTTTTAGAAGATGAAAGTGAAACTTTAAAATTACTTTATGAAGATATAGTAATTGATCTTTATAAAAATTCTGAATTTAGATATAAATTTGAACAAAAAAATATAGATAGTATTATTAAAGAAATCAAAGATGTATTTTTAGATAAAAAATATGAATTATTAAACAGTGATTATAAAAATATAGAAATAAATAAAGAGGAAATTTTAAGAAAAGCACTATATTTATATACAAATAAATGGGGAGATATTACTAAAAATAAAAGTGGAGAAAATATTTTATCAATATTAGAAAAAAATGATAATATAGATATTGTGTATAAAAAATTTGTAACTGAATTTAAAAAGAATTTTAATTCAAAAGGTTTTTCAGATTTTAAAACAAAGAAAAATATTTATGAAATAAATAGAGATGCGCTATATTTATTGTCTGACATTTATATAGCTGAATCTAAATTTAAACATAATGAAATTGTTAAAAATGCTACAATTTTATTTGAAACAGAATTAAAATATAAATTGAAAAAAAGATTATTAGATTTTAATGATATAACTTATTATACAGTAAAATACATTAATGATGAAAAGTTGGGGCTCGTAAAAAATGGAGAGATAACAGAAGCATTTAAAGAATTATTGGGTGGAGATATTAAGGCAATAATGATAGATGAGTTTCAAGATACTAGTATAAATCAATATAAATTATTAAAATTAATAATGGATGCAGCAGATATAGTTGTGTGTGTTGGAGATGAAAAGCAAAGTATATATAGTTGGCGTGGAGGTTATAAGGCTTTATTTGAAAATTTAGATAAAAGTCTTGGAAATGATACAAATGTACTAGTTTTAGATAAATGTTATAGAAGTGAAGCGAAGATTATTGATTTTGTTAATAAAACATTTAATAAATTAGAGAATTATCCATATAAAGATGTAAGTTCATATAAGTCGAAAGATGGTAGGGGTCATGTTTCTGTTATACAAGTAGAAAAAGAAAAAGGTTCAAAATCGGCTAATTATGAAAAACATATAGTTGAAATGATAAAGAAAAATAAACATTTTAAAGATACGGCAGTTCTGTTGAAAAGTAATAAAGAATTAGAAAAAGTTGCAGATATTTTATCAGAGGAAGGCATAACTTATTCATTAAGTTCAAAATCTAATATATTAGAAGTTGAATCTGTTAAAATTGTACATAAATTAATTAAATATATAGCTACAGGAGATGAAATTAGTAAATTTGAGTTTATTAGGTCAAATGTTTTTGGTGCAAGCTTAAAAGAGGTTTCAAAAATATTGTTAAATGAATCTGATAAAATATATTATGTAGATAATTTTGTAAAAAAATATCAATTATCTAATTGTATAAATTCAGAAAAATTTGATTTTGCTAAAGAGTATATTAATTATTTTGGTTATTCAAGCAGTAATTCTAAAGTAGATATATTAAATTTAAATGAATATTTTTCTAAACTTAAGGAATATAATAATTTAGTCGATTTTTATTTTGATATGTCTAATAATAAATCTCTAAGAAAATCAATAGTTGATAAGGAATCTGTAATTCTTATGACTATACATTCTTCTAAAGGGTTGGAATTTAAAAATGTTTATACATATTATAAGACTAATGTTGATAGTGGTAGTAAAGAGAATGTTATGAAAAAATATGTAGAATATGATAATGAATATAATATAGATAAATTTGAATTAGTGGATAATTCTATATTAAAAAAAATAATGAATCCTAAATGTTTTTTAAAAATAGGAGATGAATATGAAAAATTAATGGATGAATTTAAAATTCAATACCCTGAAATAAATGATATTTGTAATTATTTAATAAAAGAAAAATTAGATGAAGAACGCAATTTATATTATGTATCATATACTAGAGCACGTGAAAATCTCTATATATTCTATTGTGAAGACAATTATTTATTAAAAAAATCTGAAGTTTTAGGAGAAAATGAAATAAAAGAAAATATAATTAAAACTCATGTGATTAAAGATTATAGTAAATATAAAGAATATTTCTCTAATACTAGATATTTGAATGTATTTGATGATAAATATGATATATATAGAATTAGAAAGCAAAATATTGGTACAGCTATACATTATTTCTTTGAAGTATATAATGGTGATATAGAAATTACTAAAGATATGGTTAGAAAAAAATTTGGTAATTTATTGATTAAAGATGATTTTGAGAGTGTTAATAAATTAATAGATATTAATGTTAAAAAATATAAAAATATTATAAATTCTAAATTAGATAAAAAACATGAATTCAAAATATATGATAAAAATGATGATGGGAAAATGTATATTATAGATTTATTATCTATAGATAATATAAATAAGAAAGCATATATATATGATTTTAAAACTGGTAAAAATGTATTAGATAATGAAGATTATTTAAAACAGATAGATAGATATAAAAATATATTACAAGAATATCTAATAGATTATGAAATATATACAGAGTTATTACCCTTAGAGGAGGAATATGAATAAAATTTTAAAAAAATATACTTTTATAATTTTGACATATATATTGATTTTATTAGTGATATATCCTAAATATTATTTTTTAATATGGAATACATTTCTTGCTTATATACCTTTTGTTTTAAGTTTCTTTAAAGTTAAAAATAAAATATTTAAATTTATTAATAGTTTTATAGCATTAATTTTTTTTCCTAATGTAATATATCTGTTTACAGATCTTATACATATTTCTGTTATGAAATATTATGTGAGAGATTCATCAGGTGTTACCTATATAATGAATTTTACAAATTGGATAAAACTATCATTAATTTTTATTGCTATACTTATAGCTATTAAACTTAGCTATATTACTTTGAATAATTTTACTGTTAAATTTAGATATAAGAATATAGCATATGTAATTGTATCAATATTAACTGGTGTTGCTGTATATATAGGAAGATTTATTAGATTAAATTCATGGAATTTGATATTAAATCCAATCACTACTTTAAAAATAATATTTGAAAATATTAATTCAAATACTATACAATACATTATACTTTTTGCTATAATTCAATATATAGTTTTAATAATTGTAAAAGATGAATATGAAAAATAAATATGTGAGGTGTATATAATGAAAGTATATTTAGCAGGTGGACTTTTTAATGAAGCAGAAGTTGCTCAAAGATTAAAAGAAGGTAAAATTTTGAGAGAAAGAATAGAAGGAATAGATTTGTTTAATCCAATAGAACAACCGTTTAATGAAAATAAAGAAAAATTACCAACTCCTCTTGATATATTTAACGGTGATACTAATGCTATACTTAATGCTGATGTATTTTTAGCAGATATTACTAATGATGATCCTGGAGTTATGGTTGAGTTAGGTATAGCTCTTTCTAATGGTAAAAAAATAATAGCTATTAATTCTGATATTAGATTAAAGAGTGCTAATAAATATGATATACCTACTTATGCTATAAATCATTATGTTTTAGGTGCTATATTAAAATATGGAGTTTTAGTATACTCTTTTGAGGAGGCAGTGAAAGAACTTGAAAGAATTAGAGATTAATAGTAAGGTCGAATTAAGAAGAGTAGCTTTTTTACTTACTTTTGTGGGAGGAATGTTAGAAATATATTCTTACAAATTAAAGGATGGTATTTTTGCAACCGCAATAACAGGTAATATAGTTAGAATGGTATATTATTTAAATAGAGTTTCAAGTGATAATATTAGAAATATCATTAAATATGGATTACCAATATTATTTTTTATATTTGGTGTAAGTGTTACAGAGATTTTAAAAATTAAATCAAAAAATTTTAATATTAAAATATGGAGAGAAGTTATTTTATCTACTGAAATATTAATTATGTTTATTATTCCATTTATACCTTCAGACGTTTTTTCTGTATCATTAATTGCTTTTATTTCAGGTGCTCAAATACAAGCGTTTAGAAAAGTTTATGGTAGAGTATATATGTCTACTATGTGTACAGGAAATACTAGAAGTTTAGTGGAATCTGTAATAAATAAAAGGTATGATGAAATAAAACTTTATTCTACGGTACTATTAGGTTTTATACTTGGAGTGCTTGTTGGAGATTATATTATAATATATATAGATAAGTATATGACTTTTATTAGTGTAATATTATTAGTTTTTGTTATAAATATAATAAGAAAAGAAGAATAAATTATAGTTAAGGTGTAGTAAAAATTTGCTACACTTTTTAATTACTTAACTTGATTTAAAATAGGAAATGTAATAAAATATATTTGATAAAAAATATTGAGGAGTAAAATATGATTAAATTATCAGAAAGAGTATTAAATATGCAATATTCACCTGTAAGAAAATTTGTACCTCTTGCAGATAAAGCTAGGGAAAATGGAGTTAAAATATATGAGTTTCATATAGGACAACCAGATGTAAAAACTCCAGATTCTTTTTTTAATGGGCTTATACGATATCAAGAGAAAATTGTTAAGTATGCTAACTCACAAGGTCTTAATAATTTACTAGAAGCATTTTCAGAATATTATAGTAGATATAATTTGAATATTTCAAAAGATGAAATAATAATAACTAATGGGGGAAGTGAGGCGCTTCAATTTGCTATGAATGCAATATGTAATCCAGGAGATGAGGTTTTAGTTCCAGAACCTTATTATTCAAATTATGATTCATTTTTAAGAGTTGCAGGAGCAAACTTAGTTCCTATAATTACTAAAATAGAAGAAGGTTATAGATTACCTAAATATGAAGATATGGTAAAACTTATAACACCTAAAACTAAAGCTATACTTTTTTCTAATCCATGTAATCCAACTGGAGTTGTATTAAGTGAAAGAGAAATAGAAGATATTAAAAGACTTGCTAAGGAACATGATATATTTATAATATCAGATGAAGTTTATAGACAATTTATATATGATGATGAAACTAAATTTAAATCATTTTTAACTTTTGATGATCTTTCAGATAGAATTATACTAATAGATAGTATTTCTAAGCATTATAGTGCTTGTGGTGCAAGGATAGGAGTTATAGCTTCTAAAAATAAGGAATTAATAACTCAAACATTGAAACTTTGTCAAGCGAGATTGTCTGTTTCAACTATAGAGCAATTTGCGGCAGCTAGCCTTGTTAGAGGAATTGATGTACATATAGATTATGTAAATAAGGAATATAAAAAAAGACGTGATCTAATGTTTGAAAAATTATCAAGTATAGAAGGTGTAATAGCTAATAAACCTGATGCAGCATTTTATATTTTTGCTTCACTTCCTGTAGATGATACGGATAAATTTGCAAAATGGTTATTAACTGATTTTAGAAGCGATGGGAAAACATTGATGTTTGCACCAGGGAATGGTTTTTATTCAAGAGAACATGCTGATCTTGGTAAAAAAGAAGTTAGATTTTCTTTCTGTGGTAATAATTTAAGAGATATAGAAGATGGGATGAGATTGCTTAAATTAGCAATTAAAGAATATAATGAGAAAAAATAAATTAGGATATTTATTAGAAATATCATATAAAGGTAAGAAATTTGATGCATTTGATGAAATTAAGGATAAAAAAACAACTAAAAGTGTACTTAAAACTTATCTTATATCAAAAGGTGTAGTTATATATAAAGGATTACAACAAGCAGGTAGAACAGATGCTAAGGTTTCTGCTAATTCAAACTATATTTATTTCATTGCTAATGAATTTAATTTAGATATATTAGATTATGATTTCGATATAGATGGATTGAAAATTAAAAAAGCATATGTAGTAGATAAGGGTATAGTTTTACCAGATGTTGTAGAAAGACGTATATATAACTATTATTATCCTAAAAAATTTCATAAAGTTGATGAAGAAACTATCATAAGTAGAGCAAATGAGATAAGTGGAGAAAAGGATTTTTCAGAATTTACAAATCATAAAGGTTTAAAATTGAAAAATCATATTAGAGATGTAAAAGTTACTTATGATGATGGTAAACTTTACTTTAATGGAAATTCTTTTATGCCACAACAAGTTAGACGCATGGCAGGATATATATTTAATGGTAAGAAAGAACCTATGAATCCAAAATTTTTAATTTTAGATAAAATAATTTTGAAAGAAGGTGTTATAAATGAAGAATCAAATAAATAAAGAAGCTTTGATTACTATTTTTCTTTATTCTTTATACTTTTTATGGTGGTATTATTTTGCGTATATATACCCGCCACAAAATGTAGAGGAATATAAATATATACTAGGATTACCGGATTGGTTTTTCTATTCTTGTGTTTTAGGTTTTATTTTAGTAAATTTATTAGTCTATATTGCTGTAAAATTTTTCTTTAAGAATATAGATCTTGAAACAGGGGAGGTTATAGAAGAAAATGAATAAATTAGAAATTGTAATACCATTAATAGTGTATTTATTTATTACTTTTTATGTAGCTTATTATGTAAATAAAGATAATAAAAAAGAGGGCAAGTTTATAGAAGATTATTATTTAGGAAGTAGAACTATGGGTGGATTTGTATTAGCAATGACAATAGTTTCTACATATATAAGTGCATCTTCTTTTATAAGTGGTCCATCTATAGCTTATGATAGAGGTTTAGGATGGGTACTTCTTGCTTGTATACAAGTTCCTTTAATATTTTTAACATTAGGAATTTTAGGTAAAAAGCTTGCGATTATTTCTAGAAAATTAAATGCTTTAACAATAATAGATATAATACGTGCAAGATATAAAAATGATACTTTAGTATTATTGCTTTCACTGCTTACTATAGTATTTTTAATGACCTCTATAGTTGCTCAATTTGTAGGAGGAGCAAGATTAATAGAAAGTATAATAGGTATAGATTATAAACTAGCTCTTATGATATTTGCTTTTTGTACGATAATATATACAACTTTTGGAGGATTTAAGGCAGCTACTGTAAATGATGCAGTTCAAGGTTTAATAATGATGATAGCAACATTTGTATTATTTATGGTTATACTTAATAAAGCTGGAAGTATGGAAAATATTGTTAGTAGAGCTAGAGAAATAAATCCTAATTTATTAAAACCTGATGGTGGAGGAACTATAGCTAAACCATTTATAATGTCATTCTGGATATTGGTAGGGATAGGAGTTCTTGGTATTCCATCAACTACTGTTAGAGCTATGGGATTTAAAGATTCAAAAGCTATGCATAATGCTATGATAATAGGAACTTTTGTAGTAGGTTTCTTATTATTAGGTATGCATTTAGTAGGATTTATGGGAAGATATTTAGAACCTAGTATAGATGTAAGTGATAAACTTATACCTACACTTGCACTTAAAAATTTAAATCCTATACTTGCTGGAGTATTTATAGGAGGGCCTTTAGCAGCTATAATGTCTACTGTTGATTCAGTTCTTATACTAATTTCTTCAGCGTTAGTAAAGGATATATATATGAATTTCATATCTAAAGGAAATGATAGTGAGAATAAATTAAAGAAAATATCACTTGCTATATCATTTGGTATAGGATTGATTACATATTTATTATCTATTAATCAATCTAGTTTAATAGTTTGGATAAATTTATTTGCTTTTTCAGGGCAAGAAGTATTATTCTTTGTTCCTATGGTTGTGGGGTTATATTGGAAAAGAGGAACAGCTTATGGTGCTATTGCTTCTGTAATATCTGGATTTAGTGTATTAATAGTATTATCACAATTTGGTATTTCAATTTTAGGATTACATAATATTGTTCCTTCTTTATTAGTAGCATTGATATCATATATTGTGGTTTCTCTATGTACTAAACCATTAAATCATAAAGAATTAGAAATATTTTTTAAATAAGACTACTGCAATGGAAGAAGTTGCCTAGTTTGAGGAGGAATTATGGAAAAAATTAAAAAGAAAAGGGTTATGGATGGTAACGAAGCTGCTGCATATATTTCCTATGCTTTTACTGAAGTTGCAGCCATATATCCTATTACACCTTCAACGACTATGGCGGAATTAGTTGATGTGTGGTCGTCAAAAAATATTAAAAATTTATTTGGGAGCGTCCCTAAAGTTATTGAAATGCAATCAGAAGCAGGAGCCGCTGGTGTAGTTCATGGAAGCTTACAAACAGGAGCATTAACTACAACGTATACAGCTTCTCAAGGTTTACTTTTAAAAATACCTAATATGTATAAAATATCAGGAGAATTACTTCCTGGAGTTATACATGTTGCAGCAAGAAGTATATCAACACATGCTTTATCTATATTTGGAGATCATCAAGATATATATGCGACAAGAATGACTGGTTGGGCAATGCTTGCCTCATCTTCTGTACAAGAAGTTATGGATTTAGCTGGTGTTGCACATCTTTCAGCAATTAAATCAAGAGTGCCATTTTTACATTTTTTTGATGGATTTAGAACATCACATGAAATTCAAAAAGTAGAATTAATGGAATATGAAGATTTAGATAAATTGCTTGATTATGATAGTGTTAATGAATTCAGAAAAAGATCTTTAGATCCAAATAATCCAGTAACACGTGGAACAGCTCAGAATGATGATATATTTTTCCAAGCAAGGGAATCACAAAATAAATATTATGAAAACTCTATTAAAGTAGTTAAGGAATATATGAAAGAAATATCTAAAATTACGGGTAGAGATTATAGACCTTTTAATTATTATGGACATCCAGAAGCTAGAAGTTTAATAATAGCTATGGGATCAGTATGTGAGACTATAAAGGAAACAGTAGATTTTTTAAATAAAAGAGGGGAAAAGGTTGGTATGGTTAAGGTAAGCTTATATAGACCATTTTCTGTTAAAGATTTAGTGGAAGTTATACCTCAAACTGTAAAAAAAATCGCTGTCTTAGATAGAACTAAAGAACCAGGTTCATATGGGGAGCCACTTTATTTAGATGTTAAATCTGCTCTTTTTGGAAATCCTAATATTAAAAGTATAGTTGGAGGTCGTTATGGACTTTCTTCAAAAGATGTTAATCCATCACAAATAATAGCAGTATTTAAAAATTTGGTTTTAAGAGACCCTAAGGATCATTTTACAGTTGGTATAACAGATGATGTAACATTTACATCATTACCTATATATGAAAATCCAGATTTATCAGATAGTAGTGATATGTCTTGTCTTTTCTATGGATTAGGATCTGATGGTACTGTTAGTGCTAATAAAAGTAGCGTTAAAATTATAGGGAATATGACAGATAAATATGTACAAGCATATTTTGCCTATGACTCAAAAAAAGCTGGTGGTATAACTAGATCTCATTTAAGATTTAGTAATTATCCAATAAGATCTACATATTTAGTAAAAAATCCAAATTTTGTATCTTGCTCTAATTTTACTTTTGTTAGAAAATATGAAGTTTTAGAAGGACTTAAAGAAAATGGTATATTTTTATTAAATACTATCTATGATGAAGAAAAACTTTTAGAATTATTACCTAAAAAAGTTAAGAGACAATTAGCTCTTTCTAATGCTAGATTCTATATCATTAATGCAAATAAGTTAGCCTATGAAGAAAAAATGATGGATAAAATAAATACAATCATGCAAACTGCTTTTTTTAGAATTAGTAATATAGTTGATTTTGAAGAAGCAAAGAAAGAAATGAAAGATTATGTTCTTAAAAATTATGGATTAAAAGGTGATGATGTAGTAGAAAGAAACAATAGAGTAATAGATTTAACTGAAATGTATATACAAGAAATATATGTAAATCCTGAATGGAAAATATTAGTAGATGAAGATGAATATTTAACGCTCGACTACGGTAATAGTTTAGATAAAAATTCATTTATGGCAAAAATTTCTGAACCTATAACAGCTTTAAAAGGTGATGAATTACCTGTATCAATATTTGATGGATTTGAAGATGGAACATTTGAAAATGGTGAGGCAGAATATGAAAAAAGAGCTATAGCTAAATTTATACCAGAATGGAGACCTGAACATTGTATACAATGTAATCAATGTTCATATGTATGTCCACATGCAGCTATTAGACCATTTTTGATAGATGAAGAAGAACTAATAGGTATACCAAGTAGTATGGATTTGCTAAATCCTATAGGTAAAGGACTTGAAAGATTAAAATATAGGATACAAGTATCTCCTCTTGATTGTACAGGATGTAGTGCATGCGCTGAAGTATGTCCTGCAAGAAATAAGGCGTTGGTGATGAGGCCGATAGAAGAACAACTCGAAAAAGGTGAAAAAGAAAATGCAGATTACTTGTATAATAATGTAACATATAAAGATACATATATTAATAAAGAAACAGTTAAAGGATCACAATTTTCAAAACCATTATTTGAATTTTCAGGAGCTTGTGCAGGTTGTGGGGAAACACCATATATTAAACTTTTAACACAACTATATGGTGATAGAATGATGATAGCAAATTCAACTGGGTGCTCATCAATTTATGGAGGATATGCCCCTTCAACACCATATACTAAAAATGAAAAAGGAGAAGGTCCAGCTTGGGCATCGTCTCTTTTTGAAGATACTGCAGAATACGGTTATGGAATGCTTCAAGCTAGTGAGAAATTAAGACAAAGATTGATGGAATTATTTTCTCAATTAAAAGATAGTAATGCTATTAGTTTAGATTTAAAAGAATGTATAGTTAATATATTAGATAATCAAAATAATGCTAATGTTATACAAAATATGAAAGATATTTTATTTGAAAAAATTGAAAAAAAAATAGAAAAAGATGAAAGAATAAGTGAAATATTAGAATTAAAGTCATATATCACTCCTCGTGCTGTTTGGGTAATAGGTGGAGATGGTTGGGCTTATGATATTGGATTCAGTGGATTAGACCATGTTTTAGGTACTGGAGATAATATTAAAATGTTAGTGCTAGATACTGAGGTTTATTCTAATACTGGAGGTCAATCATCATCAGCTTCTACAATAGGCTCTGTAGCTAAATTTACTAATAATGGAAAAAGAAAGAAGAAAAAAGATTTGGCGGCACTTATGATGAGTTATGGTGATATTTATGTAGCTAAAGTTTCTATGGGTGCAAATCAAAATCAAACTTTAAGAGCACTAAAAGAAGCTCAAGAATTTGATGGACCCGCTATAGTTATAGCGTACTCACCATGTATAGCACATGGAATTAAAGGAGGCATGGGAGTAGCTCAAGAACAAGAAAAACTTGCTACAGAAGTTGGATATTGGCCATTATTGAGATTTGATCCTAGACGTATAAAGAATGGTAAAAATCCGCTACAACTAGATTCAAGAAAACCAAATTGGGATAAGTATATTGATTTTTTAATGAGCGAATCTAGATTTACATCTCTTCAAAAAACTAATCCAGAACATGCAAAAGAATTATTTCAATTAAATCTTGAAAATGCTAAAG
The DNA here is from genome assembly GCA_963539215.1 of uncultured Streptobacillus sp. GTDB lineage: Bacteria > Fusobacteriota > Fusobacteriia > Fusobacteriales > Leptotrichiaceae > CAURNT01. The sequence goes on along the minus strand of CAUTJT010000002.1, from coordinate 85,013 downwards.
AGAGATGGAATTATTATTATAGATTATCTAAAATGGATTATATCATAGAAGATTAAAATGAGGGAAACCTCATTTTTTTATTAAATAATCTATAATTTAAAGTTGACTTAAAATTAAAAAAATATTAAAATATTATTGAGGGAGGGGTTGGTTTGAAAAATAAAGGTTTTAGTTTAATTGAACTTGTAGTTGTAGTGAGTATTACTTTAGTATCTATTCACGGAATATCGCAAATATATAGTAATATACTGATAAAAAAAGAAGTAGAAAAAGAAACTATTAAAATAATTTCATTATTGAGACGAAGTCAAATTGAATCTAGAGAAAAGTTGATATTTAATTTTAATGAAAAGAAAATATTAGCAGGGAATGAAGTAATTGAATTAAATAAAAATTATGAATATATGTTTAATTCAAATAATGATAAAAAATATTTAGAGATAGAATTTAATGAAAATCATAATGCAAGTAAAGCGTTTAGTATTTTTATTTCAAAAAAGAATAAAGTTTTGAAAAGGATAAGTTTTGATACAATAAATGCTGCAAAGTATCCTATTATAAGGGTGTATGATGTATAAGAAAGAGTATATACTATTTCCTGTACTTATTATAACTTTAATTTTGTCTACTAAATTTTTAAATATAGGTTTAAAAGATATTAAAACATCTAATATATACATATTAAGTTGTATAGCAGATGGTGATAAATTGAGTATAACTAGTGTAAATGGTAAAAGTTTAAAAGAAAATATATTTATAAAAAACGAAACAGAATTGCCTTTTGGTAAATATAGTTTAGTATTTGAAGTTAAAAGTAAAAAAAATAAATATATTTCAGGTAATATTTTAGAAGTTAAATCTTCGAAATTAAATAAAATAAGATATAAGATAGAAGAAATATTAAATGATAATATTAGAGATAGTGGTTGTTGTGGACTTGTTAAAGCCGTTATATTATCAAAAAAATCAGATATATTATCTGAGGATAGAGAAATGTTTAGAAAACTCGGATTAATGCCTTTTGTTGCTATATCAGGATTACATATGTATATTCTTATTTCTATGATCAAAAATATACTGAATAATTTTATAGAAAAGAAATATATAAAAATTGTAACTATATTTATACTTAGTGTGTATTCAGCAATACTTTGTTTTCCTATTTCTGTTTTGAGAAGTTATATTATGTATATTAGTTCTATAATTTTTAAAGAAATAAAAGATAGGTTTATATTATCTTTAATATTTATTCTTGGAATAAATTTATATGAGATATTTAATCCAGCATTCATTTTTTCATTTTTATCTGTATATATTTTAATTTATTTATTTCCGAGTATTGATTTATTGGAAATTAAAGATGGTTATAAAAGTATTTTTAAATCAGTAATATTTCAAATAATATTAATGCCTTTTCAGTATTATTTTATGCATCAAATAGGAATATTATTTTTTTTAATCAATATTATAATCACACCATTTTTTAGTCTTTTCATATTTATTTCTTTTGTTACTTTATTATTAAATTTTATTCATATATATTTATTAAATTCGATCTTAGAACAAATATATATTTCTATAGAAAGTATTTGTTTAATTATTTATAAGTTTAATTTTATATCTTTAGATATTAAAAATGTTAATTTATTCATTTTTTTTGTATTTATACTATTAGATATATTAGTGTTTATAAAGATTTATGAATTGAAATTAAAAAAAAATTAAAAATATATTGACTTTTTAATTAATAAGTAGTAACATATATTTGGAAGGGGGGAATATATGAAATCACGACGAAAAATCAAAAATGGGGGATTTACTCTACTTGAAATGATATGTGTGATATCTATTATTGTTATATTATCAAGTTTTGCAATACCTCAGTTTCAGAAGTACTTAGATGAAGCCAATAAGGCAAAAATTTTATCAGCAGTATCTGAGTTAAATAATACATCAATTTTAATGGAAGTTAATAAGAGTTCTGAACTTAAAGTTGAGGAGATTATTAAGGAATTGGGTAGAGAAAATCTTGGAGTTAAGCTAATAGATGGAAGCAATCAATTCAGTGTTGGAAGATATACAGGCACATTTGATATAGAAAACTATAAAGTGGTTGCGAATATAAGTAAACCAGAAAGTATGAAGTTAAGTCTAAATGGTAAATCATGATATATGCTTTTATTTAATACTACTGATTATTTCTATATATGATTTTAAATATATGTTAATTCCAGATTATTTATTATTTTTATTATTTATGACATCTTTTGTTAAATTTATTAGTGTTGAAAATATGTATTTAGGAATGGCTGCATTTAGTTTTCCTTTATTTCTATTATTGTTAATTGAGGAATATTTTAAAAATGAATTAATTGGTTTAGGGGATATAAAGTTGATGTTATGTATAGGAGCATTTAAAGGTGATGAAAATTTATACTACCTATTAAACTATTATGTATTTGTTTATTTTATTGCTTTAATTTATATAGTTATTTTAATATATATATTTAAAGTAAAGAGCAAATATATACCTTTTGCACCTATGATAACTTTATCTTTAGTTATAATGGAATATGTTAAATAAGGGGGAGAGTTTAATTGAAACAACAGTATCTATAGCTATATTTTTATCTTTATTAATTCCAACTTTAAATATATTAAACAGGGTATATATAGCTAATAGAGAAGTTGATATTATGATATTTAATAAACAAAATTCATATAATATATTAGAACTTATAAAACAAATGAAGCAAGATGATTTAGATAAAAAAATATGTGAAAATATAGAATTTAATAAAGCTAGTGATATATTAAAATATTTGAATTTAGACTATACACTAAATGATGAATATGGTAAGTATAGGTTAACTATAAGAAAAAATGATATGTATAGTGGCATAAATTCTGAATATCATGGATTTTATATTAAAATAAATAAAGTAGAAGGTATTTATGTTCCGAGAAAGTAAAGGATATTTGCTTATAGAAAGTATGGTAAGTATTGCACTTTTTATAACAGTTCTTTATCTTGGAAATATAGTTATATTAAGAGCTTTTAAATATAATACGATTGAAAATTTTGAAAAAATTGAAGTTAACTATATTTTTTTTGATAATTTATATAGAAGTATTAAAATGTTAGATATAGACGGGGGAATAGAAGTTAAGGGAAATACTTTAATTTTGAAAGATAAAGGAATCAAAACTAAGTATGAATACACAAATGGTTATATTTATGTTTCAAATTCTAAATATAAGAAAAAAATAGTAAAATGTGATGGTATTAAATTTTTATATAAAAACAATATATTGGAAATTTATTTAGAGTATAAGGGGGAGACTGTTGTGAGGATGATATACATATGAGTAAAAGTAGAGGATATAGTCTAATATATGTTGTTTTTATTTCTAGTATACTTTTACTTAGTTTAACTACTATGATAGTTTATAATTATGATAAAAATAAAATGGCAAATTATACGCTCATAGATAATAAAATAGTATTTAATGAAATGTGTAAAAATGAAATTGAAATTAGTAGAGAATTATTGAATTTTAATATATTGGAAGATAAATTAAAAACATGGGGAATAAATCTTAATGAAATCAAAAATATTAAAAAATGGAATATTAATACATATTTTGATTCGAGTTTAGTATTTAAAGAAGGTAAATATGAAATTTGTCATATTCTATTGACTGGCCATAAAAGTTTAGGTGGTTATGAAATAAAAAGCGTGAAGAAAGAGAAAAATGGAGAAATTTTATTAACTTTGTCTAAGTTTATTGGTAATTTTTGTATTAATAGATTGGAAAAAATAAGCTTTAATACTAAAAATGTTATTGTAAAAACATCTATTTTTGGAAATTATGAAGAATAAAGGAGTTATATTATTTATATCTAAAAATAGTATATATATTTTCAAAGATAATGAAGAGAGTGTATATAATTTTGATAGTTTAGAGTTAGAATTATTTGATATTTTGGAAGGATTTGAATTTAAAAAAGATGATATAGTATATATTTTTTTAGATCTTTATTATTTTAAGATATATAATAATAAGTTTGTGTTAGATGAAGAAATTAAAGATGTTCTATATCAAATGTTTAAAAGTTTAGAATTTAAAATACATTTATCGAGTTATGTAGATATATTGATAGAGAAAAATTATGGTAAAAATATAATGGTTGTTGAAGATGATAGGACTTATGATTTTCTTTTTAAGAGTAAAAATTATGAATTTAAAATATTAGACTTTAAAAGAGAAGATTGTGAGAAAGATCAGGTTTATGATGATTATATTTTATATTTATCTGATGAAGAAATTTTTAGTTGTATAAAGGAATATGAGAATTTTAAAAAGATTAAAAATCTCTATACTAAAAATTTAATTAATGAAAAATACTTAATATATTTTGCAGTTATAATTTCACTATTAACATATTATTTTACTTCATATTTTTTTAATGTTAATGATTTAATGTTAAAGAAAGGAAAAATGAATGAAAATATTAAATCTTTAGAAATAGAACTTGAAGAAAAAAAGGTAAATGAAAAAACTAATAGCATAATTGAAATTTATAAAAAACCTATATATTTAGATATAGACTTTTATATAAATACTACTAAGTATGGTATAAAATATACTGATATTGAGTATAAGGAAAAGAAATGGTATTTAAAAGGGGTGGCAGAAAGTTTAAAAATTTTAGATAAATTTAGCCTTGAGGTTGAAAAATTAAATAAAGATATTGAGATTTTAAGTTTAACTGATAATGAAGATGGTATAAAATTTGAATATATTATTGAGGATAATAAAGTATGAAAAAAATATACTTTATTCCGTTAATTTTATTTCTCAACATTTCTTATGGTTTGTATAGATTTTATGAATATAAAGAGTTTAGAGGGGACTATGAATTACTTAATAATAAATATATAGAATTAAGAGAAAGATTAAATGTTGAAATTGAGGATAAAAATGAAGAAGGATATATTAATTATGATGATAAAGTTATAAAATCAAATTCATTTTTTATATCTATGATATATGAAATTAGTAATATATCTGGATTAAAATTGGTATCAACATCTGAATTTGTACCTAAAGATAGTGATGGGGAATATACATTAAATTATATTGTTTTTAGATTTGAAGGTAATATGAAAATGTTTTATAATTTTCTTTATTTGATTTTTAATGCAAATTATTATATAGATACATCTAGAACTGAAATAAGGATGGATGGTAGATGGTTTGATATTAGTTTGGGTTACTTAAAGGGGGGTTAATTTTGAAAAAGCTATATATCATATATTTTATTACATTTTTATCATTTTCTAGTAGTAAATATGTTGCAGATAAAGAAATTTCTAAATTGAAATATATACCTGTAGATAATACAAATAAAAGTAAAGTTGTTAATAAAAATATTGTTATAAAAAAAGAAAAAAATAAAAAAATTGAGGATATATATGTCAGTACTGTAAAAATATTTAATATAGATACAAAAGAATTAGTTTCTTCTTTAGATGGAGTTAATGGAGCTAAAGTTAAAAGTGTAGATAATAGTGTAGTGGTTAGCGGTAAAAAAAGTGAAGTATTTAGTATACTTGAATTAATACATAAATTAGATAAAAAGAAAAGACAAGTTTTGGTTAAGATTAATATAATAGAAACAAGTTCTAATCTTTTTGATAGAGTAGGATTTAACTGGAGATTAGGCAAGGATAGTCAAGATGTTAATTCACTTAGTTTTTTGGATGGTAAATTATCATTAGCTAATTTATTTAATGTGGGAGGTTATTTTTTTGGAGTTGATATAGATGCATTAAAAGAAAAGGGGGATATAATGGTTAAAAGCATGCCTGCTTTAACCGTAATTGAGGGAAGTGATGGTGAAATTAAAATTACTAGTGAAATGATATTAGGTACAAGAAAAAATAAAGAAGAAAAGTATACAAATTATGAAGCTGGAATGATAGTTAAAATACATCCCAAAATTAGAATGAGATCTTTTAATGAATATATTGATCTTCAAATATATATAGAAATGAGTAATTTTAAACTTTTTGGCAATGAAAAAGGTAAGGTAAAAAATATTTTTAACACTAATTTAATGGTTAAAAATAAGGGGAGTATGTTTATTGGTGGTTTGAATGAAAAAAGTGTAAAAAGAAGTGAAGATGGAGTGAAATATCTATCGGATATACCTTTGTTTGGGAATTTGTTTAGAAAAAGAAATAATACTAAGGAAAAAAGGGATATATATTTAGAAGTAGAGGCAAGTATTGAAGAATGAAGTTTGAAAAAATGGTGATTATTAAACTTGAGGGCTTGATATCATCTAATATAGAGCTTTTAGATGCCTTGTTTATACTTATCCCTATGTATAAGAATAAGGAAAAAATTAAATTATTAAATATGCGTAAATCTCTTGAAAAAGGTAAAGGGCTAGTTAATAGTTTTTCATATATAAATAATGATAAAAGTTTTTTAGCAATGATAAATATAGTTGAAAAAACTGGTGATATGAAAACAATACTTTCTATATTGAAAGAAAAATACTATTTTGAAGAGGAATTAAAAAAAGATATAATATCAATTTCTATATACCCACTATTTATTTCTTTAGTTTCATTCATAATAGTTATAGCTATGCTTGTATTTCTTGTGCCGCAGTTTAAAGAAATATATGTAGATTTATCAAAACTACCATTATTAACTAAAATTATACTTTCTTTAAGCGATAGTATATATAATAAGTTTTATTATATAGTATTTGGTATATTTATACTATATTTTATATGCTTAAGTTTGAAAAAAATGTATAAGTCTAAAATTGATAAATTATTATTCGATATACCTTTTATAAGAGAATTGTATATACTTGAATTTACAGAAAATGTTTATTCTATACTTAAAACTAACACGGATTTTTTAGATGCTTTAAATTTATCAAAAAGTGATAATGTATATATTAATACTTGTATTAAAATTATTGTTTATAAAATAAGTAGGGGTAAAAGTATAGAAGTTTCTTTTAAAGAATCAAAAATCTTTAATAATGAGTATATTTCATTTTTGAGAATGGGAGAAAAGAGTTCTAATTTTCTTGAAGTTTTCTTTTATTTAAAAGAGAATTATAGGAAAAAAATAAATATGGAAACAAAAATAATGATTAAAATATTAGAACCTTTGTCTATTTTAATAATATCTATAATAATTGCTATAATAGTAATAGCTATGATGTTGCCTGTATTTAAACTGGGGGATAATTTACTTTAATCCTCCAGTAATTTAATATATAAGAAAAACTAATGAAAATAAAAGAAATGTATTGTAAAATATATTAAAAGAAAGAGAGGTAAAATGAAAAAGATATTATTATTTTTAAGTTTAGTTTTAAGTGTTAATGTGTTAGCAAATGATATAATTATTAAAACAAATTCTAAAGTAACCAAGGAATTAAAAGCAGATTCTGCAAAGATTAATTTTAAAGTTAAAACTTTAGATAAGGAAAAAGAAAAAGCACAAATTGATAACAAAAGAAAAATGGAAAGATTTCTTAATGAATTGAAGGAGAAAGGAATAAAATATGATAGTTTAGTTAATGAAAATTATAGGTATTATAAAACTGTAAATAATATTGGTAAAGGTTTAGAAAGTAAGATATATATTACAGAGCTTACTTTATCAACTAAAGTAAATGGTGCTTTATTAGCAAATATTATTGATATTGTAGATAAAATTGGTGGTATAGAGTATAAAATAAATAAAGGTATGTTGACTTTAAATATAAAAAATGAATCTAGAAGTAAAGAAGAAAATTTAAATATTATATATGAAAAAGTTGATAAAATATTAGAATATATTAATAGAGATTTTGATTTTGAAAATATATTGAATTATGAAAAATATAGTAATGAAAAAGAAGACTTATATAATATAGAAACAAGTATTTCATTAAAATTAAGGGATTTGAGTAGAATAAGTGATGTAGTTCAAATAGCACAAAAAAATAATGTGGAATTAACTGGAAGTATAGATTATTCAGTTTCTAACTTAAAAGATGAATATTTAAAAATGTATAAAGAGAGTTATGATAAAGCTAAGAATAAAAACTTCTATCTTATAGATAAAGCTTATAAATTTAAAGAAGTTAAAAATATATCAGAAGATAGATATTTAGTTGATTCATTAAATAGAAAAATTAATATTTCTAATAATGAAGATGAATATGTTGTGGATAGTTATTCTACAACAAGAGCTATGAAATCTATTGCACTATCTTCTTATGAAAATGATTCTTTAGATGAAAATGATAAAAATATAATAGATATACCTAGTGTTAATTTAGAAAATAGTTTAAATATTGAGTTTGTTGTGACGGATGGTAAAAAAGATAGTTATGATAATAAGGCAAAGATATATGTAGATGTTAATAAAATGGTTAAGGTAGATCTTGCTGAATTAAATTTTGTTATAACTACAGAATCTTTAGAAGATTTTGAATCAGCAGGTAAAGAAAATGCAAAAATTCTAGATAAGATTAAGAGGGTATTAAGTGATGCAGAAATTAATTTTGATAAATTTGAAACTGAAGAATATAAAACAGAAAAAGTGTATGAATATAAAAATATAACAAATAACTTAGGAAATGTTGGGAATGAAGCAAATATATTATTAAAAGTTCAAGGGATTAATACTAAAAATTATAAGCAGTTTATTGGAATCTTAGAAAAGAATAATAGTCAACTAATTAAAAATAATATAGGTCTGTTTATTTCTATTAAAGATATTGATAAAAATGCTAAAATTGCTTATGAAAATACTATTAAAAAATCAAATAAAATTAAAACTGAATTGTCTAAAATAGGTATAAATTCTAATATTAGTGAATATACTAATAAAAAAATAGAAAATATCAAAAATGAAAATATAAAAGATGAAAAATATAAAGTTATTAATTCGGTCAAACTTGTAACAAGTGATGTGAAAAATATTTCTCAATTAATTTCATTATTATCTGAAATGGGTATTAAAGTTAATGGAATAAACTATAAAGTTAAAAATATTGATAAATATGAAAAAGAAATTTATAATGAATTATTAAAAGAAATAGAAATGAAAAAGAATTCTTTAAATGAAATAGGAGATTTTAAAGTTGTTAATATTTCTAGTTTAGAACAAGTTGAAAGTATTTTAGATAATAATTTTTATAAAAAAATATATGTTAACTCAAAAAATAAAATAGATTTAAATAGAACTAATAAGGATATTATAGATTCAGCGTTGAAGAATTTAGAAAGTATTAAAATTGCTCCATATAATATGGAGTTAGGATATGAAGTTATATTGAATATAAAATAATGTGAAATTAGTTGTACCAAAGTATATTTGGTACAATTTTTATTATGTTGCAAATATTTCTTAAACATTATATAATTATTATATAATTTATTAAGGAGAGATATATATGAAATATTATGGTGGTATAGATTTAGGTGGAACTAATTCTAAAATAGGAATATTAGATGAAACGGGGAAATTAATATTTTCTGCATATGTTAAAACTGAATCATCTTATGGATATGAGGCTATAGTAAAAAAGTTGGTTGATGTATTAAAAACAGAAATTGAAAAAAATAATATAGATTTTAATGACTTTGTTTCTTTAGGAGTAGGAGTTCCAGGTCCGATAATTAATAAATCTACAGTTTTAATGTGGGCGAATTTTGATTGGCCTAATAATTTAAATCTTGCTGAAGCTTTTAAAAAAGAATTAGGTAGACCTGTGTATGTTGATAATGATGTTAATGTTATTACACTTGGAGAATCATGGGTAGGTTCTGCAAAAGGCTATAAAAATGTTTTAGGTATGGCTATAGGAACAGGTATAGGTGCAGGTGTTGTAGTCGATGGTAATGTAATTTCAGGTAAAAATGGTGCTGCTGGAGAAATTGGACATATTACTGTAGAGAAAAATGGAAGACTTTGTGGATGTGGTAAGAAAGGATGTTTTGAAGCTTATGCTTCAGCTACAGGTATATCAAGAATAGCGGCTGATAGATTAGTGGTAAATAAAAACAATTTATTATATCAAGTTACTAAGGATAGAAAACCAGAAACTATAGATGTATTTGAATGTGCTAAAGAAGGAGATAAACTTTCTTTAGATATAGTTGATGAAACAGCTGATTATATAGCAAGAGGAATTTCTATTGCTTTATCTATAATAGATTCAGATGTAGTAGTTATAGGTGGTGGAGTTTCTTTAGCAGGTAATTTTTTAATAGACAAAATTAAATCTCATTTATCTGAGTATTTAATCCCTTCTATAGAAAAAAATGTTGAAATTAAAATTGCTAAATTAGGAAATGATGCCGGTATTTATGGAGCAGCCTATCTTGCAATGCAATCTAATAAATAGGAGGCTTTTAAATGGGCATTAGTAGTGGTATAATACCACAGATTTTGTTAATAATTATATTAATACTAATAAATGCTTTTTTCTCTGCAACAGAAATGGCTATAGTATCTATAAATAAAAATAAATTAAAGGTTTTGGTAGACGAAGGTAATTTAAAGGCTAAAAAATTAGAAAGATTATTAGATGATCCTTCTAATCTTTTGTCAACTATACAGATAGGTATAACTCTAGCAGGATTTCTTGCATCAGCATCAGCAGCGGTGGGAATATCAGAAGTATTAGCTAAATTTTTAAATGTTTTAAATATACCTTATTATAGTCAGTTATCTGTTATAATAGTAACATTGGTTCTTTCGTATTTAACATTAGTATTTGGGGAATTGTTACCTAAAAGGCTTGCTATGATTAATTCTGAAAAAATTGCTTTTAGAAATGTAGGTATAATAATTTGGGTATATAGAATGTTTATTCCTTTTATAAAAATATTAGCTGTATCTACGGATTTAGTTTTAAAGATTATGGGCCTTTCAGATTCTGTTAATAGTGAGATAATATCAAGAGAAGAACTTAGAGTTATGATTACTGATTCAGATATGAAAAAAGCTGAAATTGAAATGATAGAAAAAATTATTGATTTTGATGATAAAGTAGCTCGTGAAGTGATGATACCAAGAACTTCAATGTTTGCAATAGATGTAGAGATGGATATAGATGAATTATTAAATACAGAAGAGATAATAAGATATTCAAGAATTCCTGTATATTCTGAAGATTTAGATAATATAATAGGCATATTGCATACAAAAAGTTTGCTTAAAACTGCATATAGTATAGGATTTAGTTCTATAGATATTAAAACTATACTTCAAAAAGCTTTATTTGTTCCAGAAACTAAGAAAATACAATCACTTTTTATTGAAATGAAAAATTTAAAAAAACATATAGCTATACTTGTAGATGAATATGGTGGTGTTTCTGGGATGGTTACTTTAGAAGATCTACTAGAAGAAATAGTTGGAAATATTAATGATGAGTATGATGGTGATAATGAAGATATACAAAAGATTAGTAAAAATAAATATTTAGTAAATGCTTCAGTTAGTTTAAATGATTTGAACGATAAATTGAAAACTGATTTTGAATCTATTCATTATGATTCTTTAAATGGTATTTTAATTGAAAAGTTGGGGTATATTCCTATAAATAATAATAAGATTAAAGATATTAAGATTAATGGTGTTAATATAAAAGTTTTAAAAGTTAGTAATAGGAAAATTGATAAGGTAATAATAGAATTAGAAGATGAGGAGAAAAATAATGTATAAATTAATTGCAACTGATATGGATGGGACTTTACTTAATAGTGAAGTTTGTATACCTAAAAGTAATATAGATGCTATAATTGAAGTTCAAAAAACAGGGGTTAAATTTGTTTTAGCAACAGGAAGACCAACTTTTGCGACTTTTGCAAGTGCTAAGATTTTACAAATGGATACTTATGGAGGGTATATAATATCAAATAATGGCGGTGAAATAATAGATTGTAAAACTAATAAAAGATTATTTAGCCAAGGTATAGATAAATTAGATGTTATAGCTTTATACAATTTTGCAAATGAAAATGGATTAACTTTTCTAACATATAATGATGGTAAAATATATACAAATAGTATAGATGAATATTCAAGCATAGAGGGTAAATTTACTGGTGCAGAAATGATAGAAATAGATGATATTAATAATTTAGATTTTGAACAAATTATTAAATGTATGTTATTGTCTTCTCCGGATAGAGTTAAAGAATTACAACAGGAAATGAATAGTAGTCATTTTTCAGATAAACTATTTTTTGCTGTATCACATCCGTCATTTTTAGAAGTTGTAAATAAAAATGTAAATAAAGGTGTTGCTATAACTAAATTACTAGAAATATTAAATATAGATAAATCAGAGTCTATATCTGCAGGTGATAGTTATAATGATTTACCACTACTTGAAAATACTGGATTAAAAGTAGCTCCATATAATGCTAAAGAAGATATAAAAAATATAGTAGATTATGTAGGTGTTGATAATAATGAAGGTATTTTAAAAGATCTAATATATAAATTTATTTTAAAATAATATTTTTGTTATTCTAGTTTAAATAAATTAAATTATAAATTAGATGTTAAATTTACTTTAATAGTATTTACAATAAAGTTTAAATATGTTATTATCTAGATATATATAATAAAAATGGAGGCAAAATGAGAAAGATAATTATTGCAGGAAACTGGAAAATGAATAAAACAAGAAAAGAAACAGAAGATTTCTTTAAAGCTTTGAATCCATTAGTAAAGGCTAATGAAAAAGTTGAGATGGTAATAGGAGTACCTTTCACAAATATTGAAACTGCAGTTAGAGAAAGTAAAGATGTTAAAATAGCTGCACAAAATATGAATCCTAAAGAAAGTGGAGCATATACAGGAGAAATATCACCTTTAATGCTTAAAGATTTAGGTGTAGAATATGTTATTTTAGGTCACTCAGAAAGAAGAGAATACTATAAAGAAAGCGATGAATTTATAAATGAAAAAGTTAAATCTGCACTTTCTCATGGATTAAAACCTATTCTTTGCTTTGGGGAAACTTTATCTGATAGAGAATCTAATATTACAGAAAAAGTTGTTGAAACTCAATTAAGAGGTGGATTAAAAGATTTAACTAAAGAAGATATGGCAAATGTTGTTTTAGCTTATGAACCAGTGTGGGCTATAGGAACAGGTAAAACTGCGACATCAAAACAAGCACAAGAAGTACATGCTTTCATTAGAGCTTTATTAACAGATATGTTTGGTTCTGAAGTTGCTGAAAATGTAACAGTTCAATATGGTGGTTCAATGAAACCTGAAAATGCCTTGGAATTAATATCTGAAAAAGATATAGATGGAGGACTTATAGGTGGAGCTGCACTTGATCCAGTAAGTTTCTCTAAATTAGTTCAAGCTGGACTTGACGCATAGGAGGTATAATGTTACAAAATTTATTAGTTATACTTTTAGTTATAACAGCTATTGTTTTAATTACAGTTATATTATTACAACCTGATAGAAGTAGAGGAATAGCAAAAACTGCAAATGTATTAGATCAAGAAAAAGAAGGAATAGAAAAATTTACTGAATATGTTGCTTTTATTTTCTTGTTGTTGGCGGTTTTATACAATATTTTAAGATAAAATGAGCTTTTATTATTAAGAAATCTTGACAAAGCTTGAAAAAAGTGTATAATAATATTGATTTATAAAAATTATTTAGGAGGATTAAATATGTCAAAAAAATTATTTATTGAAGAATATTCTAAAGTTACAGGAAAAACAAAAAAAGAATCTGAAGATTTAGTTAACGCTTTCTTAGATACAGTTGAAAATTTAGTAATTAAAGGTGAAGATGTTCAATTCGTTGGATGGGGATCTTTCAAAGTTCAAGTTAGAGAAGAAAGAGAAGGAATTAATCCAAGAACAAAAGAAACAATTAAAATACCTGCTAAGAAAGTATTAAAATTCAAAGTTGGTAAAAAATTAGCTGATAAAGTAGCGAAATAGTTTATGTATAATTAAAGGTAGATTAAATTCTACCTTTTTTATTTTTGTAATATTTTATTACCATATTATTATATTTTTGTATAAAAAGTAATTTTATCTAAAGTTGATATATTACACTTATTTTTAGGTTTTTATTCAAGTTTTTAATTTGTTTTGATTCTATGCAAGCGGTTTAATCATTGACAAATTGCGATTTTTATATTAAAATATGATATAACTTTGTTGGAGGTCATAATGGATAAAAAAACATTAAAAGAGAGAATTTTATTATCTCTTAGAAGACAATATGGAAAAACTTTAGAAGAAGCTAAAGAATATGAAATATATTATGCAGTAGCTAGAGCTACAATGGATGAAATAACAGAACAATGGTACAATACTAAAAAAACTCGTGCTAATGAGAAGGTAAAACAAGCGTACTATTTCTCAGCTGAGTTTTTAATGGGTAGATATATGAGTAACAACTTAATAAATTTAAAATTTGATGGAATAATTAAAGAAGTTTTAGATGAATTAGGTGTAGACATAAACAAACTAGAAGATAAAGAAATGGATGCTGGATTAGGAAATGGTGGACTTGGACGTTTAGCAGCTTGTTTCTTAGATTCTTTTGCAACTTTAGGTTTACCTGGACATGGATATGGATTAAGATATAAATATGGGATGTTTGAACAAAAAATTGAAAATGGATTCCAAACAGAATATCCAGATGATTGGACTAAATATGGTACACCTTGGAGTGTTAGAAGAATAGATAGAGTCTTTGAGGTTAAGTTTGGTGGAGATATAGAAGTTCATAGAGATGAAGTAGGTAAAGAATACTTTAAGAGAGTTAATACTGAAAATGTACAAGCTATAGCAGTTGATGTTCCTGTTATAGGGTACGGTAATGGAGTAATTAATACATTAAGATTATGGGAAGCTAGATCACCAGAAGGATTTGATTTAAATTTATTTAATTCACAAGATTATATAAGAGCTTCAGAAAAAGAAATAAGAGCTAAAGATATTTCTAGAGTTCTTTATCCTAATGATACAGAAAGAGAAGGTAAAATTTTAAGATTAAAACAACAATTCTTCTTTACATCTGCTTCATTACAAGACATAATAAGAAGACATAAATCAATATATGGTAATGATTTCTCTATACTACCTGATAAGGTTGCAATTCAATTAAATGATACTCACCCTGTTGTAGGTATACCAGAATTAATGAGAATATTATTAGACCAAGAAAAATTAAATTGGGATGAAGCATGGGCTATATGTACTAAAGTATTTGCTTATACTAATCATACAATATTATCTGAAGCTTTAGAAAAATGGGAAATAAATATATTTAGACCTTTACTTCCAAGAATTTACCAAATAATTGAAGAAATAAATAGAAGATTCTTAGTAGAACTTGTTGAAAAATTTGGAAATGATTCAGATAAGATAAAGAGAATGAGTATAATAGCAGATGATAAAGTTAAGATGGCTTGGCTTGCTATAGTTGGATCTCATACAGTAAATGGTGTTGCTAATTTACATACTGAAATATTAAAACATCAAGAATTAAAAGATTGGTATGAAATTTATCCAGAAAAATTCCAAAATAAAACAAATGGAGTTACTCAAAGAAGATGGTTACTTAATGCAAACCCAGAACTTGCTTCTTTAATTACAGAATTAATAGGTGATAAATGGATTACTGAATTAACTGAGTTGAAAAAATTAGAAAAATATGTAGATGATAAATTTGTGCTTGATAGATTATCAAATATTAAATTTAATAATAAAGTTAAATTAGCTAAGTATATAAAAGAAACAACTGGAGTTGAAGTTGATCCTAATTCAATATTTGATATACAAGTTAAGAGATTGCATGAATATAAACGTCAAATGTTAAATATATTACATGTTATGGACTTATATAACAGAGTGAAAGAAAATCCTTTACTAGATATAGTTCCTAGAACATTTATATTTGCAGGTAAGGCTGCACCAGGGTATAGAAGAGCTAAAGGTATTATTAAATTAATTAATGCAGTGGCTGAAGTTGTTAATAATGATACAAGTATAAATAATAAGATTAAAGTTGTATTCTTAGAAAATTATAGAGTATCTCTTGCAGAAAAAATATTCCCAGCAGCAGATGTATCAGAACAAATATCAACTGCAGGAAAAGAGGCTTCAGGAACTGGAAATATGAAATTTATGATAAATGGAGCTCTTACTTTAGGAACGTTAGACGGTGCTAATGTTGAGATAGTTGAAGAAGTTGGAGAAGAGAATGCCTTTATATTCGGTCTTAAAGCTGATGAGGTTGCAAGACTTGAAGGATATGGTAAATATGATCCAATACAAGAATATGAAATAGTTGAAGGATTGAAGAAAGTTATAGATCAATTAGTTGATGGAACTTACGATGATTCACATACTGGTATATTTAGAGAATTATATAATTCATTACTTTATGGAGTTGAAGGTAATAGACCAGATGTTTACTTTGTGTTAAAAGACTTTAGTGAATATAGAAAAACTCAAGAAGCAGTTGGATTAGAATATAAAGATAAAGAAACATGGATAAGAAAATCATTGATAAATATTGCTAATTCAGGTAAATTTAGTTCTGATAGAACTATAATGGATTATGCTCGTGATATATGGAACATTAAAGAATGTTTACCAAAAGATTATATTAATGAAGGAAAATAATAATATTTTTAAAAGAGTGTAAATTTTATTTACACTCTTTTTATTTTACAAAACACTATATATAGTGTTTTGTTTTTAGAGGAATACAATATAAAGAGATGTAAGTTTTTGATAAAAAAAATAATAAAAAAAATATAAAAAATTTGCTTAAAACCCTTGAAAAATGGGGAAAAGTATGGTATAAAATATTAAGAGTGGTAGAAAGTGGAAAATTGTGGAACAAAGTGGAGAATTTGGAGGTGATGTAAATGTTTATAGGAGAATATGAATGTAGTATAGATGCTAAAGGACGTTTAATGTTACCTGCTAAATTTAGAGAAACACTTAATGGTGATCCATTTTACATCACAAAAGGATCAGAAGGTCAAATAACACTTTATCCTAAAAATAGATGGGAAGAATTGATTGAAAAATTAAATTTAGCCCAAAATAGAAAAGTTAAAAGATTTGTAATAGGATCAGCTCAAGAATGCGAGTTTGATAATCAAGGAAGATTTACTATACAAACTTCATTAAAATCTTTTGGTGAATTTAATAAAAAAGCTATGGTAATAGGTATGGGAGATCAAGTAGAAATTTGGGCTCAAGAAAAATACGATATTATTAGCACAAGTGAAATAAGTGAAATTGCAGAAAGTTTAGATATTTATTTATAGAAAGGAGTAGATATGGAATATCATAAGCCCGTATTATACGATGAGGTATTAGAATATATTATTGATAAAGATAATGATATTGTATATGTTGACTGTACGTTAGGTGGCGGTGGACATAGTGAGGGTATACTTATGAATTCAACTCCCGGTTCTAAATTAATTGCAATAGACCAAGATCAAAATGCTATTGATTTTTCTAAAAAAAGACTAGATAAATATGGTGATAAAGTTCAAATATTTAAAAATAATTTTGAAAATTTAGATACTGTAATATATTTGTCAGGTTTTAGTAAGGTTGATAGAATTTTGATGGATATAGGTGTTTCATCAAAACAATTAGATGATGATGAAAGAGGGTTTTCTTATAAAAAAGAAGCGAAACTTGATATGCGTATGGATAGAAATCAAAAACTTAGTGCTTATGAAGTGATTAATGATTTTTCTGAATCAGATATTGCAAATATACTATATAAATATGGTGAAGAACCAAAGTCAAGGCGAATTGCAAAGTATATAGTAGAATCTAGAAAAAATAAAAAAATAGAAACTACTATAGAGTTATCTGATATTGTTATTAGAGCAATAGGTAAAAGTATGAAAAAACATCCTGCTAAAAGAACTTTTCAAGCTATTAGAATATTTGTTAATAGAGAATTAGAAGTTCTTGAAAATGCGTTGGATAAAGCAATAAAACAATTAAATCCTGGAGGAAGATTGTTAGTTATAACATTCCATTCTTTAGAAGATAGAATGGTTAAAGAAAAGTTTAGACAATATGAAAATCCTTGTACATGTCCTGAAGATTTACCTATTTGTGTATGTAATAATATTTCTTTAGGAAAGGTTTTAACAAGGAAAGCAATTAAATCAACAGTAAGTGAACTAGAAAAAAATAATAGAGCACATTCAGCAAAATTAAGAGTATTTATGAAGGAGAGTAATTAGTATGATGAGTAAAGAAAAAGTTATAAATAGAGGTAGAGTAAGAGTAGCAAGATTAAGTGTTGTTAATAATATAGAAGCACATACAATGGCTGTGTTATTTTTTGGTGTTGGAATAGTGTTATTTTTTGGAATTTTAAATATATTTACTCATAGAGAATTAACTAATATTGCTCATAAGGTTTATGTTGCTGATAAACAAATTAATCACACACTTAGAGAAATAGATTCTATGAAATCAGAATTACTTAAAAATACAAATATTTTAAATATTCAAAGTGAATCATCAAGTAATGGATTTGTGTTTAACAATGATTTAAAATTTGTAAAATAAATAATTAAAAAATTGCTTAGGCAATTTTTTTATTTACTATGAACTTGAAGTATGATAAAATAAAAGAATATAGGAGGATTCATGAACGAGTATATAAAACAAAAAGTAGATGAAATTTTTACAGAAATTGTAAATATTAGAAGAAATATACATAGATATCCAGAATTAAGTGAAAAAGAATATGAAACTTCAAAGTTTATACAATCATATTTAGCTAAACATAATGTTGAATTTAAAAGAGTTGCAGATACAGGAGTATATGCGTATATACATAATGGTGAAGGTAAGAATATTGCCTTTAGAGCTGATATTGATGCTTTGCCTATTATTGAAGAAAGTGGTGTTGATTTTTCTTCTTTGAACTCTGGTGTAATGCATGCCTGTGGTCATGATATACATACTAGTGTACAACTAGGATTAGTTAAATTATTATCAGAAAATAAGAATATGTGGAAAGGTAGTGTAAAGTTTTTCTTTCAACCTGCAGAAGAGACTATAGGTGGATCTAAACGTATGTTAGAAGATGGAGTTAATGAAGATTTTAAAGCTGAAGCTCTTTTTGGTTTTCATGTAGCTCCTGAAATAGAAGTTGGGAAAATAGGGATAAGATATGGTAAATTACATGCGACTTCTTCTGTTTTTGATTTAACGATAAAAGGTGTTTCAAGTCATGCTGCTATGCCACATTTAGGAATAGATGCTATAGTTGTTGCTTCTAAAGTTGTTGAGTATATGCAAAGTATAGTAAGTAGAAAAGTTGATCCTAGAGATTGTGCTGTGATTACAGTAGGTACATTTAATGCAGGAACTGCAGTAAATATAGTAGCAGATTCAGCTCATCTTACAGGTACTATAAGAACTTTAACTATGGAAACTAAAGAATATATAGTGGATATTTTAAAACAAGATTTACCTAAATTTGTTGAAAGTTTAGGTGCAAGTATAGAAATTAATATTAAAGAAAGTTATCACCCTGTAATAAATGATTTTGAAAAAACTAAATTTTTAGAAAATAATATACTTGATATTTTTGGAAAAGAAAAACTTGAAGTTATAGAGCAAGCTAGAATGGATGTAGAAGATGTAAGTTATTTCCTTGAAGAAATTCCGGGTTCTTATTATAGATTAGGAGTAAGAGATGAATCTATAGATGCTATATATGATTTACATCATCCTAAATTTAAAGTAAATGAAGAGGCTATAAGATTTGGTTTAATGTTACAATTTAAAAATGCTTTGGAGTATTTAAAATGAAAATAAATGATATAATAGAAATAAAAATTGAAAAACTAGTTTTTGGTGGAGAAGGGTTAGGGTATGTAAATGAATTTGCAATTTTTGTTCCTATGTCTGTACCAGGAGATATTTTACGAGTTAAGATGATATCTTTAAATAAAAGTTATGGTAGAGGATTAATACAAGAAATAATTATTCCATCTAAAGATAGAGTTGATAATGTTAAAATAACTTTTGAAGATTATTCTGGTTGTGATTTTGCCATGATGAAATACGATAAGCAAATTGAATATAAATCAGAAATATTAAAGGATATATTAAAACGCTTGGCGAATATTTCAGTTGAAAATATTCCTTTTGAAAAAAGTGAAGATATATATAATTATAGAAATAAGGTAGCAGAACCTTTTGTTAAAATAAAAGGTAAAATATATACTGGTTTTTATCAAAAAAAATCTCATGAAATATTTGTAGCAGATAAATATAATTTAAGATCTATTGAAAGCAATGATATGATTAATGAATTGTTGTTAGAAATGAATAAATTTATAGGTACAAAAAAAGAGTTTAAAGTATATAATGATATTAATATGAGTGGTCTGCTTAAGACTTGTGTTGTTAGAAATAATAGTAAAGGAGAATTATTATTAGCTATAGTAGTTAATAAGTCATCTAATTTAAATAGATTAAAAGATTTTTTAATATCTTTTTACAATAAATATGATAATCTTAAATCTGTATATATATCAGTTAAAAATAAAAAAGATAATGTAATATTTGGTGAAGAAATATATAAAGTAGTAGGGAATGATTATATTGAAGAAAATATTATGGGGATTAATTTTAAAATTTATCCAGATTCGTTTTTTCAAATAAATAGAAGTCAAACTATTAAATTATATAATGATGCTATAAATTTACTTGGAAATTATTCTGATAAAAATATAATAGATGCTTTTTCTGGTACTGGAACAATATCGATGATAATGTCTTTAAAAGCTAAAAAAGTTTATGGTATAGAGTTAGTTAAGTCATCAGTTCTTGCTGCAAGAAAAACTGTTAAAGATAATAATATTAAAAATGTAGAATTTATAGAAGCAAGAGTTGAAAATATTATTGATGAGATTATGAAAAAAGATAAAATAGATTATATAGTATTTGATCCACCTAGAAAGGGTATAGATTATACTGTTCTTGATAGTGTGTGTAAATCAAATATTTCTAAAATAGTATATATTTCTTGCAATCCTTCAACACTTGCAAGAGATATTAAAATATTAATGGAAAAAGGATATAGACTAGAATATGTAAAAGGTTATGATATGTTTCCACAAACACATCATATAGAAGTTCTAGTTCTATTAGTGAAAGGAGAATAATGGTATTATTTTTTGTTTTATTTGTATTAGCTTATTTAATAGGTTCTATACCTAATGCTTTATGGATAGGTAAAATTTTTAAGAATATAGATGTTAGAGAATTTGGAAGTGGAAATGTAGGTGCAACTAATGCAGCTAGAGTTTTAGGTTGGAAACTAGGAGTAATGGTATTAATATTTGATGCTTTTAAAGGAATGGTTTTTGTTATTATTGCTAGAAGTTTTGGATTGGAAGATATATATGTAGTTTTAATAGGACTTGCTGCAATATTAGGTCATAGTTATAGTATATATCTTAAGTTTAAGGGAGGAAAAGCAGTTGCAACATCTCTAGGAGTTATGTTAGTATTAATTCCAAAAGTTATTATTATATTACTTATAGTATTCCTTTTAATGGTTTTTTTAAGTGGTTATGTTTCACTTGCTTCAATAAGTGTTGCTGCACTTCTTCCAATTTTGACATATATAATGTATAATAATGTTATATCTTTATTATCACTAATTGTCGGAATTCTAGTTATATGGAGACATAAATCTAATATTAAAAATTTATTAGAAGGAAAAGAAGAAAAGTTTTACGACAAGGCTAAGAAAAATAAGTAGTATAAGGAGAACTTATGAAAATATTGACTATAGGTGGAGGTAGTTGGGGAAGTGCTTTAACTTATTTGTTAGATAAAAAAGGTTGTAAATGCTATATTTGGGAATACAATGAAAAATATCGTAATGAAATAAGAGAGAGTAGAGAAAACAAAAACTTTTTAAAAGGTTTTAGATTAAATGAAACTATAGAAGTTGTGGATGATTTTATAGATACTATAAAAAAAGAAAATATAGATATCATATTATTAGCAACTCCAACTCAGTTTTTAAGAAATATAGTAATGAAACTAAAAGGTGTTATTAATAAAAATACTATACTTGTTAATGTTGCTAAAGGTATAGAAATTTCAAGTGGTCTTACTATATCTCAAATGATAGAAGAAGTTTTAGGTAAAAATGAATATAGATATGTTTTACTAGCAGGTCCAACTCATGCAGAAGAGGTTATAAATGATATGCCATCAGCAATAGCTGCTGTTTCAAATGATGAGGAAGCTGCAAAAATAGTTCAAAATACATTTAGTATAGGGCAAACATTAAGAGTTTATACTGGTTCTGATTTAATAGGTTCAGAATTAGGAGGAGCTATTAAAAATTGTCTTGCAATATGTGCAGGTATTTGTGACGGTCTTGGTTATGGGGATAACACAAAAGCTGCGCTGTTAACTCGTGGTATGAATGAAATGGTTCTTATAGGTAAGGCCTTAGGAGCTAATCCTCATACTTTCTTAGGGTTAACAGGTATAGGTGATATGATAGTTACATGTACAAGTAATCATAGTAGAAATAGATATTTTGGTGAAGAAATAGGTAAAGGTAAAAAGGTAGATGAGATAATAAATGAAATGAAGATGGTTGCAGAAGGGCTTCCTACTTCAAAAGCATTATATAATATTATACAAAAATACTCTTTAAGAGCTCCTGTATTCACAGAATTGTATGCTCTACTTTATGAAAATAATGATGTTAAAGATCTTTTACCTACATTTATGGCGAGAGAATTGAAATCGGAATTTTAGGAGTATAAATGGACAATAAGATTAATGAAGAAAATGATATAAATCTAATTTCTCTATATATATCGGACTTACAAAGTCACGAATTATTGAGTGCTGAAGAAGAATATGAATTATTCAAAAGATTAAGAGAAGATAATGATGAACAAGCTAAACATCTTTTAATATTATCAAATTTAAGATTAGTTGTATCAGAAGCAAAAAAAATGGTAGGAAATGGGTTGCCTTTAATTGATTTAATAAGTGAAGGTAATTTAGGTTTAATAAAATCTATAGATAAATTTGACTATAATAAAGGATTGAGATTTAGTACTTATTCTGTTTGGTGGATAAGACAAACTATAAAAAAAGCCATAGTAAATTTAGGAAGAGATATAAGGATACCATCATATAAATATGAGCAATTATCTAAAGTTAATAAAATAATAGATAGTTATCAAAATGAAAATGGTGATATACCTAGTCCTGAATATATAGGTGAACAATTAGGGATGAAACCCAATAAGGTTGTCCTTCTTCAAAATGAGTTTCAAGATATAGTATCTTTAAGTGAATCTATAGGTGATAATATATATCTTGAAGATGTAATAGGACAAGAAAATGATTTAGAAACAGAGATAATAAAAAAAGATCAAATTATTGAAATATATGATCTTTTAGAGAGTGCTTTAAATGAAAGAGAAAAAGAAATTTTAGAAATGAGATATGGTTTAGGGGAATCTAAAATATTTACTTTAAAAGAAATAGGAATAAAGTTAAATATTACTAGAGAAAGAGTAAGGCAAATAGAAAAAAAAGCCATAGTTAAACTTAAAAAATATTTAGAAGATTATAAAGATATTTATTGAAAGGAGTAATTGTAATGATAGATATTAAATTAAATAGAAGAGAATTCTTAAAAATGATACAAATAGTTGACAATGCTATAGTTGATGATAAATCAAATAGTAGTAAAACAGGGACTTATGTTGAAGTTTTAGATGACAAAATAGTTTTAAAAGGTATGAGTGATGGCTTGTTCATTAAAGCTGAATTACCTTGTGAAGTTATTGAAAAAGGAGAATTTATTATTAGACACAAACTTATGGAAGAATTCTTAAAACAATTAGATTCTGAAATTATACAAATTAAAGAAGTTAATAATAAGATTAATATAATATCAGGAAAAAGTAGTAGTGAGTTTTCTATATATCAATATGAGAAGATGTATGAACCTAAGGTTGGGGAAGTTGCTATGAATATAGAATTTGATAGAAATGAATTACTTAATGATATAAATAATGTTAAGTTTGCTGCAGATCTTCAATTAGGTAATAAAACTAATTGTATTAGATTTGAAAAAGAAAGAACTATCAAATTTATATCATCTGATCAACATAGATTAGTATATTTAGAAAGAGAAATAGCTGAAGATGATGGTGAAAGTTTAAGTATAAGCATACCTTTACGTTCTATAAATAGCTTATCAAAAATTATGAATCAATTAGATGATGAGGTTATTAATTTTAGATCTGATGGTGCAAGAGTATTGTTTAAGTTTAAAGATGTAGAAGTTATATCTAAGTTAAACGAATCACCTTATCCTATGTATAAACCAATAATAGAAAGTATAAGTGTATGTGATAAAAAAGCTACTATAAATATAAAAGATTTAACTTCAATGTTAAAGAGAATATATGTTTTCGTTAAAGATAATAAAGATAAAAAAGATGTAGCTTTATTAGTGTTTAAATCTAATTCTTTAGAAATATTAGGAAGATCAGATTTAGCGGAATCAAGTGAAAATTTACCTATAATTTATGAAGGTGAAGAATTAAAAATTGCTTTAAATATTAGGTTTATATTAGATTATCTACAAACTATACAAGATTCAGAATTTATTGAAGTTTCTTTATATAGTGATGTGAAACCTATTTTCATAAAAGATAATTTAAAAAATTCACTTTATTTAGTTGCACCTACTAAAATGTAAAATAATTTAAAAAAGGTTAAAAAAGTTTTTTTCTTATTAAAGACTTAATAAACTTGAATTTAAACAAATATTAAAACTATAGGTTAAAAAAGTTTTTAATTTTAAAGTTATAAATTTGAAAATTATTCTCAAATCGAGGTATATTATAATAGAAAATAAATTAAAGGAGTGAATCGTTATGATGAAGTATTTACAAAGATTAGGTAAATCTTTAATGTTACCAGTAGCGGTATTACCAGCTGCGGCTCTATTAATGGGTATAGGATATTTCTTAGATCCAACAGGATGGGGAGCAGGGAATGTTGTTGCTGCGTTCTTTATTAAAACAGGAGCTGCAATAATAGATAAAATACCTATATTATTTGCTATAGGAGTTTCATTAGGGATGACTAAAGAAAAAGATGGAGCATCTGCTTTATCAGGATTAGTTGCTTACCTAGTTATAACTACATTATTATCTACAGGAGCTGTTGCACAATTTATGCAAGTTGCACCTGAAGAAGTTCCAGCTGCTTTTGCTAAAATAGAAAACCCATTTATAGGGATATTATCAGGGATAATAGCTGCTGAATTATTCAACAAATTCCACAAAACAGAATTACCAGATTTCTTAGCATTCTTTAGTGGTAAGAGAGCTGTACCAATTATAACATCATTTGTTATGGTTGCAGTATCTGGAATATTATTCTTTATTTGGCCATCAATATTTGGTGGATTAACTAAATTTGGTGAAGGATTTGCTAAATTTGGACCAGTAGGTGCAGGATTATTTGGATTATTCAACAGATTATTAATACCTTTAGGATTACACCATACATTAAATTCAATATTCTTCTTTAACTTAATTGGAATTAATGATATAGGAAGATTCTGGGGTGACCCAGCTAATACTTTAGTTGACTTACCTGAAGTTGTTAAAGCTAGCTACCATGTAGGTATGTATCAAGCAGGATTCTTCCCAGTAATGATGTTTGGTTTACCAGCAGCAGGATTTGCTATGTATATGACAGCTAAACCAGAAAGAAAATCTGAAATAGGTTCATTAATGTTAGCAGCAGGAGTTGCAGCATTCGTAACTGGTGTTACTGAACCATTAGAATTTGCATTCATGTTCGCAGCACCATTATTATATGTTTTACATGCTCTTTTAACAGCTATTTCATTAACAGTAGTTGCTTATCTTGGAACAACTGCAGGATTTGCATTTAGTGCTGGGTTAATAGATTATGTTTTAAGTTTAAGAAACCCTAATGCTAATAATCCATTATTATTACTTTTAGTTGGTGTAGTATTTGCGGCTCTTTATTTCGTAGTATTCTATGGTGCAATTAAATACTTTGATTTAAAAACACCTGGTAGAGAAGACGATATAGTTGATATTAAAGTTGAAATTAAATCAAATGATAAATTTACTGCTATGGCTGAAGTTATACTTGAGGCTATAGGAGGACCAGCAAATATAGTATCAGTTGATAACTGTGCTACAAGATTAAGACTTGAATTAAACAATACAGATATCATAGATAAAAGTAAAGTTAAAGCTTCAGGTGCATTTGGAACTTCAATTATAGATAAAAATGCTGCTCAAATAGTAGTAGGACCTAAAGTTGAATTCGTTGCAACTGCATTAAAAGAATTAATTAAATAATATTTTATTGATAAATACTCCCTTAGGGGAGTATTTTTATTTTTGGATTATTACTATATATTTAATAAAGAAAGATAATATGGAAACTTGAAACAGATACTATTATTTTGAGTGATGAAAGAGTAGAACATATAAAGTAAGTAAATATTGATATTATAAAAGAAAATTTTGAGAAAATAATAAGAAATTCTATTGATATTTATAGTAAGAATAAATATTAAGATGATGAAAAATATAAATAATATATTGAATTTTAAAAAAAATAAGGTATAATAAAAATGAGGATAGAGAATGTGCCGCTATCGCCCCTTTTAAAAAAGGTATGGAGATGTGGGAAAAGGCAGACCCACCGTTTTTTGTTAATTAATGAAAAGTAAGAAAAGGTATACTAGTTATACCTTTTTTTATTTTAAGGAGATAAAATGCAATTAAATTTAGATTTAGAAAAATACTATTTTCAGGTGTTGCTGGTTCTTTAAATAAAAATATAAATCTAGGGGATATAGTTGTAGCTGATTCTTTAGTTGAATATATGTTTAATGCAACAGAGTTTGGATATGAAATAAGACAAATTCCTAGAATGGAAAATTAAGTTTTTAAATCTGAAAATTTATTAAATAAAATAAGAGATATTTTAAAAAAAGATAGTATTTTTTATGGTAAAATTTTATCTGGAGATAAATTTGTTTCTAATTTAGAAGAAAAAGAAAAAATTGGTAAAAAGTTTGATGCGTTAGCTGTAGATATGGAATCAGCAGCTGTTGCTCATTGTGCATATATTTTAGGTGTTGAATTTGCTATAATAAGGTCTATATCTGATTCTTTAAGAAATATATTGAATTTTAAAAAATAATAAGATATAATAAAGATGAGGATAGAGAATGTGTCACTATCGCCCCTTGTAAAAGGTAGGAGATGTGGGAAATGGCAGACCCACCGTTTTTTGTTAATTAATGAAAAGTAAGAAAAGGTATACTAGTTATACCTTTTTTTACTTTAAGGAGATAAAATGTAATTAAATTTAGATTTAGTAAGAGAATTAGAGCTTAAAGGATTAATAGTTGTTTCCATTGATATTGTAAAAGATTATGTAAATAAGCATATTAGAAATAAACTTTATATATAAATTGCTACTTTATAAGATTAGTAGTTAAAAAAACTTATTTTTTATTCAAATTTTAAAAAAAAAATGTTAATATATACTAAAGGAAACTTATTTTAGGAGGAATTATGATTGGAATTATAGGGGCTATGGATGAGGAAATTTCTGTAATATTATCTGAAATGAATAATATTAGTGAATATAATATAAATAATATTAAATTTTATAAAGGTAAAATATATGATAAAGATCTAGTTTTGGTTAAATCTGGTATAGGAATGGTAAATGCATCTATTATAACAACTTTATTAATAAAGGAATTTGATGTTAATAAAATACTATTTTCAGGTGTTGCTGGTTCTTTAAATAAAAATATAAATGTAGGGGATATAGTTATAGCTGATTCTTTAGTTGAATATATGTTTGATGCAACAGAGTTTGGATATGAAATAGGACAAATTCCTAGAATGGAAAATTCAGTTTTTAAATCTGAAAATTTATTAAATAAAATAAGAGATATTTTAAAAAAAGATAGTATTTTTTATGGTAAAATTTTATCTGGAGATAAATTTGTTTCTAATTTAGAAGAAAAAGAAAAAATTGGTAAAAAGTTTGATGCGTTAGCTGTAGATATGGAATCAGCAGCTGTTGCTCATTGTGCATATATTTTAGGTGTTGAATTTGCTATAATAAGATCTATATCTGATTCTTTAAATTCAGATTCGGTTATGGAATATGCTGAATTTGTTAATATAGCAGCTATGAATTCTAAAGAAATACTATTAAAACTTTTAAATGGAGGGATATAATGAGAAGGGATAATAAATTTATTAATACATTATTCTATTTATTAGTTCTAATTTCTTTAATTTTTATTATTATTAGAGTTAGGTATATAAATAGAATGGCAGTAACAAATACACAGTTTTTTTCAACTAATTTTAAAATTCGTAAATCAGGTTTTGAAAATGAAAAAGTAATTGTTAAAGAAGAAATTAATGTAGAAGTTAAAGAAGAAGAAAAAAAATCTGAAGAAAAGGTTGAAAATAAAGAAATAAATGAAGAAGTAAAAGTTGATGAAAATATTCAAGATAAAAAAACAGAAGTTAAACAAGATATTAAATCAGAAGAAAAAACAAAAGTTAATACAGAAGTTAAAAAAGAAGATGTAAAGACTAAGAGTACTGAAGTAAAAACTAAGGCTAAACAATCTGTTAAAGAAGATATAAAACAAAATGTGAAAAATGATGAAAAAACTAAAAAAGATAAAGAAAAAACTGTAAATGCAATAGTAAATGATTTAAATAATAAAGTAGCAAATGAAAAAAATACTAAAAATACAAAGAATAATAAGAGATAGAAGGTAATAATATGGATGATAAATTAAGAAATAAATTGGAAGAAGAGTATAAAAATAGTAGAAATATCATTTGTGGTTGTGAAGAAATTTCTTTTGAAAATTTTTCTGAATTTAGAGTTGCAGAATTAAGTTCAGAATTTAGAAAAAAATTTAAAGAAAGAATACTTAAGGATGCGAAGATAAAACAACCTAATATATTAAAGGTAGATAGTTTTTTAAATCATCAATTAGATATTAAATTACTAAAAGAAATAGGAGAAGAATTTTCTAGATTATTTAGAAAAGAAAAAATTGATAAAATAGTAACTATAGAAACATCTGGTATTTCTATAGCAACTATAACTGCACAATATTTTGATGATATTAATGTTGTATTTGCTAAAAAAAGTGCTTCTAAAAATCTTGATGATGATATTTATAGAAAATCTGTATATTCTTTTAGCAAAAACAAAGAATATAATGTTATGATAAATAAGGAATATTTGAAAAAAGATGAAAATATCTTGATAATAGATGATTTTTTAGCTGATGGTATTTCTTTATTAGCTTTAATAGATATATTAAAAGAAGCACAAGTTAATATTGTTGGACTTGGTGTAGTTATAGAAAAAAGTTATCAAGAAGGAATAGATAAGATTTTATCTAAAGGTATAAAAGTAGAATCTTTAGTTAAAATTAAATCTTTAAATGATAATATTGAGTTTATGGAATAGGAGATAACATGCGTATAGGATTATTTTCAGACACATATTTACCTCATGCAAATGGTGTGGCTATTTGTGTTGAAAATTTAAGAATAGGACTTGAAAAGGCAGGTCATGAGGTTTTTGTTATAACTTGTAATGATAGTTTGAAGATTGAAAGTGATGGTAATATTATAAAATTACCTTCAATAATTTTAAAAAATCTTTATGGTTATTCTGCAACAAGTCCATTACATTTTAATGCTTTTAGAAAAATTAAAAAATTAAATTTAGATATAGTACATGTTCATACTGAATATGGAGTAGGATTATTTGGCAGATTTATAGCTAGATATTTAAGGTTACCATTAATTTATACTTATCATACTATGTATGAAGATTATACACATTATTTTAACTTTTTAGATTTAAGAATATTAGATAAACCTTCATTAAAATTTGTTGAATATATAACTAAGAAGTATTGTGATCCATCTAATATTGTTATAGTACCTTCTAAAAAGACATATAATACTTTAAGTAAATATAACGTTAATAGTGAAATGGTAATTTTACCATCGGGTATAGATCTTGACAAATTTAAAAATGTAGATAAAGTTAAGGTTGAAGAATTAAGAAAAGAATTAAATTTAGAAAATAAAAAAGTTCTGATATACCTAGGAAGAGTAGCTAAAGAAAAAAATCTTGAAATAGTATTAGATACGTTTATAGAAAAGAAAGATTGCACATTATTAGTAGTTGGGTTAGGTCCAGAATTAGAAGAATTTAAGGAAAAATATGTTTCTAATAACATAATATTTTTAGGTAAAAAAGAATATAGTGATGTTCCTTTATACTATTCACTTGCTGATGGTTTTGTATCTGCAAGTCTTTCTGAAACACAAGGTTTGACTTTCATTGAAGCAATGTCTTGTGGAAATGTTCTATTTTGTTCTGATAGAGTTGTTTTAGATGAATTACTTATAGAAGGTGAAAATGGATATTTCTTTAATACAAAAGAAGAATTATCTAAAAAAATTGATGAATACTATTCAATTTCAGAAGAAGATAAAAATAAAATGAAAGATTTATCATATAATTTAGCTATGAAATTTGACTTAGATATATTCATAAAAAAAATTGAAAAGATATATGAAGATAATTTAGAAAAAGTATATAGGGTAAAAGAAATAAAATATTTAGATAATGGTATGGCTAGTGTTAAAATTAATGCAAATACTTATTTTTTTGAAGGATATATAGTAAAATCATTAGGAATAGAGCCTAATACTAAAATAGATAAAACCACTTTAGAATATTTATTTGCTATGAAAGGAGAAAAATGAGAATATTAATATTTTCTGCAACAACAGGAACAGGTCATAATCAAGCAGCAAATAATCTTAAATCATTTTTAGAAGATGAAAATGTTGTTGAAGTTGTTAATTTATTTAATGTTAATAAGGTAAAAAAAAGTTTGACTGATAGTTTTTTTGATAAATCTTTTTTATTTTTAGCTAATAAAATGCCTAATTTATATAGAAATATATATAATACTGCAGACTGGAAAATAACAAGTAAGTTAATAAAAAATTTATTTATTTCAAATAAGAAAAGTATAATGGATAAGATAATTGAATTTAAACCAGATGTTATTTTATCATCACATCCTTATTCAATACCTTTAGTTTTATCGCAAATAAAAAATAAAAATATTCCTTTTATACAAGTTGTTACAGATTTTAAAGCACATAATATTTATGTTGATAGTGATACCGATGCATATATTGTGGGAAGTGATTATACTAAAAATTCACTTATAGATAGAGGGATAAAAGAAACTAAGATTAATATCTTTGGTATACCAATAAGATCAGAATTTTATAATTCAAATAAAGTAAAAAGTGATAAGTTTAGACTTTTGATAATGGGTGGTGGAATGGGACTTGATTCTATGGAATTATCAATTAGAAGATTACTTGATCTTGATTTAGATATAGTAATAACTGTAGTATGTGGTTCTAATGTTGAACTTAAATTAAAATTAGAAAAAGATTATAAAAATAAAATATCTTCAGAAAATTTAAAAATATATGGATATACTAATAATATCTCTGAAATAATGGATAATTCTGATGTTATTGTAACTAAACCTGGTGGACTTACAACAACAGAATGTATAGCTAAAAGATTACCTATGATTATTCCGTTTTATATAGCTGGTCAAGAAGAAGAAAATATCGAATTTTTAAAACAAGAAAAATTAGCAATAGTTTTAAATGAAGTATCTGAATTACCAAAAGAATTAAATAAAATTATATCAAATAAAGAAAAATATAATGAATATGTCTCTAATTTAGATAGATTAGCAAGTAGATATTCCTTAAATTCTATTAAAAATTTAATTGATAAAATTGTGCTTGAAAAAAAGAAATAAAAATGTTAAAATATTTGTACCGTACAAGTCGGGGATGTAGCGGGTCCTTGTACCTGAAATCCGCTTAAGCAGGGATGATACCGGCTTTGAGGGTAATTTTGGTGTTTAAGCCTTAATAGTTAAAATGTTGAGATATTAGTCTTGTATTGTAAAAATTCAGTGAACCATGTCAGGTCAGGAATGAAGCAGCATTAAATTGAGATTTTTAGGTTTATAAGGTAGCTAGTATTGAGTTTTATTATTAAGAAACAAATGTTGAATTTATTCGACTAGTCGGTGTGCGGTATGCTAGATTTTCTAGCTTTTTTTATTATGGAGGATATATGAAAATAAGTAAAGTTACATTTGAAGATTTATATGAATTTAAAGATTTATATAATAATGAAAATTGTATATACTATGCAATATCATTTGAACATAGAATTTTTGGCTATTTAATTTTTAAAGCAAATGAAAACAAATTAGAGATAATAGATATTTATATTAAAGAAGGTTATAGAAATAGTGGTTATGGTTCTAAATTATTAAATTATTCAATACATGATTCTTTAAATTATGGGTTTAATAATGTGCATGTAAAGTATCATAAGAGATTGAATAATTTTTTAGAGAAAAATGATTTTATTGATATTGACGGAGTATATGTAAGAAATGATATTAAAGAGGAAATAGAACATATACATACAATTATACACATAAATAAATTATCTATAGCTATAAACATACTACTATCTATAATTAAATTATTCTGTGGATATGTATTTTCGTTAAATTCATTAATAGCAGATGGTATAAATTCTTTGTCAGATTTAATTAATAATGTTTTAGTGCTTATAGGAGCAAAAATAGAAATAGAACCAAATGATGAAGATCATCCTTTTGGTCATGGAAAAGTTGAGTCTATATTTAGTTTGATAATAGGCTTACTTATAATATTTTCATCATTAAATACCTTAAGAAATGGTTTTATTAATTTGATTAAAAATAATGTTACAAATATAGGAAAATTAGAATTTAAAATAATGATTACTATACTATTATTTTTAATAATTGTTAAGATAATACAATATATATATGTAAGTAAAGTTTCTAAAAAAGTTGAAGTTCCTTTAATTAATGCCATAATAGTAGATTATAAACTAGATATTATACTTACCACATCTGTTCTTTTGGGGATAATAGGAGTTATTTATATAAATCCAGTTATAGATTCAGTTTTATCTATAGTTATTACTATATATTTAATAATACAAGGATATTGGATAGTTAGAGAAAATTCTTTAATATTAATGGATTCTCAAGATGAAAATTTATTGTTAAATATTAAACTATTAACTCTTAAAGTTGAAGGAATAGAAAATATCCATGATGTATACATGACAAGAGTTGGGAAAAATATATATGTTATAGCAGATATTAGAATGAACAGTAATTTAAGTGTTGAAGAAGCTCATGATATAGCTGTTATATCTGAGAAAAATATTAAATTTAGATACTCAAATATTAAAAAGGTTATATATCATATAGAACCAAATTATATTCAGGAGGAAAAATGAAAATAGTAGGTCCTGCAGGTAATTTTGAAAAATTAGATGCGGCCATAAAAGCAGGAGCAAATGAGGTGTTTTTAGGGCTTAAAGGTTTTGGAGCAAGAAGAAATAATGATAATTTTAATATGCAAGATCTTTTAGATGGTATAGATTATGCTCATAAAAAAGGAGTTAGGGTATTACTTGCTTTAAATACAATAATGAAAGATATGGAAATTAAATCTGTTTACAAAAACTTTAAACCTATATATGAGCATGGTGTAGATGCTGTAATAGTTCAAGATTTTGGACTTATTAAATTTTTGAAAGCTAATTTTCCTAATTTATGTTTACATGGTAGCACACAAATGACAGTTTCTAATTACAAAGAAGCTAATTTCTTGAAAGAGTTAGGACTATCAAGAGTTGTTCTTGCTAGGGAATTATCATTTGAAGAAATAAAAGAGATAAGAGAAAATACAGATATAGAACTTGAGGTATTTGTTTCCGGATCTATGTGTATATCATATTCTGGTAATTGTTATGTATCAAGTTTTATAGGTGGTAGAAGTGGGAATAGGGGTATGTGTGCATATACTTGTAGAAAGAGATTTAAAGATGAGGAAGGTAAACTTTCGTATTTTCTTTCACCTAATGATCAACTTCTTGAAGAAAAAGAAATAAACATGTTAAGAGAAATAGGTATAGATGCAATAAAAGTTGAAGGTAGAAAAAAGCAACCAGAATATATTTATGAAACGGTTTCATACTATAGATCTATACTTGATGGAAATCCACGTGGAAGTCAAAGCTATAAGTTGTTTAATAGAGGTTATTCTAAAGGTTATTTTTATTTAGATGATAAATTAATGAATCATAAGTATTCCTCTAATTTTGGTTACTTATTAGGTATGGTAGATAATGATAAGGTTAAATTATTAGATGATATAGTTTTAGGTGATGGTATACAATTTGTTAATAAATATTTTGAAAAAATAGACGGAGAATATATTAATAAAATTGTTGTAAATAATCAAAAAGTTAATTTTGCTAAAAAAGGGGATATACTTACAATTAAAGTTCCTAAAGGTACTAAGTATATATATAAAAATTATTCAAAGGAATTAAATGATAAAATTCATTCAGAATTAAAAATTATAGATGTATATAAAGGGATAAATGTTGAGTTTTTTGCCAAATTAGGTGAAAAGCTCAAAATGAAGTTTATTACTAAAAATAATATGAATAAAAGATTAGAGGTAGAAATAGAAGGTAGTCTACTTACGGAAAAATCTAAAAAAGAAATAACTAAAAATGATATAGAATCTAAAATTTCAGAATTAGGAAATACAGACTTTAAGGTTGAACTTTGTGATATATATTATGATGGTGAAGCATTTTTCCCTTTTAGTGAGTTAAAGAAAATTAAGAGAAAACTTACTGAAAAATTGGGTGAAATGATAGTTGAATCATATAAAAATGAACCTAGAGAGTTAGTTGAATTTACTTACCCTAAAATTGAAGAACATATTATTCCTGAATTTTCTGCACTTGTTAGAACGAAAGAGCAAGAAAGAGCGTGTAGAGATATGGGTATAAATAAAATATATTGGGAAGGATTTGATATTGCTAAACAAAAAAACTTAAATTCTAAACTACTTAACTCAAATAGTAATCTTGTTTCTAATC
Source organism: uncultured Streptobacillus sp. (assembly GCA_963539215.1). Classification (GTDB taxonomy): domain Bacteria; phylum Fusobacteriota; class Fusobacteriia; order Fusobacteriales; family Leptotrichiaceae; genus CAURNT01. Next base: position 49,707 of record CAUTJT010000002.1, on the reverse strand, counting down.
TTTATCAATTGATTAAAGGTGAGGAAGATGGATTAACAGGTCAATCTATGAATTGGAATTTTAATGTATTTAATAATATGTGTATAGATGTTTATTCTAAATTTTCTAATATAGATACAGTATTTTTATCTCCTGAATTGAGTTATAAGCAATTAAAATTAATTACTAATAGAAATTTACGTAGAGGACTTGTTATATATGGTAATTTGAAAGCTATGTATATTGAGCATACAATAGAAAATAAGGATTATAAAGAAATACAAGGGGAACATTTTGATAGATATAAAGTAGTAAAAAATGAATTAGACAATATAGAACTATATTTAAATAAACCTATGAATTTAATTCCTAATTTAGATACTGTTTATAGTTTAAATTTAGATGAACTTAGATTAGATTTTACTTTTGAAGATTACGATGAAGTTAAAAAAATTATTAAATCAATAAAAACTAAGAGTGGTAAATATGTTCCGTATGCATTTGATATGGGAGTAAGTTAAAATAAAATGGATAGCAAACGCTATCCATTTATTATTTTCTAATTTCTTTAATTCTTGCAGCTTTACCTGAAAGACCTCTTAAGTAGTAAAGTTTAGATCTTCTTACTTTACCTATCTTCTTAACTTCGATTTTATCGATTAATGGAGAGTTGATTGGTATTATTCTTTCAACACCTACTCCAGAAGATATTTTTCTTACAGTGAAACTTTTTTGTACGCTTCCTCCTGTAACTCTAATAACTAATCCTTCAAATATTTGGATTCTTGTTTTGTTTCCTTCTTTAACTGTATAGTGAACAGCAACTGTATCACCAGATTTAAATGAAGGTAAATCTTTTTTAAGATATTCTTTTTCTACTAATTCTATTAATTTCTCTTTCAAGAAATTCACATCCTTCCTTCATAAATATTCGTATCAATAAAAAAATGACAGCGGAATATCCGTATTTACATAATATTTTACAAAAAATTAAGCTAAAAGTCAAGGTTAAATTAAAAAAATATTTACAATTTTTTATTCATGTGATATACTGAGTATAAAAATAAATTAAATATATAAAAAAGAGGTTAAATATGAATATAATATATGATTTAGTTGAATCTGTTAATTCATTTTTATGGGGAGAAAACATATTAGTAATAATGCTTATATTTTCAGCGATTTATCTTAGTTTTAAAATGAAATTTTTACAGTTTAGAAATTTTAAAAAGTTTAAATATATTTTTAGTAACTCTAATAAAGATAAAGGTGTATCTTCTATTGAAGCTTTTTTATTAGGTATAGCTTGTAGAGTAGGTGCTGGTAATATTGCAGGAGTTGTTGCAGCCATCTCTATAGGTGGTCCAGGTTCTATATTTTGGATGTGGTTAGTTGCTTTATTTGGTTCGGCAACTGCCTTTGTAGAATCAACTTTAGCAGTTGTTTATAAAGAGAAAAATCAAAATGGTATATTTGTTGGAGGTACTCCATATATTTTAAAAAATAGATTAAATAAGAAATTTTTAGGAACTATTTATGCTATAGCCTCACTGATATGTTATTTTGGAGTTACACAGGTTATGTCAAATAGTATAACAGAATCTGTGACGAGCGTATATAAAATAAATTTTTTAAACTTTGATTTAAAATATTTAGTAACAATATTTACATTATTAATTGTGGTGTATGTATTATTTTTTAGTAGAAGTAATAAAGATTCTATTATTAATTCTCTTAATATGATTGTACCATTTATGTCTATTATATATATTTTATGTGTGCTATATGTTTTAATCATGAATTTTAATAATATTCCTTTAATGTTTGGTAATATTTTTTATCAAGCATTTGGTGGTAAAGAGTTTTTAGGTGGGACTTTTGGAGTTATAGTAATGAATGGTGTTAGAAGGGGACTTTTTTCTAATGAAGCAGGTAGTGGTAATTCTAGTTATGCAGCTGGAGCTGTTAATATTGATTATCCAGCCAAACAGGGTATAGTTCAATTGCTTGGAGTGTTTGTAGATACATTAATAATGTGTAGTTCAACAGCTTTTATGGTGCTACTTGCCCCTGATTATCTTTTAAGTAAATATCAAGGTATGCAGTTATTTCAAAATGTAATGATATATCACATAGGTATAATAGCTAAACCTTTTGTAATAATTTTAATGTTTTTCTTTTGTATAAGTACAATACTTGCAGTTGCATATTATGGAAAGAGTGCAATAAATTATATTTCAAATAAAAAAATATATATAACTTTATATCAAATATTTTTAATTGTAATGATATATTTAGGGGGAGTAACTGTAAATAATTTTGTTTGGTCACTTGCTGATTTTGGACTTGGAATTGTTACAGTTATTAATATAATATGTATATTACCTATTTCTAATGAAGCGTATATTGAATTGAAAAAATTTGAAAATGAAATTGAAAATAGATAGTAATATTGTATATATTAAATTATTTTTGTAGTATTGATTTTCAATAAAATTTAATATATAATTTATATATCTTAAAATCTGTAAAGGAGTGTCATGGAAATACATCATTTAAAAATTTTTTATGAGACTTGTAATGAAAAAAGCTTTACTAAAGCAGCTAAAAAGCTCTTTATAAGCCAATCTGCAGTGTCAATACAAATAAAAAAATTGGAAACAACTTTAGGAGTTACGTTAATAGAAAGAGATTCTAAAAACTTTAAGTTAACTTTTGCGGGTAAAGAGCTATATAGATTAGCACAACAGGTATTTAATAGAATATCTCGTATGGAAAATGAAATGTTTAAGATTATTAAAGAAAATAAAACTAAAATTGTTATAGGTGCTACACATAATATAGGTGAGCCTGTTTTACCTAAGATAGTTAGTGAGTATAGTAAAAGAAATAAAGAAGTTGAATTTGAAATATATATTAAAAATTCTTCATCTTTAATTAAATATATTAAAGATGGTGTTATAGACGTAGCTTTAATGGAAGAAGAAATCTTTGATGAAAGAGAAATAAAAATGCTTCAAACTGATGTTTATCCATTTGTTGTAGTTGCTCCACCTAATGTAACAGATTTAGAAGTCATAAAAGAAATGAGTATATTAAAAAAAGATTCTCCATTGGCGCTTAAGTACATAGAAAAATTTGAAGAAATTATAGATCATGTATTTGAGAATAAATTAATAGTTAATGGTAGTAATGAAACTACTAAAAATCTTGTAATGAATGGTATGGGAATTAGTGTATTACCTTATTATTGTGTTTATGAAGAAATTAGAGACAATAAGTTAAGTTTAGTACATGAATTTGATATATCAGAAGATAAATTCCAAATTGCTCTGTTAAAAGAAAATGAGAGTAAACCTTGGATAAGTAAGTTCCTTGAATTTATAAAAGAATTTAATATTAGATATGAATTTAATAGTATAATAAAAAAGAATAAATAATAGAACACGGGGTGCATTTTGCTGAGATTATACCCGATAACCTGATTCAGGTAATGCTGACGTAGGGATGTTTTTTTGGTATGAATAAACTTCCTTACAGAAAGGAAGTTTTTTTAATGGTTAAATTTTTGAAAAAATATAACGCTATAATAGTATTATTAATACTTTGGGAGATAGTATCAGATTTAAAAATAATACCTAAGTTTTTATTGCCTTCTCCAAGTGATATATTTTTTGCATTTAAAAATGATTTTTTGATATTAATGGATAATACAAAGTATACTATATATGAATCTATTGTGGGATTGGTTATAGGTGTAGTGCTTGCTTTTATTTTGTCTATACTTATGGATAAATTTGAATATGTATATGAATCTATTATGCCAATAATAGTTATAACACAAACTATACCAACGGTTGCTATAGCACCACTTCTAGTTTTATGGTTTGGATATGGAGTATCATCAAAAATTATACTTATAGTTATGACAACATTTTTTCCTATAACTATAGCACTTTTAGAAGGATATAGATCAGTAGAAAAAGATAGTTTGATATTACTAAAATCAATGGGAGCAACAAAATTTCAAGAATATATACATGTTAAACTTCCTAGTAGTTTACCTTATTTTTTCTCAGGATTAAGAATTTCTGTTTCTTATTCAATAATAGCAGCTGTTGTGGCTGAATGGCTTGGAGCTTTTAATGGATTAGGAGTATATATGATAAGAGTTAAAAGAGGTTTCTTATTTGATAAAATGTTTGCAAGTATAATATTAATATCTATACTTAGTTTGTTGTTTATAAATTTAGTTAAACTTTTTGAGAAATATATAGTAAAATGGGAGGAAAAATGAAAAAGTTTTTAATTTTTGTTATGATGACTGCAATGACTTTAATAGGTTGTGGTAAAGAAGAAGTAAAGAAGGAAGAAGGGAAGTTGACTAAGGTACAAATAGTTTTAGATTGGACACCTAATACTAATCATACAGGTATATTTGTAGCTAAGGAAAAAGGTTATTTTGAAGAAAATGGTTTAGATGTAGAAATATTACCTGCACCTGAAGGAAGTACAACTCAACTTATTGGTTCTGGTAAATCACAATTTGGTATAAGTTTTCAAGATGAACTTGGAACATATTTTTCAAAAGATGAAAAATTACCGGTGACAGTTTTAGCTACTATATTACAACATAATACTTCAGGTTTGATATCTTTAAAAGATAAGAATGTAACTAGTTTTAAAGATTTAGAAGGTAAAACTTATGGTACTTGGGATTCTCCTATAGAACAAGGTATGCTTAAGTATTTAATGGCTAAAGAAGGAGCAGATTTTTCTAAAGTAAACGTAATTCCATATTCTTGGGATGTAGTTTCTGCTCTTAAAACTAATACTGATGCAGCATGGATATTTTATGCTTGGGATGGTATAGCTCTTGAAACTGAAGGAATTAAAACTAATTTCTTAGAAGCTAAAATTTCTCCAGAACTTGATTATTATACACCTGTTATAATAGGGAATAATGATTTTATAAAAAACAATCCTGAAATTACAGAAAAATTCGTATCAGCACTTAAAAAAGGATATATGTTTGCTATTGATAATGCTGAGGAAGCTACAGATATTTTAATAAAAAATTCTCCTGAATTAAAAGAAAAAAGAGATTTTGTTCTTGCTTCTCAAAAGTGGATAAATAATCAATATGTTGATGGAGATAAAGCTTGGGGAATAATAGATCAAAATAGATGGGATAGTTTCTATCAATGGTTGTATAATGCAAAAGTTATAGATAAGGAAATAGAAAAAGGATATGGATTCACTAATGAATTCAATAAATAAGCTTATTGTTGAAGATTTGAAAATTAGTTATGGTGATGATTTTCTTATAGAACACTTAAACATAAAGGTAAAACCTGGAGAAATGGTTAGTATAATAGGAAAATCTGGAAGTGGAAAGACAACGATTTTTAATGCTATATCTGGATTGATTAAGCCGGATTCTGGTAAAATATTTCTTAATGGTGAAGATGTTACGGGAATAAATGGAAAAGTTGGATATATGCTACAAAAAGATTTACTACTGTCTTTTAAAACTGTTACTGAAAATGTAATGCTTCCTTTAATAATAAAAAAGGTAAATAAAAAAGAAGCTTTAGCTTTAATAGATTCTAAATTAGATATATTTGGTTTAAGAGAATTAAAAGATAAATACCCTAAAGAATTATCTGGTGGACAAAGACAAAGAGTAGCATTTTTGAGAACATATTTCTTTTCTAGTGATATGGTTTTACTTGATGAACCTTTTTCGGCACTAGACCAAATAACAAGATATGCTATGCATGATTGGTATATGTCTGTTAGAAAGGAATTAAATCTTACAACACTTCTTATTACTCATGATATAGATGAAACTCTACTTTTATCAGATAAAATATATGTTTTAGCTAAAAAAGGGAAGGAAGCTAAAATAACAAATATTTTAGATGTAAATTTAGATGAAAGAAGTACAACTTCAGAAGAATTTATAAGATTAAAAAAAGTTTTAATAGAATATTTAAAATAAAAATGGCTGAAAAGCCATTTTTTCTAAAAATTTATATAATATACGTATAATTGTATTATTAAAGAAAATAAGAAGAAAATATTAAAACCTAAATTTCCGAAGTCTAATATTAATAAAAATAAATTTATTACTATAGTTGAAGTTAATATTTCTTTTAAAGTTTGATAAATGTCTATTTTTTCTAAATCTTTCAATAATTCTCTCATGTAAATCACTCCTGTAATTTTTTTATAACTTATATTAACATATTTGTAATTAAAATGCAACAGTTTTGTAAGAAAAAAATTACAAAAATTTTTTTTGTTGCATTTTTATTACTGCTGTGATATACTTTAGAATATATATAATTGGAGGCAAATATGAAATTAGGTGCAACTTTAAAAAAAAATAGAGAGAGAAAAAAACTTTCGTTGAGAGATGTTGAAAGTAAACTAAAGGAAAAAGGTATAAATTACGCTCATACAAATATTAAGAGAGTTGAGGATGATGATAATACTAAAGTTCCTATAAAGGTTCTTTCAGCATTATGTGAAATATATTTATTAGATAAAATAAATATATTAAATTTAGCTGGAGCAAATATTGAAGAAAAATCAGAGTATGATGATGTTTTAAATAAAAGTGCCTTATTTTTTAATAATGAATCTATATCTGAGGAGGATAAAGAAAAATTATTTGCAGTTATATCAGAAATGTATTTTGAAACTAAAACAGGTAAAAATGATGAGAGAAACTATTAAAGAAAAGGTTTCTCTAATAGTAGATACTTATAAAACAAGAAATCCTAAAGATTTAGCTAAAAAAAATAAAATAACAGTAATGTATAGAGATTTGGGAGAAATAAAAGGTTTTTTCAGAGATGTATTAGGTAAAAAATTTATAGCAATAAATGAAAATATGAGTGATTTTATGATTAATATGATACTTGCTCATGAATTAGGGCATTATTTTTTGCATTCAAAAGATCATGATGATTTAGTTGATATTAAAGATAGTTTTCTTAATTTTGATAGTGTATACGAGAAGGAAGCTAATCAATTTGCAGCTTATCTTTTATTTGGTGAAAATGCTGATGATGTTTTATATTATCCTAAAAATACTTATGAAGAAAATATATTTAAAAATTTGTACAAATTATCACTTGAATAATAAATATAATTATGATATAATGGAAATCTAGAAATGTAATAGGAGGTGTAAGTAATGCAAGTATGTGAAGTATTTGGAAAAAAAGTAGGACACGGAAATTTAGTGAGCCACTCTCACAGAGCAACTAAGAGAATCTGGAGACCTAACTTACAAACAATGAAATTATCACTTGATGGTAAAGAAGTTAAGGTTAGAGTAAGCACAAAAGCTATGAAAACATTAAAAGGTAAAAATGAAGATCAAGTTAAAAAAATATTACTTGAAAATAAAGATAATTTAAGTGCTAGACTTTCTAAAATTTTATTTTCAAACTAATTAGTGGAATCACCTTTTATATAAGGGTTTCACTGTAATAAAAGGTGTTAGAATTGACACCTCTTTTTTTTAAAGTTATATAGGAGGAGCTTATGAACACTTTAATATATATTTTATTTTATTTAATAACTGGATTTATGTTTATATCATATTTGTTTAAAGAAAAATTAGTAGTATCATATATAGATAAATTTTCGGATTTTTTTGTAGAAAGATTAAAAATTAATAAAATTTCTTTAAATGATAGAGTTTTATACATTCTAAATGCTTTATTTTTATTAAATATTTTTATATTAACTTTGAAAATAAATTTTAGTTATGATGAGATATTACCTGTTAAAAATAAAGTAATGTTATTTACGGTTATAATTAATTTTATTATTTTTTTAGCTATATATATAAAGAAAAATTATTTAACTGGTCTTTTGATATTTGATACAGTTATATTAATTTTTGGAAGATCTATGATAGGTATAGATGATACTTATTTTAATTATTTAATTATGCTTTCTATAATTTATAACTTAATATATATAATATTTAATTCTAAAAATGATAAAAATATTTCATTTAGAAGATATTTTAATACAATTTATGTTATTATTCTTGTAATAGTTATACAAGGTTATTACCTAGGAAATTATGTGATACCTACAGGTTCTATGGAAACAACTATACTTGTTGGTGATAGAATATTCGCTAATAATATAGTTTATAAATTTAAAAATCCTAAAGTGGGAGATATTATAGCATTTAGAGAACCTTTAGATAATAAGACTATGTATACTAAAAGAATTACTGGTTCTTTTGGTGATAGTTTAAGAATAGATGAAAATTCTGGAACATTATATCTAAATTCACAAGATTCAAATTTAGGTAGAAAATATACTGTGGACGGTTTATTAAAATTATTTTCTAATCCAGAAATATACATACCAAAACGTGGAGATAAGGTTAAATTAAAAAATATAGTTATGTATGATGAAAATGCTAATCAATTTAATTTATTGACTAGTCAAGATTTTTTAGGAATGGGAATATCAGAAGAATTATATAAGGATATATTTGGTTTATTTAATGTACAAACACCAGAGCAAGTATCAAAACTTGCAAAATCTAATCTTAATGGGAAAAGATTTACATATATATTAACTGATTCAAATAATAGATTTATATTACCTATACTTGATTTTAAATATAGTAAAGATAAAATGGAAAAATTATTAAATAATGAAGAAATTACTTTAAGTGATGATTATTATATGGCTATGGGAGATAATACAACAAATAGTAATGATTCAAGATTCTTTGGATATGTTAAAAAAAGTAGAATTTATGGAAGATTATTGCTTAGATGGTATCCTTTAAATAGGGCAGGTTTCATAGAAAATGAATGACGAGAATTTACATTTAATGCTTAAAATTCATAATGAAAATTTTTTAGATGTTAAAAGTATTGAAGATTTTTATACATTTTATAAAGATTCAAGGTATAATATATATGAAGAGTATTTTGAAAATATTTTTGCAGGTTATTTGATTACTTATGATAGCGTAGATAGTTTGGATATTTTTGAGATTGCTGTCGATGAAAAGTTTAGAAGTAGAGGTATAGCAACTAAATTACTAAATAGATTAAATGATGAAAGAAAAATATTGTTAGAAGTCTCTGAAAAAAATACGAATGCAATAAATCTATATATAAAAAATGGATTTAAAGTTATATCCAAAAGGAAGAAATATTATTTAGATGGAAGTGATGCCATTATAATGATGAGATAGGAGGCTATATGTCTGGATTTTTAAGCATTGTTTTACATGCTCATTTACCTTATGTAAGACACCCAGAATATGAAGAATTTTTAGAAGAAGATTGGTTGTATGAAGCTATTACAGAAACATACATTCCTATCTTGAAAATGTTTGATAATTTAAAAAATGATAAAGTAGATTTTAATATTACTATGACTATATCAGGTACATTAGCTAATATGTTAAATGATCCTTTATTACAAAATAGATATATTAAACATTTAGATAAAATGATAGAATTTTGCCAATTAGAACTAAATAGATTAAAAGAATATCCTGATATGCATAAGGTAGCTCTTCATAATTATAAATTATATAATGGAAGTAAAGAATATTATACTAGATATTCAGGTAATTTATTAGGAAGATTTAGATATTATCAAGATTTAGGTAATTTAGAAATAATACCAGTTACAGCAACACATGGTATGTTACCTATGATGAAAGATATACCTAATGCTGTTCGTGCACAAGTAAGAATGGCTAAACTTGATTACATGAAACATTTTGGAAGAGAACCTAAAGGTATTTGGCTTGCAGAGTGCGCATATTATAACGGTCAAGATTCATATTTAAAAGAAGAAGGAATTAGATATTTCTTAGTTGATGCACACGGTATATTAAATTCAAACCCAAGGCCAATATATGGAGTATATTCATCAGTGTATACTAAAAATGGTATAGCAGCTTTTGCTAGAGATTTAGAATCTTCAGAGCAAGTGTGGTCATCAGAAGTTGGTTATCCAGGTGATGGTGATTATAGAGAATTTCATAAAGATGCTGCTTATGAATTAGATTATGATTATGTTAAACCATATTTACATAGTGATGGTGTAAGACGTAATATGGGTATAAAATATCATGCAATTACTGATAAAAATGGGACTTATAAAAAAGTTTATGATCCAGATGTAGCAAGAAATAAAGCAATAGATCATGCTTATAATTTTGTGTTTAATAGAAGTAAACAACTTGAATATTTATCAAGTAAAATGAAATATAGAAAACCTATAATACTATCTCCTTATGATGCAGAGCTTTATGGACATTGGTGGTATGAAGGTCCAATATTCTTGGAATATATATTCAGAGCAATTAAAGATAGCAATTTTGGAAGTATTACACCTTCTAAGTATTTAGATATATATAAAGTTAATCAAATTGTTGATTTAAGTATGTCAAGTTGGGGTGCTAATGGCTACTTTGATGTATGGGTAGATGGTTCAAATGACTATATTTATAGACATTTACATAAGGCAGCTGAAAAAATGATAGAAATATCTAAAATTGAAACAGAAGATACTCTTTTAATTAGAGCTTTAAATCAAGCAAGTAGAGAATTATTATTGGCTCAAACTTCTTGTTGGCCATTTATAATGTATACAAAAACTATGGTTGGATATGCACAAAAAAAAGTTAGCGATCATAGTTATAGATTGTTTAAATTATATGAAGATATAAAAAATAATAGTATAGATGAAGAATGGTTATCTGAAATTGAAAATAGAGATAATATATTTAGTAATATAGATTATAAAATATTTAGATAAGAGTAGATCTTCTACTCTTATTTTACTTAAGGAGGTTATATGATATATTTTGATAATGCTGCTACCACTAAAGTTAGAAAAGAAGTAAAAGATGAAATGATTAAAATTATGGATGAATATTTTATAAATCTTGATGCAAATTATAACTTATCTTTAAAATTTAGTAAGTATTTAGAAGAAAAGAAAAAGATTTTAAAAGAAAGACTAGGACTTGATTTTAAAAATTTTGTTTTTACTACAGGTGGTGGAGAAGCTAATAATATAGCTTTAACAAGTGTTATTAGAAAACATAAAAAAGGACATTTTCTAATATCTAGTATAGAACATGCTAGTGTAGATATATGCGCTAAAGAATTAGCTAGTGAGGGATATGATTTAGAATATATACCTGTTGATAGATATGGAAATATAGATATTGAATATTTCAAAAATGCCATAAGAGAAGATACTATACTAGTATCAATTATAGGGGTAAATAATGAATTAGGAACTATACAAGATATGAAATGTATAGGTGATATCGTTAAGGAGAAAAATAAAAAAACCTATTTACACATAGATTTTGTACAAGGCTTAAATCATGTAGATGTTGATTTTTCTAAAATTAAAGTTGATTTGCTTAGTATTAGTTCACATAAAATAGGTGGTCCAAAAGGTATAGGAGCTTTATATATATCAAAAGATGTTAAATATAAGGAACAAATATATGGCGAAAATAATTCAAACGGATTAGTCCATAGAACTTTTCCTAATGAATTAGTGTGTGGTTTTTTAAAAGCTATTAGTTTATATAATAAAGAAGAAATAGAAAAAATGAAAAAATTAAAAGAATACTATTTATCAAAATTAAGTAAAATTGAAAATGTAGATGTTAATACACCAGAAAATTCATCACCTTCAATAATTAACAACTCTTTTAAAGGTGTTAGAGCGGAAGTTATACTTAATTATTTATCAACAAATGATATATATGTATCTACCGGATCTGCTTGTTCTGGAAATAAAGGGGATAGTAAGATACTTAAAGCAATAGCACTTAGTCAAGAAAGTATAAATAGTAGCATAAGAGTAAGTTTTTCAAGTGAGAATACATTTGAAGAAATAGATAAGTTTTTTGATATACTAATACCTTTCTTAGAAATGGCTAGAAGTATTAAATAAACTTGAAATTATAGCTATAAATGTGTATAATTATATTATAATTTTAGAAAGGAGAGTATGTATATCATACAATAAATTATGAAATTAAGAGAATTACAAATAAATACGGAAAACTATCTAGGTAAGGAAGTAGAATTAGATGGTTGGGTAAAAAAAATAAGAGATCAAAAGAGTTTTGGATTTATAGAGTTTAATGATGGTACTTTTTTCAAAGGGATGCAAGTAGTATTTGATGAAAGTTTAGAAAATTTTGAAGAGGTATCAAAATTAACTATATACTCATCAATAAAAGTTATAGGAGAAGTTGTATCTTCCCCTGCTAAAGGTCAAAGTTTTGAAATAAAGGCTAAAAAAATATCAATATATGATAAGGCGAGTACAGAAAATCCTTTACAAAATAAGAGACATGGTTTTGATTTTTTAAGAACTATTGCCCATTTAAGACCAAGAACAAATACTTTTAATGCAGTATTTAGAGTTAGATCTTTATTAGCATATGCTATACATAAATTCTTTATGGAACAAAATTTCGTATATGTTCAAACTCCTTTATTTACAGGAATAGATGCTGAAGGAGCAGGAGAAATGTTCCAAGTTACAACATTAGATTTAGCTAATGTACCCAAAAATGATGAAGGGAAAATAGATTATAAGAAAGATTTCTTTGAAAAACCTGCATTTTTAACAGTTACAGGTCAACTTCATGTTGAAACTTTTACATCAGCATTCCATAATACATATACTTTTGGACCTACATTTAGAGCAGAAGAATCATTTACAACAAGACATGCTGCTGAATTTTGGATGATAGAGCCTGAAATGGCATTTGCAGATCTTGAAGCAAATATGGATGTTGCAGAAAATATGATTAAATATATAATAAAATATGTTTTAGAAAATGCAAAAGAAGAAATGGAGTTCTTTGATACATTTATAGAAAAAGGTTTATTAGATAAACTGCAAAATGTTTTAGATAATGAATTTGCTCGTGTTACATATACTGAAGCAGTTGAGATATTAAAAAATTCAAAAAAACAATTTGATGTACCAGTTGAATGGGGTATGGACTTAAAGACGGAACATGAGAGATATTTAGCAGAAGAAGTATTTAAAAAACCAGTATTCTTAACAGATTATCCTAAAGATATTAAAGCTTTCTATATGAAACTTAATGAAGATGGTAAAACTGTAAGAGCTATGGATTTATTAGCACCAGGAATAGGAGAAATAGTTGGTGGAAGTCAAAGAGAAGATGATTATGATAAATTAACTAGTATAATGGACGAAAAAGGATTAGATAGAGATTCATATAAATGGTATACAGATTTAAGAAGATTTGGTTCATTCCCACATTCAGGATATGGATTAGGATTTGAAAGAATGTTAATGTATATAACAGGGATGGCTAATATTAGAGATGTAATACCTTTCCCAAGAACAGCTAAAAGCTTAGAGTATTAGTGGAGGTTTTATGAAAAAAATTAAAAAATTTGTATTTTTACTTCTATTTTTACCATTTTTAATGCGTGGAGATTTTTTAGATGAATTACAATCTATGGATCTTTTATTACAACAAGGTAAATTTCAAGAAGCTTTAGATAAAGGACGAGCTTTGCAAAAAACTAATATATCAGATGAAGATAAAAAAGCGTTACAAAATTTATTAGCAAAAATTGAAGAAAAAATAAAAAGCGAAGCTAAAAAAGAAGTTAATAGTAATAATGTAGTTAATAATAATGGAGAGCCTAATTTTGAGACTGATGAAGCCACAGAAGGAGAAGAATTAGAGACAATTTCTGATGGAACAGTAGCTTATCCTGGTGATGAATTAAATGATGCAAGTAGATATAAGGAATTTGATAGATTGGAATCAGAGGTTTTAGCATCTAAAAATCAAGATAATATCAATTCTTTATTGAAAATATATATGAAAAGTGGTCTATATGAAAGAGCTATGAAATTATCTCAAAAATCTCGTGATTCTAGAAATATGTACATAGGAGCTTTAGCTGCTAGACTAACTGGTAGATATGATATTTCTATAAGTCAATATAAAAGGGTTATAAGTGCTGAACCAGGTAATTTAGATGCTATACTTGGTCTTGGACTTGCATATAGAGCAAATAAAGATAATTCAAATGCAGCAAAATATTTGAGAATGTATTTAGAAAAAGGGGGAAAAAATTCTAATGTAAATACTGCTTTACAAGAATTATAAAAAATATGGGGTGGATTAGTTTGAGTCAAAAAATATCACCAAACCTAGTTTATGATTTAATAGATAGGTTTGGTGATATCTATAATTGCTATGAAAATTTAAAAAAGGAAAATTGTAATTTAGAACTATTGTTAAATGTTAAAGAGTCTTTAGGTAAGGATGATAAAATATTAAAGTATATAGGTGATAAAAATATAGGTTTAGTATATTGTAATGATAAAAGATTTCCTAAAAATATTAAAGAATCTAAATATAAAATACCATATATATTTTATAAAGGAAATTATGACTTACTTAATAGAAAAATTTTAGGATTAAACTATAACAATAAATTACTCAGTTTAACAAAAAATAATTTGAAAAGTATATTTAATTCTTTGAGTAAAAATTTGGTTATTGCTATAAATAATATTACTGAATCTGATATTCTTGTTTATTCAATTATTAATAGGCCTTGTATACGTGTAACTAAAAGTATAGAAGACTTTGAAGAAAATTGTGATGATTTATATTTATCATTGATGTTGAATGTTAAAGATTTAAAACAAGCATATTTTTTGACTAATATGTTAATTTCTTGTGTTTCAAATAGTATATATATACCTGAAAGTAAAGTTTATACTAGAGCTATGTTAAGTGCTAATATTAATATAGATATAGATAGGAAAATATATGTTACTGGAGGTTTTGGTAAAAATTTTTCTGGATGTAATTATTTATTGAAAAATAATTATGCAATAGCAATAGGAGATAGTAATGATATAGAGATATTTGAGGAGGATATAGATGGCTAGGAATTTAGTAATAGTGGAGTCTCCATCAAAGGCTAAGACTATAAAAAGTATTTTAGGTTCTAATTATGATGTCATAGCTTCTGTTGGTCATGTTATTGATTTACCTAAGACTAAGATAGGTATTGATATAGAAAATGATTTTAAACCAGAATATAGAGTTATAAAAGATAGAAAAACTATATTAGAAGAACTTAAAACAAAAGGTTCTAAAGCAAATAAAGTTTTTCTAGCTTCCGATCCAGATAGAGAAGGAGAAGCTATAGCATGGCATATATCTAACTATATTAATTTAGGAGAAAAAGTAAAAAGAATAGAATTTAATGAGATTACTAAAACGGCTATATCAAATGCTGTTAGAAATCCTAGAGATATAAATTTAGACTTAGTAAATTCTCAACAAGCAAGAAGAATATTAGATAGAATTGTTGGATATAAGATATCACCATTAATTTGGCCAGTTGTTGGTAGAAGTGCATCTGCTGGAAGAGTGCAATCTGTTGCACTTAAATTAATTTGTGATTTAGAAAATGAAATACTTAATTTTAAGCCTGAAAAATACTATCAAATTGATATTTTAATCAATGAAAAAATTAAATTATCACTATCAGAAATATCAGGTGAAAAAGCAGATAAGATAAAAAATAAAGTAATATATGATAAAGCGTGTTTTGATTTAAAAGAAGCTGAAGTTAAAATAACTGAGTTAAATATTTCAAATAAAACTCAAAGTCCGCCTGCAATATATAAAACTAGTACATTGCAGCAATCAGCATCTTCTAATTTAGGGTATAATGCTACTAAAACTATGAGACTTGCTCAAAAACTTTATGAAGGTACTAATATAGATGGTGAAATTAAAGGTTTAATTACATATATGAGAACAGACTCTACTCGTGTTTCTGATGAAGCAAAGCAAAGTGCAAGAGAATATATAATTAAAAATTATGGAAAAGAATATGTTGGTACATATAGAAAATATTCAAAAAATAAGAATATGCAAGATGCACATGAAGGTATAAGACCTACATATATTGAGTTAACTCCTGAATATATGAAAAGTAGATTATCTAATGAAGAATATAAATTATATAAATTAATATGGGAAAGATTTTTAATTTCTCAGCTAGCTAATGTAAAATATGATCAATTAAAAATAGTTGGAGAATATAAAAATTATGTATTTAAAGGATCAATAAATAAAATTATTTTTGATGGATATTATAAATTATATAAAAGTGATGATATGATACAAACATTAGATTTTCCTAATCTTGTATTAAATAATAAATATAAGATAGATGAATTAATACCTACTGAATCAGAAACTAAGGCTCAAAGTAGATTTAATGAAGCTTCTCTTATTAAGAAATTAGAATCTTTGGGTATAGGAAGACCATCTACTTATGCTAGTATTATTGAGGCTATAAAATCTAAAAATTATGTTGATGTTATTGAAAAAAGATTAGTTCCGACATCTTTTGGTAAAGAAGTAAAAAATGAATTAGAAGATAATTTTAAAGATGTAATGAATGTAAAATTTACAGCAACTATGGAAAATAATTTAGATGAAGTTGCAAATGGGAAATTAAACTGGGTAGATTTATTACGTGATTTTTATAAGGTTCTTGAAAAAGAAATGAATGTATACAAGCAAAAGGTTAATGAATTTAAAAATACTGTTATATATACTGATGTTAAGTGTACTAATCAAGATGGTAGAATGTTATTAAAAAGTGGAAATTTTGGGAAATATTTAGTTTGTGAATTTGATCCTAAAGATAAAATATCTATTAAAGGTATAGATATAGATACTAATGATATAAAAGATAATTATTTGGAAATAAATGATAAAGTTATTTCATTACTTAATTCTAAAAAAGGTCAAATAACTGATGTGTATACAGAAAATAATAAATTAATGTATTTAAAAGATGGTAAGTATGGTCCTTATCTTGAAAGTGAGGATTATAAAAATGATAATATTAGACAGGCTTTAAGTAAAGAAATTAAAACTAAAATAAAAAAAGGACAAATAAAAGTAGAAAATGGTGTTATGCTTTTAGTGGATGAATTAAAAAGTATAGTTGATATTAATAGTAAGATATTAGAAGAAGTTGGAGTTTGTGAAAAGTGTGGTAAGGAATTTACTATAAAAACTGGTAGATATGGTAAGTTTTTAGCTTGTAGTGGTTATCCAGAATGCAAAAATATAAAAAAAATACCTAAAGAAAGTAAATGATTGAAATGAATAATATATTAAATAAGTTTATTTATTATCAAGAAGTGGTTTTAAATAAAAGCTATAATACAGTTAAATCATATAGAAAAGATATAGAACAATTTATAGATTATTTAGAAAATAATGAGGGAATAGACGATTTTAATAAGGTTGAAGTTATGAGTTTTAGGTCTTTTATTGCATATCTTAATATGGATCTTAAAGTTAATAAAAGAAGTATTAACAGGAAATTATCAGCTATTAGAACCTTTTATAAATATTTATTAGAAAATGACTATATTTCAGAAAATAAAACCATTTATATAAATACACCTAAATTTACTAAAGTATTACCAAATTATTTGACTAAATTAGATGTAGATAAAATACGTTCTGTTATAGATATAGAAAAAATTACAGGTTTAAGAGATAGAGCTATGATAGAATTACTTTATTCAAGTGGTATTCGTTCTATGGAGTTATTAGATTTAAGTGAATCTATGATAAACTTTAATGAAAGAGAATTAAGAGTTATTGGTAAAGGTAATAAAGAAAGGATAACTTTTTTTAGTGAAAATGCAAAAAAATATTTATTAGAATATATATCAAAAAAGAAAATAGTGTATAAAAATGTAAATAAAGATGTAATATTTGTTAATAAAAATGGAGATAAATTAGATTCAAGATCTTTAAGAAGATTAATATCTAATTACGCACTTAAGGCAGAAATTAATAAAGAAGTAACTCCTCATGTTTTTAGACATAGTTTTGCAACTGAGTTATTAAATAACGGAGTTGATATTAGATATGTTCAAGAACTTTTAGGACATAGTAGTATAGCAACTACACAGTTTTATACGCATATAAGTAAAAATATGCTTAAGGATGTATATATGAAAAGTCACCCTTTTGCAATTAAATAGGAGAGATATGAAAGAAAAAAAATGTATAGGTTGTGGTGAAAAATTACAATATAGTAATCCAGATATACCGGGCTACATACCTAAAAGTGTTTTAGAAACTAGAGATAATATTATTTGTAAAAGATGCTTTAGATTAAAACATTATGGTGAAAATTTAGAAAAAGAAGAAGATAATGATGTATATAGATTGGAAGTTACAAAAGCAATTTCTGCAGCAGATATAGTTATACCTATATTTGATATTATAGATTTTGAATCTTCATTTACAAATGAAATAATAGATTTATTGGAAAATAAAACTATTTTAGCTTTAGTAAATAAAATTGATCTTTTACCTTCATACATACATGTATCAGAAGTTTCAAAATGGATAAATTATTATTTTACTGAAAATAATTTTTTCCCATCAGATATAGCTTTTGTTTCTGCAGAAAAAAAATATGGAGTAAATGGAATATTTAGAAAAATACAATATATAGCAAAAAATATATTGAAAAAGAAATTAGATAGTAAAATAAAAATAGCTGTAATGGGTGTATCAAATGTAGGAAAATCACGTATAATAAATTTATTATTAGATAAGAATTCTTCTACAGTATCTAAGTTTTCTGGTACTACAAAAAAAATAATTAAGAATATTAAAAATACTAAGGAATTTAAATTAGAAATAATAGATACA
Source organism: uncultured Streptobacillus sp. (assembly GCA_963539215.1). Lineage (GTDB taxonomy): Bacteria > Fusobacteriota > Fusobacteriia > Fusobacteriales > Leptotrichiaceae > CAURNT01. Next base: position 30,905 of record CAUTJT010000002.1, on the reverse strand, counting down.
CCTGGTTTAATTCCAGAGGGAAGACTTTCTGATTTATTAAATTCAGATATGTCATATAAACTAGTTCCAAGTGGAGAAATTTCAAGAAAAACTTATAGACTTAAAGAAAAAATGGTGTTTATGATGTCTAATTTAGCATATTTTGAAGTGTTATCTAAACCTGAAAATAAAAATAGTGCTATAGTTTCTGTTTACGCTTCAAAAGATGTTAAGTTTCATGTAACTAATATAAATAAAGTTAAGGAACTTTATTCTAATTTAGAATTTTTCAATTTATTAGATGAAGAAAATTATGAAAAATACAATAAAAATGAGTTTGTAACTAAAGAATACATAGTTAATGAAAATGAAGATTTAGTTATATCTGGACTTGGATATATAGAAGTTAAGAGAGGTCCTCTTGAGATTAGCTTACATTTACCTAAGTATGTAAAAGTAGTTGTTAGAAAGAGTATATCTAAAAATGCTAATTTAGATGAAGATATAGAAGAGGAAGATGATTTTCTATGGTAACTAAATTTTTAAAAAGATTAATAATTTTTATTTTTATTATTTTAATTTCTTTATTAGTTGTTATTAATATGACTTATGGAGCATTAAAATTATGAAGGTATCAATTTTAGGTAGTAGCAGTAGTGGAAATTCTACATACATATCAGTAAATGGTAAAAAAATTCTAATAGATGTAGGATTTAGTATGAAGAAATTAAATGAAAAGTTATCTCAAATTGATGAAAATTTAGAAAATATACAATATATTTTTATAACCCACGAACATAGTGATCATATTAAATCTTTAGGATCTATATTAAGAAAATATGATGTAAATGTATATATACATAGAAAATCTTTTGATGTAATTAAAGATAAAATTGGTAATTATGATGTAAAAAAAATAAAAATATTAGATGATAGAGAAGTTATTTTGGATGGATTATTAATTAAAAATTTTGATTTAACTCACGATTCATCTCATTGCCTTGGATATACATTTGAAATAAATGAAAAAAAGTTTACTTATATAACAGATACTGGATATGTAAGTAAAATTATGAAATTAAATTGTTTAAATTCAGATATACTTGCTATAGAAAGTAATTATGATTTAGATATGCTTATGAATGGTAATTATCCTTGGGACATAAAAAATAGAATTAAAAGTAAATTTGGACACTTGAGTAATAGAGATACTTTGAATTTAATTAAGGAAATTTATGAAAATAATCCTTCTAAGTTGAAAAAAGTATTTTTGATGCATTTAAGTGAAGAAAATAATTTAGAGGCTTTAGCCTTACATAATATTAAAAGTAAATTTTCTGATATAGATGTAGAAGTTTCAGGCGAAGAAGTTACATCTGTATTTGAATTATAGGTGGAATTATGTGGAGAAAATTAGATTTATTAGTAAGAAGTTTGGATATATATAAAAATTATAGAGGACAAGGTAAAATTATGCTTAATAATGGTATTGTTGATTCAGATATAATGCTAATATTAAGTGATATTAAAGATGAAGCTTTATTAAATAAAAATATTCTGAGTAGTGATGAAGGTAAAAAAATTAAAGATATACTTAATTTTGTTGGAATATCAACAGATGATATATATATTACCTCTTTATATAAATTAGATAGAAAATTTGTAAGTGTAGACAAGAAAAATTTAGAAAAATTGTTAGATATACTTAGAAGTGAAATATTTTTAGTCAATCCTAAATATATAATAACAGTTGGAGGAGAGGTTTTTAATGTATTAATTTCTGATTTAGCCAAGTTAGATATTAATAAAAATAATACAGATTTCTATAATTCAATTGGGAAAATGTATAATTATGAAGAAAGAGCTCTTATACCAATATATGATTTTGCATATATATTAGGATCAACAAAAGAGGAAAAAAAGAAAATGGTAGATGTACTAGATGCGATAAATAAAATTAGGAGGAATAAATGATAGGAATAGGAATAGTAGGGTTACCTAATGTTGGTAAATCAACTCTATTTAATGCAATTACAAAAACACAAAATGCGGAGGCAGCCAATTATCCTTTTGCGACTATAGAACCAAATGTGGGTATAGTTTCTGTACCCGATTTAAGACTTGATGAATTAGCTAAAATAATAAATCCTAAAAGAGTATTAGGGGCAAGTGTTGAATTTGTTGATATTGCTGGTCTTGTAAAAGGTGCTGCAAATGGTGAAGGTTTAGGGAATAAATTTTTAGCCAATATTAGAAATACAGTAGCAATTTGCCAAGTTGTACGTTGTTTTGAAGATGAAAATATTATACATGTTGAAGGTAGTGTCGATCCAATAAGGGATATAGAAATAATAAACGGAGAATTAATATTATCGGATGCTGAAACTGTTGAGAATGCTATACAAAAAAATTCTAAACAAGCTAAAAATAATAAAGATGCTAAAAGATTGGTTGAAGTTTTAGAAAAGTGTAAATCACACTTAGATGAATATAAAATGTTATCTTCATTAAATTTAGAGCAAGATGAACTTGAATTAATTTCAACATATCAATTATTAACATTAAAACCTATGATGTTTGGATTAAATATTTCAGAAGAAGATCTTGTTAATTCAGTAGATAATGATCATGTTAAAAAAGTTAAGGAGTATGCTCAAAGCATAAATGCAGAATGTGTTACTTTCTCTGCAAAAGTAGAATCTGAATTAATAGAAATAGAAGATGAAGAAGAAAGAAATGAATTTATTGAAAGCTTAGGAATAAAAGAACCTAGTTTAAATAGATTTATTAGATGTGGATTCCATTTATTAGGATTAATTTCATATTTTACAGCTGGAGAACAAGAAGTTAGAGCTTGGACTATTAAAAAGGGAACTTTAGCTCCTCGTGCTGCTCGTGAAATTCACTCAGATATAGAAAGAGGATTTATAAGAGCAGAAGTTGTAGAATATAGTAAATTTATAGAATACAAGGGATGGCAAGGAAGTAAAGAAAAAGGCGCCATGAGACTTGAAGGTAAGGAATATGAGGTTAAAGATGGAGATGTGATGTTCTTCAGGTTCAATGTTTAGTTTAATGGATATATTAAAAAGTTTTGGAGGTTTAAAATTAGTTAATTGGGTTACAGGACATTTAATTGAAATAGTAATTTCTATAATTATACTATATTTTTTCTCTAGTATTTCAATATATTTAACTAATATTTTAGATAGAATATTTTTATCAAAAATAAAAGACAAAGGTGTTAGAACATTTTTAAAATCTTTTTCAAAATCTTTAGTTCAAATATTTTTATTTTATTTTATTTTGATAATATTAGAAATTAATTTAACATCTTTATTTGCACTAATAGGTGCGTTATCAGTAGTAGTTGGGTTTGCGTTTAAAGAGATAATACAAAATATATTTGGTGGAATAATCATACTTACATTTAGACCTTTTAAAATAGGAGATAGTGTACAATTTAAGGAATTTACAGGTACAGTTACTAAAATTGAAATATTTTATACTCGTATATTAAGTTTTCAAAATGAGATAGTTATTATTCCTAATGGATCCATAATAATTAATGAAATAAAAAATTTAACTTCACAAAATATGAGAAGACTAGATTTAATTATAGGTGTAGATTATGGATCAGATATAGAGCGAGTAAAAGATGTAATACAAGAAATAATAAAGGATTGTCAATATACACTAGAGAATGAAACTCATGTTGTAGGTGTGGAGGAGTTTGCTAAATCATCTATAAATTTTGGTATATATGTTTATGTACTTCCTGAGAATTATAGATTAGCTAAATTCTATATACTTGAAGAGATTAAAAAGAGATTTGATAAAGAAAAAATTAATATACCATTTAATAGGTTAGATGTTAATATTATAAACAAGGAGTAATATGGAAATAAAGGCATTTTTCAACAAGGAAACAACGAGTAATACATATTTAATAGAGAAAAATTCAAAGACATACATCATTGATCCTGGAAGTTTAAAAATGGACCAATTGGTAGAATATATTAAAAATAATAATTTAAATGTAGAAGGTATAATATTAACTCATGGTCATTATGATCATATTATTGGTATACCTGATCTTGTTGAAAAAATAGGAGTAGACAAGGTATACATTTCAAATATAGAAAAGGAATTTTTATATAATCCTACATATTCATTACTTTTTTATAGTGAGCTAGATCAAAAAATATTGGAAGATTCACTTTCTAAATTACAAATTATAGAATTGCTACCAGGAGAAATATTTGAAAATTTTGAAATAATACATACACCAGGTCATACTAAGGGAGGTATATGTCTTTATGATAAAAATGAAAAAATATTGATATCTGGAGATACAATGTTTAAAGGAACTTATGGTAGAGTTGATTTACCAACAGGTAATAGTAGAGAAATGCGTGATTCTATATATAAATTACTAAAACTTGAAAAAGATACTATTGTATACCCAGGTCATGGAAAAGATACAACTATAGGGGAAGAGTACAATATGTATTATTCTGGATTTTAAAATATATGAATAATTTTTTTGGAAAATTTTATTATACACTTTTAATCTTAATATTAACTATTAAGTTAAAGGTGTATTTTTATTTATATTTTTCTCAAAAATAAATTTTTATTAAAAAAAATTTAAAAAAATATTGACTTTATAAATTTTAAGAGTATACTATATTAAGAAAGTTATTATAAAAAAGGGGGGAGAAAATGTTTAATTCAAAAGTTACTAAAGATAGCTATTGTAAAGATAAATATGATGTTGTAAAAAAAGTAAGAGATGAATTTGATAATAAACTTAATATACTTTCAGAAAGAATTAATCATGATTTAATAAAAATACTTAAAAGAAAAGAAATATATATTAATATTTTTTTAGATAAAAATTATGATAAATCAAATTTAAATAAAATATTAATTGATTATGATTATGATAATGATATCGGTTATATTGGAGAAGTCTTTATTAAATTAGACTATTTTGAAAGGAGAGAAATTGAGGAAAGAAAATTTAAAGGTAGAATAGTTCTAAATGAAATGATATATGATTTTATATTTATTTTAGAAAAAGATATTAGATATATTAAAGAATATGAAAAATTAGTAAATTTAGCAAATAAAAATAATTTAATATTTAATAATTTTCCAAAATATATTTTTGATAGAATGTATAGACTTAAAGTTATGAATTTAGATGAAAGAATAACTTTAAATGATATTTTTCTTGCAGAGGAAATCATATATGATTTTGAAGAATTGGATCATAATATAGAAAAGAATGTTAGTCTTTTTTGGAATTTATCAAAGATTAATATTTTTCCAGAATTTAAAATTTATCCAAGTGAAAATTATATTTTTTATGAATATTATTTTAATATTACTGATAACTATATTTATTTAGTTGATGAGGATGAAAAAGATATATATGGTATTGTTTTAAGTGAAAATAATCTTAAGATATATTCAAAAAAATTAGATAAAAAGATTTGGGAGTTATATAAGGTAGAAAAATTAAAAGAATATAAAGGGTATACAAATTTTAATAAATTTTTTGAAATTCCAGATATTTTTAATAAATTTAATTTAAATAGAATAATAGAAAGCTTTGATATTTTTAATAATTCTTTTTATGTTAAAGATATTAGTAATGAGAGAGGGAGGTATATAAGTTTTGAAGAAGATGATGATAATAGGGAAATAGTTTATTTAAAAATAAGAATAATTAATAAAAAAGATATTTATGATAAATTAAAATATTTTAAAGATATGTTAGAAAATAAGTATATTAATTATAGAGTTAGGGTGATAATAGATGAAAATTGAGGATAGGAAATTCCCTGTTTATTATAATACTTCTTGGCAAGTTTTATTTAGATATATAAAAAAATATGGTGTGAATGAGGGCTATTCTAGACTACTAAAAGAATATAGTATAGATTCAAATTCATTTTCTGGGTATTTACAAATGATAAGTGGTTATATAAATGATTATGATATTATTCAAAAATCATCATTAAATCCAGATTTCTATAACTTTATAAACTTTGATGAATTAGAAAATGAAGAAAAAAAGATAATATGTATTTTAGCAGCTTCAATGGACTTGAGAGTTAATAAACCAATTTTTGAATTAATTTATGAGAATATATGTAATAGTGAAAATATTGAAGGTAGATATAAGGAAGTTATTGCAAAATATATATTAAAATTTAATATAACTAAAAATTATAGGTATATATTAGAAAATATTTTTTTTGAAATTTTTGATGAATGTATAGTTTATAAAAATTTAGATGACAATAAAATAGTTATTTTTACACCATATAGTAGGGATGTTGAAAAAATTAAAGCTATAGAATATATAGAAAGGTATTTTTTGAATGAAAAAGAAAAAATTAGAGTGTTTTGGAAAAAACATTTTAATTTTATAGGTAATAAAGCTGTTAGTTGTACTGATAAAACAGTTGTTTTTTAAAAGGGGTTGATTATGTTTAAATATAGAATAATGATAAAAGAAGATAACTTAATTTTAGATGAAGAATTAGTGAGCTTAAAGTACTCTTTTGATCCAGTGAATGAAAATTTTAATGCAGGAGATGATTTGTTGAGTATGGAATTTGTATTAAAGCTTTTAAATAAAGATCATTTTAAATATTTTCTTAATTGGTTAGAGGATAAAACTAATAAAATATATAGAAATATAATATTAGAATGTATATTTAATGAAGAAGATAAAATGATCTTAGAGTTTAAAGAAATGTTTATTGATTCTTTACAAGAAAAATTTAGTTTAGATAATGAGTTAGGCAATTATAGTATATTCTTAAAACAAAAATATTTTTTAAAATCAAAAAGAATAATGTTGGGAGATGAATAATATGATTATAGACGCAAAAGTTCTAAAGTTTGAATTGGGTAATTGTTTAGTGGAAGAATTTAAATTATCAGAATTAGAAATGAAATCTAAGTATAATAGACATACTAACTTAATTATGATATTTGAGGTTGATTTAGAAAAATACAAAGAATTAAAGCCAAATTTCTATAACCCAACAGCAAAACTTAAGATTAAAAATAAAGGTGAAAATATTTTTGAAGGAGTACTTTTTGATGTGTTGAGTAATAAAAATGTAAATAATAAAGTAACTATTAGAATAGAAGCCTTTGATAATAGTATATTATTAGATGAAAATAAAAAAAGTAGAATATATCAAGATAAGAATATAACTTATAAAAATATTATTGATGATATATTAAAGGGAACGGGTATAAATTATGTAGTATCTAAAAAATTTAATGTATCTATAAATAGGGTATTTAGGCAATTGGAAACAGATTGGAGTTTTCTTGTTAGACTTTGTTCAAATTTAGGTGAAGCAATTTTTGTAACTAGTGAAGGTGTAATTCTTTTTGGTGATGATTGTATTTCTAATGTAGAAAGAGTGTTGTAAATGCTTGACTTAAAGAAAAGATATATAAAAGGTATAGAGTATATTAATATACTTATTGAAAGCTATCATTATATAGGAATGAATGTTATTTTTGAAAATAAAGAATATATTGTTGTTGAAAGTGAGATGGTTTATAGGAATAATGTTTTTTTAACACAACTTACATTAGTGGATAAAAGTTTATTTAAAATAGATAAGATAAATAATAAAAATATAAAAGGAACTTCTTTATTTGCTAAGGTTAAAAGAATATTAAATAGAAATAATTTAGCTGTTATGAATGTTGAGTTTGATGAAGGATTGGATTCGAAATGGACCAGTAGTTCTAATATGGTAGATATTTATTATAAAACATTTTATTCTCAGACTAATACCGGTTTATTTCCAACGCCTGATATAGATGATATAGTAGATGTTGAATTTTTTAGTGATGATGAAAATGATATGAAAGTATCATGGTGTATAAAAAATACTAATAGTGCTAGATATAATGATATAAATATACGCAACTATGTTAATGAAAATATTGATTTTAAAATAGATAAAAATGGTTTAGAAATAAATTCTAAAAATATTATTACTTTTAATACTAAACAATTAGATTGTAATACAGAACTTATTCATTTAAAAGCTAATAAAAATATAGATGTTGCTTCTATAGGGTACATTGCTATAGAATCAGGTAAAGAAGTTGAGATTTATGGTGAAAAAATAGATATTAAAAGTAAAAAAGATGAAATTAATATAGTTAGTAAAAATGATTTGATTTTAAAAGGTAAAAGTATACATAATAATTAATAGGAGGAGTATACTAGTGTTAATAGAGGAATATGATGGTAAAAAAATAAAAGAGGATGTAAAAAAATATTTTGATTTATTATCAAAAGTTTTTGTTAGAAAAAATTACGACTCTTTGAAGGATAATTATTATGGAAGATATGGATTAAGTAAAGGTATTATAGAAGATATATATGAAAATGTAGATTATGATTATCTTCTTTATACTAGTGAAGGTAATAAGGAACAAGATGAATTAATAATAAAATATTTTACTTCTAATTTGTATACTGATAATAAAGATTTAATAGATATGTATGTAAATCAAAGTGTATATATATCTAAAGATTCTGAATATATATTTGATAATAAAGTTATTAGTTGGGAAGAAATTAAAAATTCTTTGAATGAGATTTCAGAATTAAAATCATATACAGAAGAAAAAAGAGGTTTTAGTTATAAAATAAATATAGCTACTATTTTAGTATTGATATATATATTTGGTAAAAATAGAGTATATGAATTTTTAGAAAAGAAAACTAAAATATATACAGATACTTTTAAAGTTAGTATGGATGTATATGTTAGAGTCTTAGAAAATTATGATATATCAAGTATAATAAAAGTTGAAGATGATAAAAAAGTAGTATATCCATTAGATACTCCTAAAGATAAAGAATTTATAGAAAAAATAGATGAAAAAGAAGATTTTATAGGACAATCTAGTGAATTTAGTATTGAAGATTTAAAAAATATGATAAAAGATACAAAAATATTAGACTATATTTTAGAATATTTAAAGTATAGAAATAATTCTAATAGTGAATTAGTTAAAGAAAATGTTAAAAAAAATATACCTAGTGATTCTGATTATAAATTTGAACCTAAATATATAGTTAGTAGTAATAATGATATAGAACAAAAATTAAATGAAAAATATTTAAATGATTATTCTTCTTTACCATCTAAATACATAGAAAAAACTACTAATAGAAAAGTTGAAAAAGAGACATTAAATGATATAGATAATATTTTGACAGAGTATAATAATCAAACTAAGATCGATAATAATAAATCTCAAACTACAAATAATGATGTAGGGGATGTTGTAAAGCAAAAGGGTTTTAATAGTTTTAGAAAAGTTGAAAAATTAGATAAGGAAATCGATTTAGAAGAAATTCTATATATGTTAATAAATAAGGAAAAAAGTTTAAATAGAATAGAAAAAAGTTTAGAAAAATATTCTTGTAAATATATAAAAGAGAGCTTTGTTAAAAGGGGAGCTTCATTTATAAAAAATGTTTTTTTATCAAAAGTTAATGACTATGTTAATTCTAAATTAGAGTATCATAATATAGGTTTTAATGTTGACTTTAGTGAGTATAATTATCTTGAATTTGGACAAAAAGATGTAGATGATATAAAAGTAAAAGGGAATGAAAAATTAATAAATATATTAGTTGAAAAAAGACTTGTTAAAGAAAGTTATAGAGTGGATTCTAAAGGAGTTAGAGTATATCCTAGATTTAGAAGAATTATAGATAATGTTATAGAAGAATACATTAAAAGAAAATGTAAAATTACAGAATCCATAGATGGTATTAAAGATAAACAAGAAAATATTTTTAGAAAATATATATTATTTATAGATGAAAAAAAAGAGGGGCTAGGAAAAAATGAATATGAAAAATATATAAAAATGGGTAAAGATATTAGTTTGGTTAATTTAATATATTTACTTTTAAAAGATAATAGTGAATATAGGGAAGAGAGTCTTAGATATATTTCTTCTCAAATCATTAAAGATTATAATGAATATTCTAAAAGAAATACTAAAAATAATGATTCAAAGTTAATTAAATCTATATTTCCTAATGTTGAATCTATGAAAAATTTTTTTAAGATTAAAAATTTAAATAATATTTCATTTTTTCTTAAACCTATATATACACATAAAAATACACAAAAAAACATAAAGAGTAAAGTAGTTACAGATAGTGCTAAAGTTTATTGTAGTTTTGGTGTGGGGAATTCTAAGTTTATTGGACTTAAATCTAAGAGTTTAATAAGTGGAGAAAAAATTGTATCTGTAAGAGATAAAAATATTTTACCTTTTAGTTCGTGTTCAGTATGTAAACAATGTGTTCCCAATATAGTAGGTGATTGGAATACGGATACTAATGTTGTTATATCTGGCATAAAAAGTTTGACTGAAAGTTCTACAAATTTTTGTGTGTATGGTGGTGTAATTACTATTTCACAAAAAATGGGGACTAAAACATATAATTCAAATGTTGATATAGACTATAAGAAGGAAAATAAAAATTATGAAAAAAATTCTCCTTATATGGATATGAATGATTTTAAGAATTATTTTGATAAACATATAAATAGCGTTTCAAATTCTAAATCTAATTTACTTAAATATTCTTTAGATAGTGGTACTGTAATGTTAAAATCAAAATTAAAGCCTAAACTCGATGAAGAAAATACTAATTTTAACTTACCTATATATGATTCAAAAAGTAAGAAAATATACGAGATGGATAAAATATTTGATTTAGTTAAGGAATATTTTTTTAGAAATGATAAATTAAGTAAAGGTTATTCTTTATATAAGAAATATGGGAATAATTTACAATCTCAAGATTTAGTAAATGAATATGTATCAAATGCTCAGTATATAGAAGCGAGTAATTATATGTCAAAGGAATATAAAGATAAAGAAGATTGTCCATGGATGGTTGTTTTAGAATCTGAATATTTAAAATATAGAGGACAAAAAGAATATACAAGAAATGGTGGATTGAATAAACAAATTATTGAATATCATAAAATAGGTGGAGGAATAGATGCAACATATTTAACACCATGGTGTGCTTCATTCACGTGTTGGATTTTAAGAAAAGTAGGTAGAACTGATTTTAAAACTCCGTCTTCACAAAGTTTAAGAGGCGTATTAAAAAAGATAGATAAAGCTAGGTATGGAGCTATACTAATACTTACTAGATATGATACAAATGGGGTTGCAACAAATTTTGGACATGTAACTTTTATAACAGATATAACTGATGATGGGAGATGTTATATGTGTCTTGGAGGTAATCAAAATAACGAAATTAAATATTGTAAATATAAAGCCAGTGGAGAAATTAAATTTAAAAATGGATTCTTAAAAGTTGATGGTATCTATTGGCCTAGATGAGGTGGGGAATGAAAAAATTTTTTTTAATGATTTTAGTGTCGATATTATTGTATTCTGGTGAAGATAATAATCTTTCTTTTGATGGCTTAAAAACAAGTAAAAGAATAGAGATTAAAGAATATTCATCATCTTTATCTAATAAATATGATAATATGAATATAAAATTAGATAAGGAATATGTATTAGGTGGAAAAATAAATTCTGGTGAATTATTTTTAGAAGAAATTGATAATGAGTATGAAGAAGAAGGTGTCAAATTTAAAATAAGTGATGATTTTGAATATTTAGGAGATTCAATGAATAATAGTCTTAACTTAGGTGTAAATAAAATAATGAAGTCGGATAGTAATATACTTGAACTGGGAGGATATGGTTCATATAATGTAAAGAAAAAAGATGAAGTATATCATGGTTTTAGTTTTGGTATTGAAGTTAATGGTAAAAATTTAGAAAATGGTCTTTCTTTTTTGATGTTAAATGAATATAACTTTGAAAAAATAACTAAAGAAAGAAGTGTTAATCATATTTTAGGTGGAGTTAGTCTAAAATTAAAAAAAGAATTGGGAAGCTATATATACATAGAACCAGATGCTAGAGTTTTATACTCTTTAGGAATTGATAATAAATTGAAATTTAGTGATACTGATGTTGATATATTATCAAATAATAAATATATGTTTGGTGGAAGAATTAAGTTAGGCTTAGAAAATAAAGGAGATAATATATTTAATGTATATGTTGTAGCTGGTTTAGATAAAAAAATAAATTTTGATGAAAAATATTTATTAAAATTTAAAATTGAACATTATACAACTACTGTACATAATAATAAATTAGACTATATATTAGGAGTTGGTGGAGATGTAGTAATTAACAAAAGTCATAGATTTAATACAAGTTTTAGAACTATAATCTCAGATAGAAATACTAAATATTTATTGAGTTTAGGTTATAGTTTTGTGAAATAAATTTCAAAAAATTTGTTTTTTGCTAAAAATGGGGGTATAATATATTATCAAAAATATTTGGAGGAAGAAATGAAAAAATTAGTTTCAATTTTATCAGTTTTATTTGGAATTTTCTTTCTAGTTTCTTGTGGTAGTTCTAAAACAGAAGAACCAGCTGCAGAAAACGCTGAAGGAAAATTAAAAGTAGCAATGGTTTATTCTGTTGGTGGAAAAGGAGATAAATCATTTAATGATTCAGCTTATGCAGGATTACAAAGAGTTATGAAAGATTTTGGTGTTGAAGTAGCAGAATATGAACCAAAAGATGCTTCAGTAGAAATAAGAAATCAATTAGCTGAATATGCTCAAGATGGAACATATGATTTAATAATGACTATAGGATTTACTTCAGTTGATCCATTAACTTCAGTTGCTAAAGAATATCCTAATCAAAAATTCGTTTTAATAGATGATGCAATAGAAGGATTACCTAATGTATTATCTGTATCATACAAAGAACAAGAAGGAACATTCTTAACAGGAGCTTTAGCTGCTTTAATGTCTAAGACAAATAAAGTTGGATTTATAGGTGGAACAGATGCTCCAGTTATAGCAAGATTTGCAACAGGATTTAAACAAGGTGCTAAATATGTTAACCCAGATATAGAAGTATTAATATCATTTATAAATGGTTCAAATCCTTGGAATGACCCAGTTGCTGCAAAACAATTAGCAGAAAGCTTAAACTCTAAAGGAGCAGATGTAATAATGCACGCTGCAGGTGGATCAGGTTCAGGATTATTTAAAGCTGCTGAAGAAAAAGGATTCTATGCTATAGGTGTTGACTCAGATCAAGATGATATAGTTCAAGGAAAAATTTTAACTTCTATGCTTAAGAGAGTAGATAATGGAGTTTATGATATAATAAAAGACTTAAAAGATGGAAAATTTGAAGCAGGTGTAAAATATATAGGACTTGCTGAAGAAGGATTAGATACTACAGAATTTAAGTATACTAAAGATATAATAGGTAAAGAAAACTTAGATAAAATCGCTCAAATCAAACAAGATATTAAAGATGGTAAAATTAAAGTTAGCGACAAATTAGAAAAATAGTTTTTGATTAAGCCCCTTTTGGGGCTTTTTATTTTCCAATATAGTTTTAAAATTAAAAAAAATTTTGAAAATAATTAAAAAGGTAGTATAATTTAATATAAACATGTTTTATGAAAGGAGTAGTTATGAGAATTGTAGATATAATACAAAATAAAAGAGATGGCATTGAACTTACTGATGAAGAAATTAAATTTCTTTTAACAGAGTATTATAATGGTAAAGTTCCTGATTATCAAATGTCATCATTTTTAATGGCAACATATTTCAAAGATATGACAGATAAGGAACTTGTTACATTTACTATGACTATGCGTGATTCAGGAGATATTATTAATTTTCCAGAATTAGATAGATATCTTGTTGATAAGCATAGTACTGGGGGTGTAGGAGATAAAGTTACAGTAGTACTTGCTCCAATACTTTCAGCTCTTGGTATGGCAACTGCTAAATTATCAGGTAAGGGCTTGGGACATACTGGAGGTACAATAGATAAATTTGAATCTATAGAAAACTTCCAATTCTCTAATACTAAAGAAGAGTTAGCTTTAATTGCTAACAAAACAGGTGTAGGTTTAATGGGATATAGCGATAAAATAGTTCCATTAGATAAAAAAATATATGCTTTAAGAGATGTTACGGCAACAGTTCCTTCTATACCACTTATAGCAAGTAGTATAATGAGTAAAAAATTAGCAATACAATCAGATGTTATTATACTTGATGTTAAAGTTGGAGATGGAGCATTTATGAAAACTTTAGATGATGCTAAAATGCTTGCTAAAAGAATGATTGCAATAGGAGAAGGAGCTAATCGTAAAGTTAAGGTTGTAATTTCTAATATGGATGAACCTTTAGGATTTAATATTGGAAATTCTACAGAAATTATAGAAGGTATAGAGGCTCTTAAAGGTAATTGGTCTGAAGATCTTAAAGAGGTTGTATATACTATTGCAAGTTTAGCTCTTAAATCTAAGGGAGAAATTAAAAATATTAAAGAAGGTTATGAGTTAATTGATAAAGTAATTTCAAGTGGTAAAGCTCTTAACTTATTTAAAGATTTTATTAGAGAAAGTGGAGCAAATCCTGAAATTATAAATGATTATACTTTACTTCCTACAGCTAAAAATACACTAGATATTTACGCTAAAAACTCAGGTTTTGTTCATAGAATTAAGACTGAGGAAATAGGTAAGGCGGCTATGGTTATAGGAGCTGGTCGTGAAACTAAAGAATCAATAATAGATCATGCTGTTGGAATAAAAATACTTAAAAAAGTTGGAGATAAGGTTGAAAAAGGTGATCTTATAGCTAAAATTTTCTATAACGATGATAAAAATATTGAAAATTCAAAAGATATGTTATTAGATTCATATGTAATTGATGATATGAAAATTTCAAAAATGAATCCTATTTTAGATATCATAGAATAGAATGGAGAAATTATGTATAAAATTGCAAAATATATTGATCATACAGTTCTTAAAGCAACAACTACAACTAAAGATGTTGAAAAACTTTGTTCAGAAGCTAAGGAATATGGTTTTTATTCAGTTTGTGTAAATGGTTGTTTCGTTAAAGAATGTAAAGAATTATTAAAAGGTTCAGATGTTAAGATAGCTGCAGTAGTTGGCTTCCCATTAGGTGCAATGACAAAAACTGCTAAAGTTTTTGAAGCTCGTGAAGCTATAGCTAATGGAGCTAATGAAATTGATATGGTTATTAACATAGGTAAATTACTTGAAGGAGATACAAAGTACGTAGAAGATGAAATTAGAGAAATAAAAGAAGCTATAGGTAAAAATGTACTTAAGGTTATAATAGAAACTTGCTATTTAAATAATGAACAAAAAATGTTAGCTTGTGAATTATCTTTAAATGCAAATGCTGATTTTGTTAAAACTTCAACTGGATTTGGTACTTCAGGTGCTACATTTGAAGATGTAATATTAATGAAAAAGATGGTTGGAAATAATGCAGAAGTAAAAGCTAGTGGTGGAGTTAAAAGTTACGAAACTGCTGAAAAATATATTGAATTAGGCGCTACTCGTTTAGGTACTAGTTCAGGTATAGATATAATAAAAGGTGCTAAAAATACAAAATAAATAAAATTAAAGAATGGAGATGATCTTAATGGGAACACCACATATAGGAGCAAAAAAAGGAGATATAGCAGAAACTATACTATTACCTGGAGATCCACTAAGAGCTAAATATATAGCTGAGACTTTCTTAGAAGATGTAGTATGTTATAATAATGTTAGAGGAATGTTAGGGTTCACAGGAACATATAAAGGGAAAAGAGTATCAGTTCAAGGAACAGGTATGGGTATACCTTCTATAGGAATTTATACACATGAATTAATTGCAGAATATGGTTGTAAAAATTTAATAAGAATAGGTACAGCAGGATCTACACATGAAGATGTTAAAATAAGAGATGTTGTAATAGCTATGGCTGCATCAACTGATTCTAATATAAATAAATTAAGATTTAATGGAGCAGATTATGCTTCTTGTGCAAATCCAGAATTATTCATTAAAGCTTATGAATTAGGAAAAGAAAGAAATATTAGTATAAAAGCAGGAAATATATTAACTAGTGATACTTTCTATGGAGATGAAGCAGATGGATGGAAAAAATGGGCTAAATTTGGAATACTATGTGTAGAAATGGAAACAGCTCAATTATATACTACAGCAGCAAAACTTGGAGCAAGAGCTCTTACATTATTAACTATAAGTGATTCATTAGTTACAGGAGAAGCAACATCTGCTGAAGAAAGACAAACAACATTTAATGATATGATAAAACTTGCATTAGATACAGCACTATCTTTATAGGAGTTAACATGAAATATACAGATTCACAAATTAAAGGATATATAAAGCAAGCTAATGAAATTTTAGATAGAGCTTATGTTCCCTATTCTAAATTTCATGTTGGTGCAATTGTAGTAGATACAGATGGTAAGGTTCATGAAGGAGTAAATGTAGAAAATGCTTCCTATGGACTTGCGATATGTGCTGAAAGAAATGCTATTAGTTCTGCTGTTACTGAAGGTATGAAAAAAATTGATTTAATAGTAATAACAGGTAATACAGAAGAGCCTATTAGTCCTTGTGGAATGTGTAGACAAGTTATACGTGAATTTGCAACGCCTGATACAAGAATAGTACTAGCAACATCTAAAAATGATAAATATATAGTTTGGACATTAGAGGATATGATACCATATTCTTTTGGTCCTGAACATTTATAGAGAGTGGATTTTTCCACTCTTTATTATTTTTGATTTTATAAACTTTTTTTAACTTATTACCCTTGATTTTAAATATATTTTACTGTATAATCTACATAATAAATACATTTAATCAAAGAAAGGAGAGTGTGATAAATTTAACTTAATTTAAACTTATCATACAGGATCTGAAATGAGAGATTGGGAAAAAGGAATAGTTAAAAAAATTGTAACTGAAGAGCAATTAAGGGAAAGAATAAAAGAATTAGGTGTGCAAATAACAAAAGATTATGAAAATGATGATGCTGACTTTATAGTTGTTGGTATTTTAAAAGGATCTATTTTATTTATGGCAGATTTAATCAGAGAAATTAAACGTCCTTTAAAAATAGACTTTATGGAAATATCTAGTTATGGTGATGAGTTTGAAACAAGTAATGAAATTAAAATTATTAAAGATTTAGACTATCCGGTTAAAGGTAAGAATGTTTTAATAGTTGAAGATATTATTGATTCAGGACAAACACTTAAAAAGGTTCTTAAAATGATAGGTAAAAGAGAACCTAAAGAAGTTATACTTTGCACTCTATTAGATAAAAAAGTTGAAAGAAAAGTTGATATTGATGTTCAATATGTAGGATTTGAAATACCTAATGAATTTGTATTAGGATATGGACTTGATTTTAAACAAGAATATAGAAATATACCATATATAGGGGTAATGGATTTAGATCTTTATGAAAAAGAATAAAGAACATAAGCATAAGAAAAAGTATGGTCAAAACTTTCTTGATGATAAAGAACTTTTGGATAAAATTAAAGAAGTTTGTAGTATAAAAAATAGTGATAATGTTATAGAAATAGGTCCAGGACTTGGTTATTTAACTACCATGTTACTTGAAAATTCAAATAAATTAATAGCTTTTGAAATAGATAATGATCTAATTCCAAAATTAAATAATAAATTTAAAGATTACTCTAACTTTGAATTAATTAATACAGATTTTATGGAATATGATTTATCGAGTAAAATAACTCATAATGTTTTTAGAGTAATAGCTAATATACCTTATTACATAACTAGTCCTATAATAAATAAATTACTTATTTTTAGAGATAATGTTGAAGATATATATTTAATGGTTCAAAAAGAAGTTGGAGAAAGACTTATATTTAGTAAAAATAATAGTGATAGAGGAGTATTTACATATATACTTCAGTTTTATGCTGATGTTGAATATCTATTTACTGTAGGTAAAGAAATGTTTGATCCTGTACCTAAGGTTGATTCAGCATTTATTAGAATAACACCTTATAAGGATAAGAGATATGAAAATTTAATAGATGAAAAAAAATATATTAAATATATTAAAGCTTCATTTACTAATAAGAGAAAGAGTCTAGTTAATAATCTTAAATTAATAGGTATAGATAAAGAAAAACTAGAAAATATTTTACTTGAAATGGGTAAAACTATTAAAGTACGTGCAGAAGAATTTAGTATAGAAGAATATATAGAATTAATAAAGAAGTTAGAGGATTAAAATGAGAAGTTATGAATATATTTTAGATATTGATAAACATGATATAGATTTTATAAATAAAGTAGTTGAAGCTTATGAAGGTTTAGCTATAGTTAGAACTTTAGATGCTAAAAATGGTAGAATTAAATTATTGACTAATGAATTTATGAAGTCTGATGTTGATATGCTTTTGGAAAAATTTAAGAGACATGGTATTGTATTTGAAATAATATCAGAGGATTTTTGGAAAGGGGTACTATGAACGAAGAATACTATAAAGAAATAGTTAAATTCTGGCTAGATCAATTATTAAATAATAATGTTGAATATGAATTGACAGCTAAGGGTGGGAAAAATGTACTTATAGATATAGTAGTTGATAAGGAAAATATAGGTAAGATAATAGGGAAAAATGGTAAACTAATAACTTGTGTTAGAAATTTACTTTCTTCTATATCTAATAAAAATAAAGAAAATGTGCTTATAAAAGTTATAGAAAAATAGATGTATATCTATTTTTTTATTTTACCCTCTTTTTAAACATAAGTTAAATATATGGTAATCATAAATTAAATATATTTTGAATAATTTAAGATATATGATATAATTTTTTCATAATTTTAAGAAGTGGAGGAGCAAAATGAAAAAAGTAATATTATCAGTTTTATCTGTAATGTTTTTATTTAGTTGTGGAGCTAAAGCAACGAATAGTAGTAGTCAGGAGGGAACTGATTCTATTATTAAAGTTGGAGTTCCTGAACCATTGACAGGAGATATCTCTCAATATGGTGTTGCAATAAAAGAGGGGATAGAATTAAAAATTGAGGAAATTAATAATGCCGGTGGAATAAATGGTAAAAAAGTTGAGTTGTTAGTACAAGATACTAAAGGTGATTTACAAGAAGTAGTTAATATAGTAAAAAAAATGATATCAGTTGATAAGGTAAATGCAATATTAGGAGAAGCTATATCTGCAAATACTTTTGCTGCAGCAGAACTTGCACAAAAGGCTAAGATTCCTATGATTACACCTGCTGGAACAAGATTTGATATTACAACAGGAAAAGATTATGTATTTAGAACAACATTTACAGATCCTTATCAAGGTGAAGTTCTAGCTAAGTATATAAAGAAATTAGGGTATAAAAATGTTGCACTACTTACTAACACTTCAAGTGATTATTCTGTTGGTGTTTCTAATAAATTTAAAGAAATATCTAAAAATGAAGATCTTTCATTTATAGAACAAAAATATACTAAGGATGATAAAGATTTCAAATCTCTATTAACTAATGTTAAAAATTCTGGTGCTGATGCTTTATTAATACCTGATTACTATAATACTATAGGTTTAATATTATCTCAGGCTAAAGAATTAGGATTAAATGTACAAGTATTTGGTTCAGACGGTTGGGATGGAATACATGAAAGCTTTGCACAAGTTGCAGAAGGAGCAATATTCACTAGTCAATATGATGTAAATGATACAAATGAGTTATCTGTTAAATTTAAAGAAGCCTTTAAATCTAAATTTAATAAAGAGCCTAATTTATTTAATGCTTTAGGTTATGATTCAGCAACAATTCTAGTTGATGCATTATCTAAATCTCAAGAATTAGATGCAACTAAGTTAAGAGATTTAATTGCTAATACTAAATTAGATTTAGTAACAGGAAACTTAGAATTTGATTCTGAAAGAAATCCTAAAAAACAAGTATCTTTCTTAACTATTAAAGATGGAAAAGTATTATTAAAAGAAAAATATTAGATATAAAATGACCATCTAGGTCATTTTATTTTGGAGGAAAAATGTTTAAAAACTTTTTAGAACAAACATTAAATGGTTTACAAACTGGAAGTATATATGCACTTATAGCACTTGGTTATACTATGGTATATGGTATAGTAAAATTAATTAATTTTGCACATGGCGATATTTTGATGGTTGGTGCATACATAGCTTTTATGTGTGTTACTAATGGTTTAGGATTAACAAGTGCTTTATTAATTGCTGTATTATTTTGTATAATTTTGGGTATATTAATTGAAAAATTGGCATATAAGCCATTAAGAGATGCAAGTCGTATGAATGTACTTATTACTGCTATAGGAGTGAGTTTTTTACTTGAAAGTATAGCTTTAATATATTTTGGAGCTTCACCTAAAGTAATTTCTTTAGAAAATGTACCGATTTATCTTTCAAGTGATAAATATGTTAATGTATTAGGTATAGATACAAGTTATTTAAGCTTGTTTATAATCATAGTATCAATAATATGTATGATATCACTATATCTATTTATTAAATTTACTAATTTAGGTAAAGCTATGCGTGCTGTAGCTCAAGATTTATCAGCAGCTAAACTTATGGGGATTAATACTGATTTTACAATTTCTATAACTTTTGCAATAGGGTCAGCGCTAGGAGCTTTAGGTGGGGTTATGTATGCTTTAATGTATCCAAGAATTGATCCATATATGGGATTACTTCCTGGGCTTAAAGCTTTTATTGCAGCTGTTTTTGGAGGTATAGGTTCTATACCTGGTGCTGTTGTTGGTGGATATTTAATGGGATTAATAGAAAATTATGTAAAAGGATATATATCTTCAACTTGGGCTAATCCTATAGTGTTTGGTATATTGATAATAACTTTAATATTTAGACCTAATGGAATATTTGGAAAAAATATGAAAGAGAAGGTGTAAAATGAATAATACTTTAAATATTAAAAATTATGCTGATAATTTAAAAAAAATAAATAAGAAAAACTATATTACAAGTTTTATACTTTTAGTAACACTTTACTTAGTTTTAGCTTACACAATAATCGGAGATGATATATTTAGCTATAAAGCAGGACTATATATTAACATCTTAATATATGTATTATTTGCATTAAGTTTAAATGTTGTTTCAGGAGTAATGGGTGAATTAAATTTAGGACATGCTGGATTTATATCTATTGGAGCCTATTCTGCAAGTATTTTGTCTATATTTATTCAAAAATATTCTTTAAATTCTAATTTACACTTAATAGTAGTAACTGTATTTGGAGGAATAGTAGCGGGGCTTTCAGGATTATTTTTATCTTCTATAACTTTAAGGCTTAGAGGTGATTATCTTGCTATAATTACTCTTGCTTTTGGAGAAATAATTAAGTATATAATACAAAATATTAATTTTTTAGGTGGAGCAGCAGGATTAAATGGAATACCTAATATAACTACTTTTAATAATGTGTATTTTATAGTTGTGATATCATCAGTGATATTAATAATGATATTAATTTCTAAAAAAGGTAGATTACTTTTATCTATAAGAGAAAATGAAATAGCTGCTGAA
The DNA here is from genome assembly GCA_963539215.1 of uncultured Streptobacillus sp. Lineage (GTDB taxonomy): Bacteria > Fusobacteriota > Fusobacteriia > Fusobacteriales > Leptotrichiaceae > CAURNT01. The sequence goes on along the minus strand of CAUTJT010000002.1, from coordinate 9,310 downwards.
AATATGGGTGTAGATATTAATAAGGCTAAAATTTATGGATTTATACTTTCTGCTTTTTTTGCAGGAATAGGTGGTTCTTTATTTGCACATAATTTAGGAAGCTTAACTCCAGATAAATTTAACTTTGTATTTTCTATAGAAATATTAGTAATGGTTGTTTTAGGTGGTCTTGGAAGTATAACAGGTGCTGTTGTTTCAGCAACATTTTTAACTTTATTAAATGAGGTTTTAAGATCTGTTTCAGAATATAGACTTTTAATATATTCTTTAATACTAATATTTTTAATGATATTTAAAAAGGATGGAATATTAGGTACATCAGAATTTACTATACCTAAACTATTCTCATTTTTAAAAAGAGTGAAGAATAAGGTGGTGAAATAATGGAATTATTAAAAACAGAAAATTTAAGTATAGATTTTGGTGGATTACGTGCTGTAAATAACTTAAATATTACAATAAATGAAGGGGAATTAGTTGGATTAATAGGTCCTAATGGTGCAGGTAAAACTTCTGTATTTAATCTTTTAACTGGTGTATATAAACCAACAGAAGGGAGTATTAGTATATCAGGAGTTAATACGTTTAATTTGAAAACTAATAAAATAGTGGAGCTTGGTATTTCAAGAACTTTTCAAAATATTAGAATATATAAACAACTTAGTGTGTTAGATAATGTAAGAATATCTCTTGATCAAAAAGTAAATTATTCAACTTTAGATGCGATATTTAGAACTAAAAAATTTAGAGATACAGAATCTAAATTAACACAAAAAGCTTTGGAATATTTAAAAATGTTTGATTTAGAATCTATGGCAAATAATAGAGCTGATTCTTTATCTTATGGGAATCAAAGAAAATTAGAAATTGCTAGAGCTTTAGCTTGTAATCCTAAATTATTATTACTTGATGAACCTGCTGCAGGTATGAATCCTAATGAAACACAGGAATTGATGGATATAATAAGAAATATTAGAGATAATATGGGTATTTCTATACTTTTAATTGAACATGATATGGATTTAGTTATGGGTATATGTGAAAAACTATATGTTCTTAATTTTGGAGAAATAATAGCGAAAGGAAATCCTTTAGAAATTCAAAATAACTCTGAAGTTATAAAGGCGTATTTAGGTGATTAGTTATGAGTAAAATTTTAGAAGTAAATGAAATAAATGTATTTTATGATAAAATACATGCTATAAAAGATATTTATTTCTATATTGATGAAGGTGAAATCGTTTCTTTTATAGGAGCAAATGGTGCAGGTAAAACTACTATACTTAATGCAATATCTAATATCTTGCCTATTAAATCAGGAGAAGTAGTTTTAAATGGTGAAGGTATAAATAATGTTAAGGCTCATAAATTAGTACCTATGGGTATGGCACATGTTCCTGAAGGAAGAAGAATATTTACAGATTTAACTGTTATGGAAAATTTAGAAATTGGAGCATATACAAGATCTAAAAAGGAATTTCAAGAAGAATTGCAAAAAGTTTTTGACTTATTTCCTAGACTTAAGGAAAGAAAAAATCAATTATCTGGAACTATGAGTGGTGGAGAACAACAAATGTTAGCTATAGGACGTGCATTAATGTCTAAGCCTAAACTTTTATTGCTTGATGAACCTTCTATGGGATTATCACCTTTATTAGTTAAAGAAATATTTGAGATAATAAAAAGGATAAATAAAGAGGGGAACACAACTATACTTTTAGTTGAACAAAATGCTAAAAAATCATTAGAAATATCTGATAGAGCTTATGTCATAGAGGTTGGTAAAATAGTTCTTGAAGGTAAAGGCAGTGAAATAGCAAATAATGATATTATAAAAAAAGTATATTTAGGTGGCTAAAATTATTAAGAAATTAAAATTTAATAATTAAAATAAATTAAAATACATCACTAATTTAAATAAAGAATAGTGATGTTTTTTTATGAAAGACCCCAAAATGTTCCAGATTGTGAAACAAAAAAATTATTTGGTACCGTTACAATTTTAACAAAAGGGCAAAAATGTAAAAATTTACTGTTTTAATGTGTAAAAATTGATATATTTTTAAAACTAATAAAAAACTAAGGAATTGAACTTGAAAAAAGCGAATAAACATTGTAGAATTAAACGTAAATTTAAGAAATTTGAATCCATAATTTTATGGAATTAGGAAAGGAAGGAAACTATGAAAAACAATCAAGATAAAGAATTTAAAAGATGGTTGAAAAACAAAGTAAGTGTTACACAATCATTGATGATACAGTTTTTAATAACGGGATCGTTATCAATTTTTAGTTTGGCTATAATGAGCTTAGGCTCGAATCTAGCTTATGGTGCTGTTAATATCCAAAGCACTAATGGAAATAGTATTGAAGTAGGAAGCACAAGTAATGCAGGAATTGCAATTGGATAGAATTCAAAAGCTAAGAATAATGATATATCTATTGGTAGGGATGCTGGAAAAAATTCCAATGCAAATGGACATAATATAGTTATAGGTAATAATTCACGTGTTGGGGATAGTACAAATTCTGTAGGACAATCAGTTGCTATAGGTTCAGGAAATAAAGAAACTGAAGGAGCTTGGGCAAAAGGTGGACAATCTATTGCTATAGGAGGTAATGTTAGAGCTGATGGAGATTCATCTATAGCAATAGGTGGTGATGATTTAGATAGAGTTGCTAGTAAACAAATTCAGTATACAAATTTTGAAAATAAAATAATAACAGATACTATTAGAAATGCAATGAAAGATTTGACAAATAGAGATATTTTAAGTCCTAGATGGACAAATACTATATCAGGTGAGGGAGCAGTAGCTATTGGAGTTAAGGCAGCTGCAGGTCATTTGTCTTTAGCTATAGGAACGTTAGCAAATGCAGGTGCTAGAAATTCTGGTGAAAGAATTGAATATAAAGCTATTAATACGGTTGCTGTTGGTTCTGGTGCAGAAGCAATGCTTGATAACTCTGTAGCTATAGGTGGAGGTTCTAATACAAATAATGTAGGAACTAAGCAAACAAGTGCTACAATTGGTAATATAGTATATTCTTGGAGTGGTGGAGCTAATACTGCTAAAGGTGATATTGTTTCATTTGGATCAACAGGATTTGAGCGTCAACTTAAAAATGTGGCAGCTGGTGAAATAAGTGAAACTTCAACAGATGGTATCAATGGATCACAGTTATATGCTATTGCTAAACAAATAACAAATGGGAATTATTTAAAGTATTTAGGTGATGATGGACAAAATGATACTACTAAAATAATAAATCTTAGTTTAGAAAAAAGTAAATTAAACATTGTAGGTGGAGCAGATACTACCAAATTAAGTGATGAAAATATTGGAGTAGTTTATGAAAATGGGAATAATACAGATCCTGCTACAGGTACAGAATTAAAACCAAATGATGCGAAATATCAAGAAGGTAAATTAAAAATAAAATTATCAAAAGAATTAACTGGTTTAACAAGTGCTGAATTTAAAGATGCAGCTGGAAATACATCAAAAATTGATGGAAATGGATTAACAATAACACCTAAAGATACAGCTAAAAATCCTGTATCTATAACAAATGATGGAATAAATGCAGGAGATAAAGCTATAATTAATGTAGCAAGTAATTTACCAGAAGAAACAAATGATAATAAATTAAAACAAGATAAACCTACTAGTATAAATACTAACAATGCAGCTACAGTAGGAGATGTATTAAATGCAGGATGGAACTTACAAGGAAATGGAGAAGCAAAAGACTTTGTAAAAGCATATGATACAGTAAACTTTGTAAATGGAGATGGAACAATTGCAACTGTAGAAACTACAGACAATAAAGTATCTGCTGTAAAATATAGTGTAAACTTAGGTAATGGTTTAGAAAAAGATGGAGATAATAAAATTACAATAAAACCAGCAGATAAATCATTAGAAGTAACGAAAGATGGAATTAAAGTAAAAACTGGAGATAATACACTTACAACAGATGAAAATGGATTGAAAGTAAATACAGGAACAATTTCTCCAGTGGAAACAGGAGATAAAAAGGGAACTGTAAAAGTTAATGATGGAGATGAAGGTAAAATAGCAACTGTAGATACTGTAGTTAATGCTATTAATAATGCTTCATTTACATTGAAAGCTAGTTCTACTACTGATGGTACAAGAAATGCAGGAAGTTCTGTAAATGCTGATGGAGAATCAATAAAAGCAGGAAATACAGTAGAATTAATAGCAGGTAAAAACTTAGATGTAAAACATGATGCAAATGGTAAAATTACATTTGCTACAAAAGAAGAAGTAAACTTTAATAATGTACAGTTAGGAAAAGATGGACCGAAATTAACATCAGATGGAGATAAATTAAAAGTAGGAGATAAGGATGGTAATCCAACTAAGATAACAAATGTAGCACCAGGAGAAATAAGTGATACAAGTCAAGATGCAATAAATGGATCACAATTAAGTGGAGTTCTAAAAGGAATAAATGCAGGAATAGCTTCAAGTGTAGCAATGGCAAACTTACCACAAGTAAGTAATATAGGGATGCATAGACATAACATTGCAGCTTCAGTAGGAGTACATAGAGGAGAAAGTGCATTTGCATTAGGATTAAGTGGATTAAATCATAGAGGATCATTAGTGTATAAAGCAAGTGGAGCATTAAATACAAAAGGACATGTTTCATTTGGAATAGGAATTGGATATCAATTTGATAGAAATACACGTGATAATGATACGCATAGAAATGATATAATAGATCTTAAAGAAAAATATGAAAAATTAGCTCTTGAAAATGAGCAAAATAAAGAGTTGATTAAACAATTGTTAGAGATGATAAGTAAGGATGCACGTTATAATAAATAATAAATTTATGAATATATATTTTATCAATATTATGATTATTTAAAGTTAATATGTACCAACAATATATAAAATAAAAAATTTGTTGGTACATTTTATTAAAATAAAATTTTAAAATTTTAGGTTTAAGAAACAATTAATAAAAAAATTTAGTTAAAGTCCAAATATTAGGAAAGTATTTGACATAGCTATAAAACTATGTTAAAATAATAAACGAATTTATACGAAGCATATACTAATGCCAAATATATGCTTGGTTTAGATAATAAATATTAGGAGGAAATAAAATGGCAATGAGAACAAAAGCAGAAATTATTGCAGAATTTGGTAAAGATTCTAAAGATACAGGATCAGCAAATGTACAAGTAGCAATATTAACAGAAAGAATATCACATTTAACAGAACATTTAAAGTTTCACTTTAAAGATGTTCATTCAAGAGCAGGATTATTAAAATTAGTAGGTAAAAGAAGAAGATTATTAAACTACATAAAAAATAGAAATCTTGATGAATATAGAGAATTAATAGAAAAATTAGGAATTAGAAAATAAAAGAAGAATACATCACTAATCTAAATACAAAATAGTGATGTATTTTTTTTAATAAAAAATCACAAAAAATCACAAAAAATATTTCATTATGTGAAACGAATATTGAAATGGTATCGTTTTTTTTTTTTTTTAAAAATTTGACAAAATGCCTAAAGTGTTTAAAAATGATACTTTAAGATATAAAAAGGGATACAATTTTAAAACTAATAAAAAACTAAGAATTTGAACTTGAAAAAATGGCGTAAACATTGTAAAATATAATGTAAATTTAAGAAAATTAAGTTCATGATTTTGTGAGCTAAGGAAAGGAATGGAACTTTGAAAAATAATCAAGATAAAGAATTTAAAAGATGGTTAAAAAACAAAATAAGTGTTACACAAGCATTAATGATACAGTTTTTAATAACTGGATCATTATCAATGTTTGGTTTAGCTGCAATGAGTTTAGGTTCAAATGTTGCTTATGCTGATTTAAATCAGGCTGGAACTGGAGCTAATAATTCTGTGGCTATTGGACAAGGATCATCGGCGACAAACCCACAGGGCGTTGCTGTAGGTTATAATGCTAATGCAGGAGGAAATAATTCATCAATAGCTATTGGTAATTCTGCTCAAGCAACAGGAAATGATGGATCTTTAGCAATAGGTAGAGAAACGAAAGCTAGTGGAAGCAATGGTGTTGCTATTGGTAGAAAGAGTAAGGCTATTGGTGGAGAATCTGTAGCTATTGGTTTAGAAGCGAATTCAGAGGGGCTTAGAAATATTGCTATAGGAAATAATTCTATAACAAGAAATAATGATACTATTGCTTTAGGTACTAATTCAAAAGCAACAGGAGAATCAGCTGTTGCTTTTGGTAGAGCTACATCAGCAAATGGAAATAGAGCTATGGCATTTGGTAATGAGGCACAGTCTACACATAATGATAGTATAGCTATAGGAACTGGAAGTAAGGCAAATAATCATAATACAATTGCTTTTGGTAATTCAAGTGTAGCTAAAAAAGAAAATGATATTGTTTTTGGTAGAGAAGCTGCGACTAGAGATCAAGGTGCTGGGCATAGTATTGCCATTGGTTATGGTGCTATGTCGGGAAGTAACAAAGGTGTAAAAGATCTTAATGGTGGAGATGCTGGAGGTGTAGCTATTGGTACTGGTGCGTATACAGGAGTTAATAGAGGTGGAACATCTATAAATTCTTCTGTTGCAATAGGTGCAGGTGCTGGAGCAGGATTTAGAAGTTTAGCTGCTGAAATGCCTGAGGGGAATGCTACAGATGTTGACAAAAATGAAGATGTGCTAAAAAAGGCTTTTGGTGTTAAAAATGTTGAGGATTATAAAACAATAGCTGGAGGTTACACAAGTGTAGATATTAATGAAGCAACAGCCTTAGGTCGTAATGCACGTGCTATAGGAGACCAATCTATTGCAATAGGGGCTCAAACTATTGCAGGACATGGTGCTATTGCTTTAGGTGGAAATGATATAACTCAATTTGCAAATAAAAAATATTATAAATCAATAAAAGAAAATTTTAATGTTAGAGAAACAATAGATCATGATAAAGATGCAGTACTATCTAATGACACAATTAGTGGTGCGTATAAAAGACTTGTAGGTGCAGATTTAGATACAGCATATAAAGCAACTTATGCACAAGATGGTTCAGTAGTATTAGGAATGCAAGCTCATTCAGGAACACCATTAGGAACAGCGTTAGGTACTAACGCTTTAATACGTAAAGGAGCATTTGGTGCAACAGCAATAGGTGCTGGTTCACAAATTCAAGCAAATGCAGAAGCCGCAGTTGCAATAGGGATGGGTTCAGTTGCTAATGGTTCTTATTCATTAGCTGCAGGTACTGCATCTTGGGCAGAATTTGGAGATGTTGCAATAGGATATCAAGCTGAAGCTAGAGGTAAAGATGGTGCAATAGCAATAGGAAGAGGAACTAAATCAAAAGGAGATTCATCTGTAATATTAGGAGGTGCTAATATTGAATCAGCATCTAAGCAAAATACTTCATATATAACAGATAAATTAGATTCTAGTAATCAGCCTATAATAGAACATAAAAACGTAAATGAAACAATTAGTGGTGAGAAAGTAAGTCGTAGATATAGTTTTGTAAAATTAGAGGATAAAAAAGGTACAATAGCAGAAGCTTATAAAGTTTTAACAGGAAAAGATATGGTAACAGCAGCTTTAGATTATTCTAAAGATGAAAATAAAAATGGTCATGCTTCAACAAGTATTGGTGTTCATTCTTTAGCTAAAGGTGATTTATCATCTGCATTTGGTGCTGGATCTCGTGCTAATTCTATAGGAGCACTTGCTTTGGGAACTGGAGCAGTTGCACATTCACAAAACTCAGTAGCTATAGGTACAGGATCTATTGCAGGTGATCCTGATTTTAAAAATGCTAGTTATGATTTATCAACAAAATCAACTGCTAACCTTAATATAATGGGTACACGTCAAACATCTGTTAGTTATGATAAAGATGGTAATGTTGTATCAGATGCTGATGCATCAAAAGTTGCATATAAATTCTCTTGGGCAGGTGGAGATCATATAACACCTGGGGATATAGTATCATTTGGAAGTCCGGGCTCAGAAAGACAATTAAAACATGTTGCAGCAGGTCGTGTGGCAGAAGACTCAACAGATGCAGTTAATGGTTCTCAATTGAACTCTATTGCTAAAAGAGTAGCTTCAGGATGGAATGTTGGTAAAAATGACAAAGCTAAAGTTGCCGGTATTGGTAGTGAAGATCAAGTAAACTTTATAAATGGTAATGGTACAACTGTTACAGTTGAAAAACAAGACGAAGTAAAAAATGGTGCTACTATAACAACTTCTAAAGGAGCAAATGTTAAATTTGATGTAAAAGCAAAAGATGGTTCTATTATATCTGATGCTGATGGAATTACAGTAAATACTGATGGAACAACTATCACTAAAGATACAGATGGAAAATTAAAAGTAAATACAGGTAATATAATAAATAATAATGGAGTACCAACAGTAGCAGATGCAGATAAAAATAAAATAGCTACAGCAGAAACAGTAGCTAATGCTATTAAAGATTCTTATTGGATAGCTTCGGCTACAAAAGGAACATCTTTAATAGGGAATGATGATAATATAAAAGCTGGTACAAAAGTAATCTTTGATGCTGGAAAGAATATAGAAATAGAACATAGTATTGCAAATAAATTTACTTTTAAAACAGTTGATACTCCTGAATTTAAAGATATAACTTTAAATGACGGAAGTGCAACGCCAAATAAAGTTAAATTAGCACCAACAACAGATGGTCTAAAATTATCTAAAGGAGATAATGCAGATTCTCCAGCTAAAATAACTAATGTAGCAGCTGGGACAGATGAAAAAGATGCAGTAAATTATAAACAATTACAAGATGCATTAAATTCAGTTTCTTCTTCTTGGAAAATTGAAGGATCAGCTAATGGAGGAACTTATAATAAAGATGCAAGTACTACTGCATCAGAGCAAATAGTATCAAAAGATGACAAAGTAGGATTAAAAGCAGGAAAAAATATAGTTTTAGATCAAAGTGGAAAAGAATTTACTTATTCATTATCAAAAGAATTAACTGGACTTGAAAAAGTAGAAGTTAAAGATGATGAAGGAAATACAGTAGTAACTACTCCAAATGGAACAACAGTAACTGATAAAGATGGAAACACATCAAAACTTGATGGAAATGGATTAACAATAACACCTAATGGAAATACAGATCCTAATAAAAATGTGTCAATAACAAAAGATGGAATAAATGCTGGTGGAAATACTATATCAAATGTAGCAGGTAATTTACCAGGAGCTAAAAAAGGTACAGATTCACCAAAAACATCAGCAGAGGCACCTACAGCA
>CAUTJT010000001.1:0-225358 GCA_963539215.1 uncultured Streptobacillus sp. | reverse complement strand
TTTACTAAATAACAAAATATTATAATTAATCTGCAATATTATTGCAGATTTTTTTATTTTTACAATTTTATATTTTTGTTTAATTTTTTTAATTAAAATATTAATTTTTTAATTAAAATGTGATATAATAGTTTAAAATTAAAAAAATATTTTGTTGTAATATAAAAATGGGAGGAAATGATATATTTATGAAAATTGAATCTATGAGATGGTTGAAATCTCAATTAAAACATAAAGTAAGTATAACTAAAGGTTTACTTATTGCTTTTATGATTACAGGTACTGTAATGTCGTATTCGGAAGGTTCTGAAGAAAGTGTGTCATCAAATCAATCATCGAGTGGAGTAAATGTAACTATAAATAACTACGGGGAACAAACAGGTCTTGAACTTGGAGATAATTCAAGAGCAAGAGGTATTGGTTCAGTATCAACTGGTAGAAATGGTATTGCAGTTGGTAATAATGCAGTGGCAACAGGTGAAAATGAAACAAAAGAAACTATACAAGAAAAACTTAAAGAAAATAAACAAAAATTAGAAGAAATAGCAAATGCAAAAAAAGAAATAGCAGATAAAGCAGAAGAATTAAGATTAAAACAAATAACTGAAAGAGAAACAATAGAGGCAGGAATTAGAGTAGAGGATTTAAGAAATGCCAAAGAAGTTGCTAGAGAACATTGGCAAAATAAGTTATCTGCTTATAATCAAAAAAAATCTGAAAATGAAGTTTTATTGACTGATTATAAAAATAAGATTGCTGATTTAAATAGAAGATTAAATGCTGTTGGTTCTTTAGGTGATATTAATATTAATAGTGCTGAAGGTCTAGAAGCAGCTGCAGATAAATTGAAAACTAAAGTTGAAGAAAATACTAATTTAAACTTAACTAAAGAGTTTTATAAAAATTATGTAGTAAATTATTATAAGGTATTAGGGGATTTGAGAAGGAGTGAAGAAATATGGGGAAAAACAAGAGGTGATAATAATAATGGATTAAATATGGCAAATTATAACTATTTAAAAGAACATGATCCTAATATATTAAAATCAAATTTAGAAGATGTTGTTATACCTGTTGATGGAGCTTATGGTTCTGGTTCAGTTAGAGACAGTTCTTCTTATTCAAAATCATCTGCGAGTCGTTCTACTTCTTCTAACTATAATGATGTTAAGACAAATAATTTAGAATATTCTCCTTATGCATATAATGCTTTGGGAAGTTATGAATTAACAGATATTGGTAGTGGATTAAAAGGAATGTATACTAAAGGAAAGGGAGAAACTGTATCAAATTCTATATATAATGTTGATGGAGAACAGATAAATACTTATTTAGATTTAGATAAAGATGTAACAAATGAAATAGAATTTCAAAAATGGAATAATGTGAAAGAAAAATGGAGAACTAAAATACATGAATATAATGCAAAATTAGGAGATCAATTTTTAGGAAAAGTAGCTACTTTAACTGATGGTAAAAGTACAGAATACTATAATAAAGTAACTGATTTAAAGTTTGAGTTAGTTAATTTAGATAAAGAAATAACATATTACCATTGGAAATATGAACAAACAGGAGAATTAAAATGGCTAGATCAAAAGAAAGCGCTGTTAGTGGAAAGAGAAAATAAACTTGCAACTAATAAGAAGACATTATTTGAATTAGGTAAAAAATTAGGCTTTTATAGTGAAACAGATAGTGAAAATATTGTTTCTAGTGGTATAAATGGTATAATAGGTGAAAGATATTATGGTGCTTGGAAAAAAGAAAATATAGATGATCCAAAAGAAGAAAATAAAATATCAGTAGATAGATTAACTACAGATTTAGAACGTGAGTTAAATATTAATAAACAAGAGGTCATAAGAAAAGAAAGAGAATTAGAAGATTTACGTCAAGAAACTAAGCAAGCAGAAACAAATTATAATAGTATTAATCCATCGAAAAAAGATGAAGCTTTATATGAAAGATATACAAAAGTTAAGGAAGAAATTACAAGACTTGCCTCTGATATGAAAAATGCAGAAACTAGATTGAAAAATTTACAAGATGCTTTAACGTTACATGATCTTAAAAATATAGGAGAAAACCAAATAGCTTTTGGTACTGATACATTAGCTGTTGGGAATAACTCTATTGCCATGGGGTATAAGGCAATTTCAGTAGGGAAAGATACAGTATCTGTTGGTGCAAGAAATCAATCTACTGGTGAAGCTATAACAGCATTAGGACAAGACTTAGTAACTAATGGAAATAAAAATATATCAATAGGAAATACAAATGTTATTAATGGTGAAAATAATATAGTATTTGGTAGAAATAATAATATTGGAGAATCAGGAGATGCTAACAAATCAAATAATAATATTGTGTTAGGTTCGAACATAACTGTAAGTAAAGATGTTACTAACTCAATAACATTAGGAGCTGCTTCAACTCCTGTAAGTAATGCGATATCAGTTGGAAGTACTGGAAGTGAAAGACAGATAAAAAATGTTAAAGATGCAACTGATAATCAAGACGCAGTAACTTATAAACAATTAAAAGAATATCTTAAATTAGACGGAAGTAATGTAGATGCAGATGAAAAGAGAAAAGTATTAGCAGCTAAACTAAGTGAAAATTCTAGTTTAACAGATCCTAAAGGAATATTAGTAACAGATACAAAAGTTAAAGAAGGTTTAGATGGTAAATTGGATAAAGATTTAACAAATCTAGATACAAGTAAATTAAATGAAAAATTAGCTAAAGGTAATATAACTTCTACAGATATTACTGTAACTGGAGGAAATAATTCTACATTTACAAATGTTACTTTAGAATTATCAAAAGATCTTAAAGATAAAATTAATTCTGTTGATAATAAACTTGATAAAACGGGATCTAATTTAAATGAAAATGAAAAAGCAACATTATTACAAAATTTAGGTTTAAATAATGTGGCAACATCAGATGATCTTGCAAATAAGGCGAATAAAGATTTATCTAATGTAGAGAAATCTTCTATAATTGATAAAGCAGGAGATGGAAATTTAGATAACTTAAATGGTGGATTAGTTACAGATAGGGTAGTGAAATCGGCTCTTGACAAAAAGTTGAATAACGATTTATCTAATTTAGATGATGCAGGTAAAGAAACATTAAGAACTAACTTAGATGTATATAAGAAATCAGAAGTTGATAGTAAATTAGAAGGTAAAGCCAATAAAGATGCTTCAAATATAGAAGTAGATAAATTTACAGCTAAGTTAAATGATGGTGCAAATATAGGAACACCTACTACAAAGCTTGTAACAGATAAAAATGTTAAAGATTACTTAGATGCTAATTATACAAATAATACATTATTAACAACTAAATTAGATGCAAAAGCTAATAAAGATTTATCTAACTTAAGTGATACTGATAAATCTACTGCAAGAACTAATTTAGATGTATATTCAAAAGGTGAATCTGATTCTACATTCTTGAAAAAAGATGCAAGTAATATTACAACAGAAGCTGAAAGAAAAACTATATCTGGTAATTTATCAACTGGAGCAGATTTAACAACACCTAAAGGTGTACTTGTAACTGATAGTATAGTTAAAGAAGGGCTTGATAAGAAAGCTAATAAAGATGATGTATATACAAAAGATGAAATAAATGATAAGATAACAGGGTTAAACGTAGATGGGTTAGCTAAAAAAGATGGATCTAATTTAGATAAAGCCGCATTTACAACTAATTTAACTAATGGAGCAAATATAGGAACTCCTACTGATACAGTAGTAACTGATAAATTAGTTAAAGAATACTTAGATGCTAATTATACTAATAATAAAGATTTAAATACTAAATTAGATACAAAAGTAAATAAAGATTTATCAAACTTATCAGATGCTGAAAAATCTACATTAAGAGATAATTTAAATGTGTATGATAAGACAACAATAGATTCAAAACTTGATAATAAAGCTAATAAATCAGACCTTGAAAGTTATTTGAAATTGGATGGAAGTAATTTAACTAATGATAATAGAGCTGGTTTAATAACTAAATTAACAGATGGTGCAAATGCAACAAATCCTATTGGAGCATTGGTAACTGATACTTTATTAAAATCAACAGTACAAGATACATTAGCTAAAGGTTTAGGAAATATAGAAAAAGGAGATATAATATCAACAACGCTAACTGTAACAGGTGGAGAAAATAAAGTATTTGGTAAAGATGTTAGTGTTGAATTAAAAGAAAATTCTATTGAAACTAAACATATTAAGGATGGTAATGTTACAAAAGAAAAACTAGATGATAAATTAAAAAAAGAAATAGATGAAAAACTTAATAAAGACTTATCAAACTTAAAAGATACTGAAAAAGATACTTTAAGAAATAACTTAGATGTATATAAAAAATCAGAAGTTGATAGTAAATTAGATAGTAAAGCTAATAAAGATGCTTCAAATATAGAAGTAGATAAATTCACAACTAAGTTAAATACTGGTGCAAATATAGGAACACCTGCTACAAAACTTGTAACAGATAAAGATGTTAAAAATTACTTAGATACTAATTACTACAATAAAAAGGATTTAGATGATAAAGTAGGAGGTCTTTTAAATTCTCATTTATTACCTGGTTCAATAGGAGATCCTAATGATACGGATAAAACATATCTAGTAACAGATAAACAAGTTAAAGAATATGTAGATAAAGAAAATTCTAGATACAATACTTTAAGTAGTGCAGGAGTTGCTAATGCTATAGCAACAGCAAGTTTACCACAAGTAAGCAATAATTACACATTTGGTATATCAGCTGCTGGAGGACATTATAATGGTCAAAATGCCTTAGCGGTAGGAATATCGGGTCAAAGTGATAATGGTAGATTCATATATAAAATAGGATCTGCATTAAATACTAAATCTAAATTCTCTATAGGAGTAGGAGCTACTGTTCTATTTGGAGAAATAGTAAAACCTAATGTAATGAATGCTAAAGAAAATAAAGAGTTAAGAGAAAAAAATTCAGCTCTTGAATCTAAAGTAGAAAAATTAGAACAAACTGTAAAAGAACTATTAAAAGATAAAGAAACTGAAAAAGTTGATAAATCAGCAGAAAATGAAAAATTAATACAAAGTTTATTAGATAAAATAAAAGAATTATCTAGTAAAGTTGAAATGCTAGATTCAAAAACTAAAAAAGTGAAATAGAAGTTTAAGTATAATGATTCTATAAAAGTGGAGATTTTATTCTCCACTTTTTATTTTTAAATTTTATCAGAATTTACACATATTTTTGCTTCAAAACCCTTGCAATTACTAGAAAATTATGATATACTCTTTTAGTATAGGCGATTGTGAGGCATGAGTTGTTAAATGCTCATAGTTTTTTATTGTTTAAATTTAGGTAAGAGTCGAGGTGAATTATGGCAAAACAAGATGTTCTAGAATTAGAAGGTGAAATATTAGAAGCGTTGCCAAATGCGATGTTTCAAGTTCGTTTAGAAAACGGTCACGTATTATTGGGACATATTTCAGGTAAAATGAGAATGAATTATATCAAAATTTTACCAGGAGATAAGGTTACTGTTGAAGTATCACCGTATGATCTTTCTAGAGGTAGAATCGTTTATAGAAAAAAATAATTAGGAGGGTTTTTATTAATGAAAGTAAAGGCATCTGTTAAACGTATCTGTGATAAATGTAAGATTATCAAAAGACACGGAAAAGTAAGAGTAATATGCGAAAACCCTAAACACAAACAAGTACAAGGTTAATATCTAAAATTTTTATATATACTTTATGTAAAAATTGTAAAGATATGTTGAGTTGTAGGACTCTAACTTTACTAAATGTTTAGAAAAGGCATATTGAAGAAGGTAAAAAATTTATTTAAGGAGGAAAGGATTTGGCTAGAATCGCAGGAGTTGACATCCCAAGAAACAAAAGAGTAGAAATCTCATTAACTTATATCTTTGGTATAGGTAGAACTACTTCAAATGAAATTTTAGCAAAAGCTGGAATTAACAAAGATACTAAGGTTAAAGACTTAACTGAAGAAGAAGTAGGAAAAATCAGAACTATCGTTGAAGAGTACAAGATAGAAGGAGAATTAAGAAAAGAAATTAGACTTAATATTAAGAGATTAACTGATATTAAATGCTACAGAGGATTAAGACACAGAATGGGATTACCAGTAAGAGGTCAAAAGACTAAGACTAACGCAAGAACTAGAAAAGGTCCAGCAAAAATGGCTGTGGCTAAGAAAAAGTAAAAATTTTAGATAGGAGGACCATATAGTGGCTAAAAAAACAACAGTTTCAAAGAAAAAGAAATTAAAAAATATACCTAATGGTATAGCTTATATACATTCTACTTTTAACAACACAGTTGTTACTATCACTGATAGTGAAGGTAAAGTAGTTATATGGAAATCAGGAGGAACATCTGGTTTCAAAGGAACTAAAAAAGGAACTCCATTTGCTGCACAAATAGCTGCAGAACAAGCAGCACAAGTTGCTATTGAAAATGGAATGAAAAAAATAGAAATTAAAATTAAAGGGCCTGGATCTGGAAGAGAAGCTTCAATAAGATCAATCCAAGCAACAGACTTAGAGGTAACTAGAATAGTTGATATTACTCCAGTTCCTCACAATGGTGCTAGACCGCCTAAGAAGAAATTATAATTAAGTTTGCAAAGGAGGAATTAAACAAATGGCAAGAGATAGACAGCCTATTTTAAAGAAATGTAGAACTCTTGGATTAGATCCAAGCATTTTAGGTGTAAATAAAAAATCAAGTAGAAATATAAGACCAAATGCGAATAAAAAATTAACTGAGTATGGAACACAATTAAGAGAAAAACAAAAAGCAAGATTCGTATATGGTGTAATGGAAAAACAATTTTATAAATTATATGAAGAAGCAACAAGAAAAGAAGGTGTAACAGGGGAATTACTATTACAATACCTTGAAAGAAGATTAGATAACGTAGTATATAGATTAGGATTCGGTTCAACTAGAAGACAAGCAAGACAAATAGTTAGTCATGGACATATCTTAATAAATGGTAAGAGAGTAGATATTGCATCTTACAGAGTAAAACAAGGAGATGTAATTACTCTTAAAGAAGGATCTTCAGAACTTGCAATAATTAAAGAATCAGTTGGACAAAAAACTGTTCCAGGTTGGTTATCATTAGAAGAATCAACTTTAACTGCAAAAGTTTTAGAAAACCCTACTAGAGATGCTGTTGATTTTGAAATCGACGAAGCTATGATAATTGAGTTCTATTCAAGATAATAAGTAGAATTAAATTGTTAATAGTAAAAATTCTAAATTGTAAGGGAGTGGTTTATCTTGTTAAATATTGAGAAGATAGCAAAAAATATAAAGTTAACAGAAGAAGTAATAGATAAGTATAGTGCTAAATATACTTTAGAACCTCTATATAGAGGATATGGTAATACTGTTGGAAATGCTTTAAGAAGAATACTACTTTCTTCTATACCAGGTTCTGCTATTAAAGGAGTTAGAATTGATGGTGTATTAAATGAATTTTCAACTATACCAGGAGTAAAAGAAGCAGTTACTGATATAATATTAAATATTAAGGAAATTGTTATTGAACTTGACGAACCTACAGAAAAAAGAATGAAGTTATCTGTAAAAGGACCAAAAGTGGTTACTGCAGCAGATATTAATCCAGAATTAGGAATTACAATAGTAAATCCTGATCAAGTTATAGCAACTATAACTACTGAAAGAGAATTAGATATGGAATTCATAGTTGATTCTGGTGAAGGTTTTGTTGTTTCAGATGAAATAAACAAAGAAGGTTGGGAAACAGATTTCTTAGCTGTTGATGCTATATATACACCAATTAGAAAAGTAAGTTATCAAGTTGAAGATACTATGGTAGGACGTGTAACAAACTATGACAAATTAACTTTAAATATAACTACTGATGGAAGCTTTGAAATACGTGAAGCACTTTCTTATGCAGTTGAATTATTAAATATATATACTAAACCATTCTCAAATATAGGGACAGCAATGGCTAAGTATAGAGAAGATGAAGAAGAAATAGTTGATGTCGAAGTTGAAGACTCACCTACAGTATTAGAAGACACAAGAATAGAAGAATTAGGGTTAACTGTTCGTTCATATAACTGCTTGAAAAAAGTAGATATAAATACAATAGGAGATCTAATTACTTTAACAAAAGAAGATCTTAAGAAAGTTAAGAATCTTGGAAATAAATCTGTTAAAGAGATAATAGAAAAGATGAAGGAATACGGTTACGATATGACTTCTTCTGAAGAATAAAATACCATATTAAGTTAGATAGGAGGACTTAAAAAAAATGAATCACAGAAAATCATATAGAAAATTAGGAAGAAGAAGTGATCATAGATTAGCAATGATGAAAAATATGACTATATCTTTAATCAATGCTGAGCAAATAGAAACAACTGTAACTCGTGCTAAAGAGTTAAGAAAATTTGTTGAAAGAATGATTACTTTAGGGAAAAAATATAATCTTGCTAAAGATGATGCTGCTAAAGCACTTCATATATATAGACAAGTATTTGCTTTCTTAAGAAATGAAGAAGCAACTGCTAAAGTATGTAAAGAATTAGGACCTAAATATGCAGGAAGAAATGGTGGATACACAAGAATCATTAAAACTGACGTAAGAAGAGGAGATTCTGCAGAATTAGCTATAATAGAATTAGTATAATAGCTAAGATATATTTAAGTTAATAATACCAATAACTTTTTAAAGTGTTGGACTTAAAATGGACTTAAAAATTTAAAATGTAAAAGACGGTTTTATAAGCCGTCTTTTTTGTTTAATACAGATATCATATATTCATGTGACTTTGTGTATAAATGCGAATATATATTTAAAGTTGTTTCTATCTTCTCATGTCCTAATCTTTTAGATATAGCCAATATATTAACATTGTTATTAATTAAAAAGTTAGCATGACTATGTTTCGAATAATGTTATTTTGTTGATTTTATAACTTATTTATAGTATAATAAATATTATACTTTATCAGGAGGGAATAAAATGAAAAGCTTAGATGAAATTCAATTGATGTTAAAAGAATGTGGTGCGACATATTTTTGGGGAACAAAGAAAGAAGTAAAAGAGCTTCCGAATATTATTCAAGATGATGAAGTGATAACTTACGCTACCTCTGGAATGCTAAACGGTAACACTTGGTTAGTTATTTCAACGAATAAGAGATTAATTTTTTTAGATAAGGGAATGATTTTTGGATTAAAACAAATTGAAATACCTTTAGGAAAGATAAACTCAATAGGACATAAAAAAGGCTTGATATTTGGGGAAATAGAAATTTGGGATGGAGCTTCAAAAATGAATGTCACAGATGTCTCAAAGGACACGTTAGTACCTTTTGTAAATGCGGTTAATAAAGCCAGAGAAGAATTAAACAAACCACAAACACAAATAGTTAATCAACAAGTTAGTTCAGCAGATGAAATATTAAAATTTAAGTCATTATTAGATCAAGGGGTTATAACATTAGAAGAATTTAATAAAAAGAAAAAAGAATTATTAGGATTATAATTTAGATTACATACGCAGAGCAGTGTAAAAGCTGCTCTTTTTTTATTGCAAAAAAGGAGGTTGATAGGATTGGAGTAGCGAGAAACATAA
Organism: uncultured Streptobacillus sp.; assembly: GCA_963539215.1. Taxonomy (GTDB): domain Bacteria; phylum Fusobacteriota; class Fusobacteriia; order Fusobacteriales; family Leptotrichiaceae; genus CAURNT01. Next base: position 215,680 of record CAUTJT010000001.1, on the reverse strand, counting down.
AGATATTAGTTTTATATGAGGGCGTAGATATTACTGAAGAAATACAGGCTAGTATTTCATCTATGACTTACACAGATAACTCAAAAAATACTGTAGATGACTTAGAATTAGACCTGGAAAATTTAGATTAAAGATGGCTTAATGAATAGTATCCTGGTGAGAATTCAAGACTTTTGGTAGGGATCCAGCAAACTGAAAATGAAAAATCTAAGTTAATGGATTTAGGTATTTTCTATGTGGATGAGCCTACTTTTAATAACCAAAGGCTATCTCTAAAATTCCTGGCATTGCCTCTTGACCAAACTATTAGAGAATATGATAAATGCTAAGGATTATTCCTTAGCATTTTTATTAATATATATATTTATACTACATAAAATTATTCCTATTATTGACACAAATAAAGCTATTACAAATATATTTTTATTATCATCCACTCTAAATATACCTTTAGGTAACATTAATATTATTTTATAAATATAATCTCCAAAAAATATTCCTGCAGAGAAGAACGCTTGGAATATTCCCATACTAATATTTCTATAACTTACATCAAAATATTGTAAAGCTATAGCAATTAATGAGTTATATATTAAACCATATCCTAAACCATTTAAGGAATAAGCAGCAAAATTAATGTATGGGTTATTAGTTATAAGAACTATAGAAAAGAATGTTATCGTGAAAAAGATTCCTAATTGTAAAGTTCTTTCTATTCTAAATTTTTTAATGAAGTATGTACCTACAAGAACTCCGGCTATAAGCTGAGGTGTTGCAAATACAGTATCGCTATAAGCCAACATTAATGGTGACATATTTATACTTTTATTATATACTATCATATTTGTACCACTAGTTGAAAATTTTACAAAAGATTGCAATAAGGCTATAAAACAAATATATATAAATGCTTTATTAGAAACTACTTCTTTTACTTTATTTAATGTTAATTCTTTTCTTTGAACTTCTATTTCTTTTAAGAAAACAGTTAATATTAAAGTTATTATTGCAAGGATTGCTGAAATTACCCATAACAATTTAAAGTTTTTATATTCTCCATATGTTCCCATATATTGTATAGGAGCAGCTATAAATTCAGCAAGTAGTGGTGCTGATGAAAGAATAGAAACAGAAACTGTTGCATTATCTTTTGCAAAAGTTTCAGAAAAGATTACATTGAATATCGCAAGCATAGAAGCACATATTCCCATTGATAAAGACGAAAAATATAAAGTTTCATAACTAGGTGAAATTACAACAAGTATAGAGGCTATACTCATTATTATCATTCCTATTTGTATAAATAATTTCTTTTTATTAAGAGCATCACTTAAGAAAAAAAGAGGTAATCTTAAAATGAAACTAATTAAACCATAAGCAGCAGCAATTTGAGCAGCCAGGGCAACCTCTAAGCCTAAACCTCCATGATCTATTTCGGTTACAACAAATGGTTTTCTATATGACCTTATTATACTAACACTTGTCCAGAATAGTACAAGTGTAAAAAATATTATTATTTGTTTTTTACTTAATTTATATTTTTTTGTTAAAAATACTACTAAAATTAATATAAATAAAATTATTAATATTGGTAAAAAAACTGTTTTAAACATTATCTCTCCTTTCGATTAATACAACCAATTATACTAAATCAATGTTAAAAAAGCAAATCAAATAGTATTTTCTTTAAAAAAAACTGAAATTAGTGTATAATAAATAAAAAAGATATAAGAGGTAAGATATGAATGAAGAATTAATAAAAGAATTATTAAAGGAAATTAGAGAAATTGAAGGAAAAATAGCTGAGTATAATGAAAAAATATATGATTTAAAAAATTCTCCTGAAAGTGATCATATTAATGAGAGGATAAGAGATTTAAAAAGAGATCAAATATTAGTAAGTATAGATAAACAAGTTAAAGAATTAAGATCAGATCCAGATTATGTAAAATTAAAACAAGATATTAAAGAATTAAGAAATAGTGATGATAGTAAACAAAAAATTAAATATTATAAAGAAGAAATAGTAAATTCTTATGAAGCTATAAATAATATAAGAAGTAAAATAGTAGAATTCATTAGATTGAGTATGTAGAGGTGATTTCAATGTTTTTAACTTTACTTTTAATAATAATAGGTATAATATTTTTTGCAGCATTTTCAATAATAGGTGTAATATTATTTGGAATTTTTTTATTGGTTGCAGGAGCATTGGGATTATTAGGAGCTGTTATTTTTGGTCCTATAGGTATAGGAATATTAATATTTTTTGTTATATGTATTATAGTAGGACTTATATCAAATGACTAAGGTGATTTTATGAAAAAAATTTTAATGTTTAGTATATTTTTATCTTTTTTAAGTTTTGGTAGAGAAATAATAGGAAATACAGTTTTTCTTGAAAATGAAGATATACATGTATTAGAAACAAATGATAAAGCAAATCAATATTTAGAAAATAAATATCCTGGGAAATATTTTGTTGAAATTAATGATGATAAAGTATATATATACCCTAAAATAGAATATATAAAAATTAATTCTGAGGTAACTAGTGAAGAAGAAATATTAAAATATATACCTAGTTTGTATATAGGTAAAGTAATTAAAGATGATACCAAATTAGTTGATAATAAAGATTTAGAAATATTAAATGATAATAAAAATATATATCTTTATACGAGAATGGCTATAGATGAAAAGGGAAGATATGGTGCTATAATAGATGAATATGTTGAAAAAGATTTAAGTTTAAATTTTGATTTAAATTTAAGTAATATAAATTCTACTTTTAATATGAATATTCAAAAAACTAATTTTAATAAAGGAGATATATTTAATTTTGATGCTGGAATTTTAACTACAGAATTTAAACCTAAGCTAGAGGCAGAGTATATATTGAATGATTCAAGATTTCATAATACATATTCTTTAAAAATAGGATATAATAATAAAATGTATATGAGTGGAGATTTAAAAAAATACATATATAGTTTAGAAAAGGATGGGAGCCTAGAGCTTATAATATTAAATCCAGAAATAGGTTTTGATTATTTAGATAAAAGCTATGTATACTCAGAATTTAATATGAATTATAGATATAGAAATAATAATTATATAAAACTTGATACTAAAGGGGGGCTGGGATTTAGAAAAAAACTTTCTAACTCTCCATTAGAGCCTTATGTAAAATCTTCTTTGGTTTTAGAATATGAAGGAACAATGCCTAAAATTTATTTAAAAGGAATATTAAATTTTAACTTAATGAAAGGTGACAATCAAAGTAATTTTGTTTTAGATGATTTAATATATAGTAATAATATTAAAGGTGATTTATTGATTGGATTTAAGTCTAAAATTTCTATTCCTAAAATTTATTTTAGTAATATGTATGTATTTAATGATTTTTATTTATCTAAGAAATATGGCTTAGCTGAATATAAGTATATATCAAATATAGGTGTTGGATTTGAAACTGATTTTTTTGATAATATGAATATAAGAGCTGAGTTTGGTAAATACTATAAAAATAAAAGTTCTTCATTTTTATTTAATCTAGGACTTAAGATGGACTACTAGGAGGAATAATGAATAATAATGTAATAAAAATAATAGAAGATATAGAGAAAACAAAAAAATTAAATTTTTCAGAAATTGCTGTAAATAAAACTCTTACAGATTTAGATATACTTAGTATTATAGTATATTGTCATAAAAATAATATAGATATGATAGATGAAAGTTATGATATTAATTATGAAGAATTACCTACAGAATTTTTCAGTGATTCAGAGGTAATGGATTATTTAGAACATTTTGATTTAGAAAATGAAGATTATGGAGATGAGGTTCTTAATTCTTTTTCAAAAATAGCATTAATAGAAAGTATTAAGAATACTCGTGTTAATTTTTCTTTTTTAGATATTAAACAAGAAGCAATGTTAAGTTTAGTTAAATTTAAAAATGATTTTTATGATAAATTATCACAAACATATAGCTTACAAAGTTTAGAATATATATTATCATATTTTATAAAAAGAGATATATTAAAATATCAAAAAAAAGAGTTAGAATCTAATGAGGAAAATGACTATATTTATCTTTTATATATCAAAATACAAAGTGAATTAAATGAAGGTGAAAAATTAGAAGATATATTAAATAGAGTAGGAATTACAAATGAATACTATTTAGAGTTACAAAATATATTTGGAATAAAAGAATTCTCATTAAATTATGATGAAGTTTTAGAAGAAATGGAAAGAGTTAAAAGAAAGTATAATATAGCATTAACTACATCGAAGATAAACTATTTAGAAGAAAATGCTTTAATTAAATATTTAGGTTTAGAAAAATCTGATTTAAAAGAAGAAAAAGTTAGTGAAGAAAATTTAAATAATTTAATTAAAAAAGCAATTTTTAAAATATCATTAATATTTGATATGTCAATTTTAAATGATTTAGAAAGAATAAATTATGAGATGGAGGCAATAGATGCTAAACTTAACTAATTTTATTCAAAAGTTCGAAGAAAGATTTCCTAAAATTCTTGCAGAGAGTTGGGATAATGTTGGATTAATTATAGGGCATAAGGATAAAAATATAGAAAAAATATTAGTTTGTCTAGATGTTACAGAAAATGTTGTAAATAAAGCAATTTTTGAAAATGTAGATTTAATAGTTGCTCATCATCCTTTAATATTTTCTGGACAAAAGACAATACTTGGAGATAATTTTTTAGGAAGTAAAATATTAAAGTTAATAGAAAATAATATATCAGTATACGGGGCACATACAAATGTAGATTCTGCTGATGGTGGGTTAAATGACTATGTTTTAGAAAAAATGAATTTTAGTGGTAAAAAATTAGATTTTGATTTAAAACCTTTGAGATATTTTAAATTAAATGAATATACAGTTATAGAAGATATTATAACTAGAATAAAAGAAAATTTAAAGATAGATAATGTAAGATTAGCAAGATCGTATAGAAAAAATAAAATAAAAAAAATTGCAATAACAACAGGATCTGGAGATAGTTTTATAACAGAGGTAATGAATAATGATGTTGATTTATTTATAACAGGTGATTTAAAACATCATATTGCACTTGATACTATAGAAAGTGGGATGTATTTATTAGACATAGATCATTATGGAAGTGAAAAATTAGTTTCTGATTTATTTGAAAAAGTTATAAAAGAAATAGATAATAATATAGAAGTTATTAATTTTAATGATAAAGAAATATTTGAGTATCTATAAATTAAATAATATAGTTAATAAATATACAAGAGGAGTGTTGTGAATAGGATTAATTTTGTTTTATGCTATGATAAAAATGTTGATAAAGCAGCAAGAAAATTAATATTAGATCTTTGTTATTTACATAAAAATATGCTTGGATAATATCATATTCTTTTGATAGATAATACATAGATGAGTTAAATTGAATGATAAATTATTAATTTAAGGAATTACATTTTATAAAATGTAGTTCCTTTTATTTGTTCTTTTTATTTTTCTAACTTGCTAAAAAAATTAATTTAGTGTAAAATATTTAATGTTGGTATCCCAACTAATCGCAAGGAAACTTGAGGAAAGTCCAAACTTCATAGAGCATGGAGGCAGTTAACGGCTGCTGAGAGTAATCTTAAGGAAAGTGCAACAGAAAGTAAACCGCCTGTAAAGGTAAGGGTGAAAGTGTGAGGTAAGAGCTCACAATTGGTATAGGCAACTATATCTCTTGTAAACCCCTCCAGAAGCAAGAATGAGATAAAAGATTATGGGGCTGCTCGTCCTTCTTTTGGTTATTCGCTTGAGAGTATAAGTGATTATACTCCTAGAAAAATGATTAGTTAATACAGAATTTGGCTTATAGGGGTGCCAACAATTTTTAATATAGAGGTTTTTATGAAGAATATAGATGGTATATATATACATATACCTTTTTGTAATAAAAGATGTAATTATTGTGATTTTCATGTGTTTATAAATATGAATGATAAGATAGATAAATATGTTGAGTATTTAATAAAGGAAATAAGGCTATATCCTAAATATAAGTATAATACTATATATTTTGGTGGAGGTACTCCGTCTTTACTTTCTCAAAATCATATAGAATCAATATTAAATGAATTAGATTTTGATGAAAATACAGAGATAACATTAGAGCTAAATCCTAGTGATATGGATATAGAAAGATTATCTGCTCTTAGAAAATCTGGTATTAATAGATTAAGTATAGGTTTTCAAAGTTTTAATGATGAACTTTTAACATTTATGAATAGAGATCATAGTTCAGATAAAGCTATAGAAACTTTTTTAAATGCTAGAAAAGTAGGTTTTGATAATATATCTTTAGATTTAATATTTGGTGTTCCTGGTCAAAGTATGGAAATACTTGAAAATGATTTGAAAAAATTTATAGAGCTTAGTCCAGAACATTTATCAATATATTCACTTATTTGGGAGGAAGGAACTAATTTTACAAGAAGACTTAAAAAAGGTGAATTAAAAGAGATGGATGAAGATTTAGAAGCTGATATGTTTATTAAAATAAATAGAGAGTTAAAAAATGCAGGTTATACTCATTATGAAATCTCATCTTTTTGTAAGCCTGGTTATAGAAGTAAGCATAATATTAAATATTGGAATAATGTGGAGTATATTGGTGTAGGTGTTAATGCTACTAGTTTCTATGAGAAAAAAAGATATTCTAAAGTTAAAGGTCTAATTAAATATTATAAATTAATTGATGAAGGAATTATACCTATAAATGATGCAAGTATAGAATTTGTAGATGAGGATGAAGAAAAAAAATTAAGATATATATTAGGTCTAAGAATGTTAGAAGATGGTATTCCTTATGAAAAAAATGAAATAATCGATAGATTTATATTAAATGGCTTGATAGAAAAAAAAGGTGATAGAATAAGATTAACAGAAAAAGGAATGCTTTTATCCAATGAAGTGTTTGTTGAGTTTGTATAAAAGGAGTAGATATGATAAAAAATAGGTATCTTTTAGGTGTTTTCTTTATAATACTTTCTGCTATAGGTTTTTCTACTTTGCAGATGTTAGTTAAATTACTTCCAGATGTTTCTTTGGCAAGTAAATTATTTTTTAGAAATATAATAATAACTATGATAACTGGGTTTGTTATTAAGGTTAGGGGATTGAAATTTGATGTAGAAAAAGAAGATAGGAAATTACTATCTCTTAGAATAGTTACAGGTACTATAAGTCTTGCATTTAGTTTTTATACATTAAAATTTATAACTTTAGCAGATTCAACTATACTTCAAAAATTATCTTCAGTTATTATGCTTGTAATATCTCATTATTTTTTTGATGAGAAATTTACTAAATATCATTTAATGGGACTAATTACAGCTTTTTTTGGAGTTGTATTCATAATAAAGCCTGTAAGTTCAAGTATAAATATAGGATATATTTTGGCTATATTTAGTGCTATATTAACAGCAATTTCGTATAGTTCTATAAGAGCTATAGGAAGACGTGGTAATTTAGATCCTATGTTAATAGTATTTTATTTTTCGTTAATAAGCTGTATGGTATTTTTACCTTTTATGTTAATGAGTATACCAAGTATTACATCAAGACATTTGTATCTCTTAATTGCTATAGGAATATTTGGATCTATAGGTCAATATGGTATAACTTTTGCCTATAAGTTTGCAAGTTCTAAAGAAGTTGGAGTATTTGAATATTCACAAGTAATATTTTCATCTTTATTAGGTATAGTATTCTTAAATGAAATACCTGATATATATAGTGTTATTGGTTATTTGTTAATTGTTTTAGCTGGTGTAGGTATATATTTATATAATAACAAAATAAAAGAAGCTTAAATGCTTCTTTTTTATTTGTGTATCAAAATATTTTTTAACCAAATTAATTTCATATTTTGAAATTATAATTCAAAAAATATATGTATTTAAATCAAAATAATATATAAAATAATGAAATTAATTAAAAAACTTGTAAGAAAAAAATATTATGATAAAATGTAGTTGGTGAGAGTGATATGAAAAAAAATGAAAGTTTAATTAAGTTAGAAAAAATAAATAAAAAATTTAAAGATTTTGAGATTAATATTAATCTTGAAATATTTAAAGGGGAAATATATGGACTTATTGGAAAGTCAGGTAGTGGTAAATCTAGTATATTAAAAATGATACAAGGTATACTAAAATATGATAGTGGTAAGCTATATAAAGATGACAAATTAGAAATAAGTTATGTCTTTCAAGATTTTAATTTATTAAATAATAAAACGGTATTTGAAAATGTTGCTTTACCATTAAGATTAAGGGGAAAATTCGATGAAAATAAGGTTGAAGAAGCTATAAAATTTGTTGGTCTTGAAAATAGAAAATATATGTATATAGCAAGTTTAAGTGGAGGAGAAAAACAAAGAGTTGGGATAGCTCGTGCTATTGTATCAAATCCTGATTTGATTTTATGTGATGAGGTAACGGCTTCACTTGATAAAATAGTGAAAAATGAAATTTTATTTTTATTTAAAAAAATAAATGAAGAATATGGAACAAGTATATTGCTTGTAACTCATGAATTAGATGTTGCCAAAGTCTTATGTGATAGAGTATCTGTCATTCAAAAAGGTGAAATACTTGAAACTTTTGATATTGTTAAAGATGAAATAGAAGATATAAATAAAAACTATTTAGATTATGCAAAAGAGGTGCTGTTATGGAAATGAATTCAGAGTTAATATTATCTATAAGAGATACAATAATAATGGTATCTATTCCTACTATTTGTGCAATCTTTATAGGAATACCTATTGGTTCTATGCTTTATCTAACTCGTCGTGGTTCTATCAAAGAAAATATATTTATATATTTACCACTTAATATATATGTAAATGTTGTAAGAAGTTTTCCATTTTTAATATTTGTGGTACTTTTAATACCTCTAACAAGACTTGTTTTTGGAACTGCCTTTGGATTAATGCCAGCAGCTTTTCCTATATGTTTTATAGCAGTAGCACTTTATGCTAGGTTTGTAGAACAATCATTTCATGATGTAAATTATGGAGTTATAGAGGCAGCACTTGCTATGCGTGCAAATGTATTTCAAATTATATGGCATTTTCTTTTAGTTGAAGCTAGAAGTTCACTAGTTTTAGGACTTACATCATCAATTATTAGTTTTATATCTTATTCTACTGTTATGGGAATAGTTGGTGGAGGAGGAATAGGTGATTATGCTATGCGTTATGGTTATTATGAGTATAATTATAAATTAGTATATGAAGTTGTCCTTATAATGATAATTATAGTATTTGCTATTCAAATTTTAGGTAATTATATATCAAAAAAAATAGATAAAAGAAGGAGAGATTTTTGATGTTTAAAAAATTAATTTTAATGATGGCTATGGTATTTTCAACATTACTTTTGGCTAATAACAAAGAAATTAAAATTGCAGCTGCTGGATATCCAATGAATGAGATAGTTAAAATAGCAGCTCAAGATTTAGAAAAGAAAGGTTATGATGTTAAGATAACACTTCTTACAGATTATGTAACAGCTAATAAAGGACTAGCTGCAGGTGATTTTGATGCTAATTTCCATCAACACCAACCATTTATGCAAGTTTTCAATGAGAAAAACAATGCAAATCTTGTTAAAGTTGAATCAGTTTATGATGTTTATGTTGGATTCTATTCAACTAAATATACTAAAAAATCACAAATTCCTAATGGAGCTAAAGTAGCTATACCTAATGATCCAACTAATCAAGATAGAGCTTTAAGAATATTAGCTAAAGAAGGATTAATTTCTTTAAAAGATAAAAATGGATTATATAACTTATCAGATGTTATTAATACTAAGAAAAATCTACAATTTTTAGCTATACCTATTCCATCACTTGTACAAGCATATAAAGAAGTTGATTTAGCATTTAACTGGCCATCACATATGTTAAAAATAGGAGTTCATGTTAAAGATGCCTTATTCTTAGAAAGTGGTTCAAAAGGAAGATATGCAATCATACTTGCTGCAAGAAATGATAATGCAAATTCACAAAAAATTAAAGATTTAGCAAAAGCTATGCGTTCAGCTAGTGTTAAAAAATTCTTAAAAGATAATTATTCACAAGAAGGATACCCAGTATTCTAGAATAATATATATTTAAACTGAAATTAAATGTGCCTAAGTGGCACATTTTTTTGTTTTTAATATATATGTTTATGTTAGTAATTTGTTATAAAAAATGGTATAATATAAATTATTTGGAAAGGGGAATTATGATAGATAGATACAGGGTAGATAAATTTTTTAGAACTCTTATAAAATCAAGTTTTAAGTTCACGAGAACAGTTAAATCTGAATTTATTGGTCTTAATGATTTTGAAAAAGAAGAAGTATATATATTCTTGAAAGAAAATAGTGAAAAAGAAAATGTAAAAGAATTTGTAAAAAAAATATATATAGAAAAATATTTTGAAGATAGGAAAATATGGATAGATAATCTAGAATTTGATTTATCTAAGTTAAAAAGTATAGAAATTGATGAAAATAAATATGAAAGAATATATGTAGTTACTGGAATACATGGATATTTTAATTTATTTATGAAACTTTTAAGAAAAATAAGGCTTAGAAAAACTAAGGATTTATTAATTATAATGGGTAATAGTTGTGATAGAGGTAAAAAGAGCTATGAACTTTTTAAAAAATATATAGAATTAATATCTGAAGGATATGATGTTATACATATGTGGGGAAATCATGAAGATATGTTATATAAATCTATGTTGAATAAGGATATACGTGAAGATTGGTTAAATAAAAATTATGGTATAGATACAGAAATATCTTTTTTTAATAATATTAATAATGTTAAAAGAGGTTATGTTAAATGGGTTAAAGAAAATAATACTACATTTACATCAAGTGTTAATTGGTTTAAAAATTACTTAGAACTTATGCCTAATATTATAATAGGGAAAAATAATGTTTTCATACATTCTTTATATGATACTGAAAAAATGCAAGAATTTTTAGATAGTTATGTAAATAAAGATATATATTTAGGTAGTGATTTAAATAAAGAGAATAAAATATCTAATTACTCTCATTCATATCATAATTTAGATACAGAATGTTATACAACAGGAATATTAGCTTGCATGGAAATTAAAAGTAAAAAAGAAATTTATATAAAGATATAGTGGAGGATAAAGTGGCAAATTTTAAAGAATACTTAAAGTTTACAGATAAAATAGAATATAGAGATAGACAAGTTTTAGCAATATCAAAAATATATATAAATGAAGAAATGCAAGAAAAATTTTCAAAGATTGGTAGTGAAGTAAATCTCTTGGTTTTTGCACATCCTGAATGCCCTGATTGTACTTATGGAGTTGCGGTTTTAGAAGCTATTAGGAAATATGTTCCTTTATTAAATATAGATTATAGAAAAAGAAGTGAAGATAAGGAATTGTTATTGAAATATTCAGAAGATGGTAAAATTCCAGGAGTATTTTTAATATCTGGTATTAAAGTAAGACAAGTAATGTCTGAATATCCAGATGAATTAAAAGATAAGTTGGTATATGGTGAAATAAAAGAAGAATATTATTCAGGAAAGTATAATGATATAGTTTTAGAAAGTATATATAATAAAATAAAAGAGAGTGAATAGAATGAAAAAATTATTAATTTTAGATACTAGTGCAATGATGTATAGAGCGTATTTTGCATTACTTAATCTTAGAAATTCTAAGGGTAAAAATATAGGAGCAATTTTAGGGTTTATAAACCAATTAGAAGCTGCTATAAAATATTTCAATCCAGACTATATTATAGCTGCTAAAGATGTTAGAAGGAAAGAATTAAAAAGAACAGAAATATATAGTGAATATAAGGGAAATAGGGAATCTGCACCTGATGATTTAATAGAACAAATGCAAGATATAGACGAGATTTTAGATGGATATAATATACCAATTATTAAAATTCCTGGTTACGAAGCTGATGATAGTATAGGAAGTGCTGCAACTAGATTTTCTAAAGATATGGAAGTAATAATATTAACTGGAGATAAGGATTTAACTCAACTTGTTGATGAAAATATATCGGTAGCATTAATGGGTAAAAAAGGAGATGAAGAACCTTATCGTTTAATAAAAACATCTAATGATGTTAAAGAATTTATAGGAGTATATCCAGAACAAATAGTAGATTTATTCGCTTTAATGGGAGATAGTAGTGATTCTATACCAGGAGTTAAAGGTATAGGAAGTAAAACGGGAATTAAATTAATTGTTGAATATGGTGATATAGATAATTTATATCAAAATATAGATGATATAAAAGGAAAACTTAAAGATAAATTAATAGTAGATAAGGAAATGGCATATATTAGTAAAAAACTTGCTAGCATATTCAAAAACTTAGAAGTTGATATAGAACTTAAAGAAAAATTTGATATGAAAAATAGAAAATTCAAACAGCTTGCTGATATATATAAAAAACTTGATTTAAAGAAAGAATATGAAAAAATAAGAGAAGAAATATCTGAAACTAATACTATAGAATATGATGTAGAGCAGTTGTTAACTTTAAATGATTTTATAAATAAATTTAATGATTCTAAAACACAAGTTAGTATATATTCTGGAGAAGAAGGATATAGTTTTTTTGATGGAGAAAAACTATATTATACTTTTGAAAAAGAAGATAGTGAAGATTTGTTTAAATTATCTGCAGATATAAGTTTAATTAATACTAATAAAGATGTAATAATATATTCTAATAAGGAATGGATGAATAAAAATATTTATTTCAATAATTATTTTGATGTTCTTCTTGCAATATTTACTTTATCTATGGATGCTGAACAAGAATTAGAGAAAGTGTTATTTGATAGACTTAATATTTCAGTTCCAAATTTTGATAAAAAAATAGTTTCTAAAATGAATGAAGAAGAATTAAATTCATATTATTTAGAAAGAATGGATAAATTAACTTATGGTTTATATGTTTTAAAAAATGAACTTTATGATAATTTGAAAATTGAAAATTCAAAAGAAAGATATAACGAAGAAAAAGAATTTACAAAGGTTCTTAAATATATGGAAGATAATGGAATATCTATAGATTTAGATTATTTTAAAGAATATAATAAAGAATTAGGTTTAAAAATAGAGCAATTAGTAGAAGAGATATATATTGAAAGTGGAGAAGAATTTAAAATTAGTTCACCTAAACAACTTGGATATATATTATTTGAAAAATTAGGGATAAAAGGTGAAAAGAAAAATAAATCAGGGGCCTATTCAACTGATGCTGAAGTATTAGAACTTCTTTCTTTAAGAGGTATAAATATTGCCAAATTGATACTTGAGTATAGAGAATATGAAAAACTTAGATCTACTTATGTGGAACCATTGATACAACTTGCTGTAAATAATAAAATACATACTACATATAATCAAACTGGTACAGCTACAGGAAGACTTTCTTCTCAAAATCCCAATCTTCAAAATATACCTACAAGAACAGAAGAGGGTACTAAAATAAGAAAAGGATTTAAAGCAAGTAAGGGGAAAAAATTAATTTCTTTTGATTATTCTCAAATAGAATTAAGAGTTCTTGCTGAAATTTCTGGTGATCCACATTTAATAGAAGCTTATACAAATGATTTAGATTTACATGAATTAACTGCAAGAAAAATATTTGCTATAAATAAAGATGAAGAAGTAACAAAATATCAAAGAAATATCGCAAAGGTTATTAATTTTTCAGTTCTTTACGGTAAAACACCATATGGTTTATCTAAAGAATTAAAAATTCCAGTTTCTGATGCAAAAGATTATATAGATACATATTTTAGAGAATATCCTAAAGTTAGAATTTTACTTGATGAAATTATAGAAAAATGTAGAGAAAATGAATATGTTGAAACTATATTTGGAGCTAAAAGATATGTACATAGTATAAATTCAGGAAATCTTAATATAAGAGAACAAGCTAATAGAATGGCAGTAAATACTGTTATACAGGGTAGCGCAGCTGGTATTATAAAAAAAGTAATGAAAAGAATATATAATCAATTATGTAATGATAAATTAAAAATGTTATTACAAGTTCATGATGAATTAATATTTGAAGTTGATGAAAACTATATAGATATAGTAGATAAGATAATAGATATAATGGAAAATACTATAAAATTTGAAAAAATTAAATTAAAAGTAAACTATAACATAGGAGAAAATTGGGGTGATCTTAAATAATGAATTTTTTTGAAAAAAATAAATATGTAGTAAGTACGAGTATTATTTTAATAGTTATTTTATTATTTTTATTAGTATCACAAATTATAACAAAAAATGTAGCTATTCCTTGTGTTATGATAACTTTTGTTGTTTTAGTTTATGTATTTAGTATAGAAGATAAAAAAAAGAAGTATACTTCATTAAAAATAGAAGATAATTTTAAAAGTTTTATCTATTTATATTCAGTATCACTTTTTATAATATTTTTAGCTTTTATTAGCTATATTAGAGGTGTTAGTGATTTTTTATTGGAATCATATATGATATATTTTGTTGTGGTTACATTCTTAATTAATAATGAAGATTTATCATATGATCAAAATGAGATTTTATATAAATCTACTGTATATTCATTAAAAGATATAAAAGAATTAAAGATTACTAAATTTTTCTTTACTAAAAGATTGATAATAGAGTATATTAATGGAAATAAAAAGTATATATATAATAATAATTTTAAAGTTTTAAATTATATAAAAGAATTTATAGAGAATGGAGTTGAAAAAGATGGATCTGGTGGAAAAGTTTAATTACTCAGAGTTTATATCTGGTGTAAAAGAAGCCAAAGGAATAGCTATAGCTTATTTACCTTTTGGATTTACTTTAGGTTTAATTGCAAATAGTTATGATGTAAATGGATTAATAGCTGGATCTATGAGTTTTTTAATATACTCAGGTGCTTCTCAAACTTTACTTATGCAAATATTTAAAAATCCTAATTTTGATGTTATTTCTGCAATATTTGCAGCAGCTATGCTTAATTTTAGATATGTACTAATAAATATACCTATGTATAAATCTTTAAAAAAATATGATAATTGGACAAATTGTATCATAGGCCTTATGTATACAGATGAATTAATAGCATATCTAGCAGTTAAAAAGAATAAGTCATTTTCATATGCATTTGGAGCAAATTTATTAGGATTTCTAGCTTTTGGATTAACTACCTTTTTAGGAGTTTTAGTGGGTTCATTTGTTCCTTTAATTATAATAAATTCTATGAAATTTGTTTTATATGGTACATTTTTATCTTTGCTTATATCAACTCTTATGTCAGAATTTAGACATATACGTGTTGTAGGTATAACTTTAATTTTAAAACTTTTATTTATGTATATACCTCCATTTAGCAGTGTTAATAAGAGTTTACAAATAGTCCTTATCCTTATATTAACAAGTACGGTATATGCTCTATTTTCAATGTGTTTTGAAGGTGGAAAGTTAGGTGATGTTAAATGAAGCTTTGGATAACTGTTATTTCTGTTGGTGTATTAACACAAATATTTAGACTTGTTGGTAATTTTATTCCTATACCAAGAAATAAGTTCATGGATAAATTTTTAGAAGCATTACCTATAGCAATACTTGTTATTCTGTTTTTCCCAGATTTATTTGTGTCTATAGGTTATAAACCTTATGAAATATTGCTTGCTATGTTTGCAAGTTTAATGATAGCGTTTATGACTTTTAAAAAGGTAGATTTAGGTAAGATTATGATGCTTACAGTAGTAGTTGTAATAATGTTAAATTTAATATTATCAAGAATATTTAATTAGAGGAGTAGTAATGGAAGAGTATGAATTAAAAAAGTTGATAGAAGAAAAAAATATAGAGTTTAATGATATTAAGGAGCATCTTTGAATTAGAAAATTTTAATTTAGAATTATCTAGACTTGAATCTTTAACTTTAGATCCTGAGTTTTATAAAAATACACAAAATTCACAAAAAATTTTAAAGGAGATATCTACTTTAAAATCTAAAGTTAATGATATTAAAGAAATAATAGAATTAAATGATAATATGAATATACTTTTTGATTTCTATAAACAAGAAGAAGTTTCTCTTAAAGAATTAGAAGAAGAAACAAATATGTTTGTAGAAAAGTTTGAAGCTTTTAAAATTAAAGTTTTACTTAATGGTAAGTATGATAGAAATAATGCGATACTTACTATTAATGCAGGAGCAGGAGGGACTGAATCTTGTGATTGGGTTTCAATGTTACTTAGAATGTATCAAAGATGGGCAGATAATCATAAGTTTGGAGTAGAAGTATTAGATATATTAGCTGGTGAAGAAGCTGGTATTAAAAGTGTAACACTTGCTATTAAGGGAGAGTTTGCTTATGGTTATTTAGAATGTGAAAAAGGTGTTCATAGATTAGTAAGAATATCTCCTTTTGATTCTAATGCTAGACGTCACACTTCTTTTGCTGCAGTTAATGCAATACCAGAGATAGAAGATGATTTGGAAGTTAATCTAAAAAAAGAAGATATGAAAATAGATACTTATAGAGCAAGTGGTGCTGGAGGTCAGCATGTAAATACAACTGATTCAGCTGTAAGAATAACACATATTCCTACAGGTATAGTAGTAACTTGTCAAAATGAAAGATCACAAAACAAAAATCTTGCTTCAGCTATGAAAGTATTAAGAGCAAAATTATTTGAAATTGAATTAAAAAATAGAGAAGATGAAATAAAAGATTTAAAAGGGACAGAGTCTAAAATAGAGTGGGGTTCACAAATTAGATCTTATGTTTTCCAACCATATAAGTTAGTTAAAGATCATAGAACTAATCATGAAGAAGGAAATGTTGAAAAAGTTATGGATGGAGATATAGATGATTTTATAGATATATACTTAAAAATGAAATAAGGAGAAAAGATGTCTAAAAATTATGCAATATTAAAAGTTCCAGAAGATAAAATAGGACTTAAAAATATTAGAATTCAAGAGATAAATTTAGTTAATTCTAAAGTTGTAGAGATAATTGTTTATTTTGATTTATTAAATATATCTAAAGAAGTAATTGAGGAGATAGAAGCAGTTAGAAATATTATTTCTAAAATAGAAGATAATGTTAATATAGAATTTAATATAAATAAATATGATAAAAAATTAAAAGAAGAAGATATAGAAGAAGCTATATCATTTTTACTGGAGTATGTGAAAAATGAAGATAAATATCTAAATATGATAGTAAATGAAATAAATTATAGTTTTATTAATGATTCAATTAATATAGTTTTGGGAAGTTTAGTTAAAATTAATCATGATAAAATAATGAATTTTATTTCTAATTTATCTAGTAAGCTATGGGATATATTCGGACTTAGATATGAAATAGATGTTACAAGTAATTTAGAAGATTCAAAAAACTTTAAATTTAAACCGAGAGAAGTTAAGGTTAATTTTGAAAAAGAAGTCAAAAAAGAAATAAGAAAATCAGGATTTGATACTAAAGTATCTTATGTTAAACCTAAACTAGATATTACACCATTAGGTGATGTAAGTTCTATGATGATTAATTCAGAAATTCTTGTTCGTGGTGAAGTATTTAAAATAGAACTAAAAGAAATTAAAAATAGTAAAATAATTGTAGAGGTATATATAACTGATAATGAAAATTCTGTGATTTGTGATAAATTTATAAATAATAAAGAAGAGCTTAAGTTAAAAGTTGGGGATATAATAGAAGGACTTGGAATATATCAAAATTATAGAGAAAAATATAGTATTAGACTTAAAAAAATAGATATAATAGGAGAAGTTGAAGACATAAAAAAAGATAGTGCTAAAGTTAAAAGAATAGAACTTGCAGCACATACTAATATGAGTGATATGACATCGACTATAGATTCTAAAGAATTGATAGAAAGAGCAAAATATCATGATCACAAGGCTATAGCTGTTACTGATTATGGAGTTGTTCATGCATTTCCTTTTGTTGCTCATGGAGTTAAAAAAAATGAAGACTTTAAAATAATATATGGAATAGAAGCTTATGTTGTCGATGATGAAGCACCTTTAATAAAAAATCCTAAAGATATATATATAGAGGAAGAAGAATTTGTAATATTTGATATAGAAACAACAGGATTTAGTTCTACTAATGATAAAATAATAGAAATTGGTGCAGTAAAGATGAAAAGGGGTCTAGTTATAGATAAGTTTTCAGAGTTTATAAATCCAGAAATAAAAATACCTATGAAAATAGTAGAGTTAACAGGTATTAGTGATAAAATGGTAAGTAATGCAGAAACTATTGAAAAAGTATTACCTAGATTTTTAGAGTTTATAAAAAACACAACAGTTGTAGCTCATAATGCTAAGTTTGATGTTGGGTTTATAACTAAGAAGTGTGAACAATTAAATTTAAGTTTAGAAAATAATTTTAGTTTTATTGATACTTTAGAATGGGCTAAAATATTAGTTAAAGATATTAAAAGATACTCTCTTGATGCCCTGACTAAGAAATTTAATATAGTCCTTGAAAATCATCATAGAGCTATAGATGATGCACAAGCTACAGCAGAAGTATTTAAAGTTCTTTTAAAATATTTATCTCCATTTGGTATAGAAAGATTAACACAAGTTAGTGAAAAACTTTTTAAAGAACCAATTAAGGCGGATACAGAAAATGTTACAATTTTAGTTAAAAATTTAAAAGGGTTGAAACGTTTATATGAGCTTGTTTCTATATCTCATATAAAATACTATGGTGATAAAAAACCTAGAATATTAAAGTCTGATTTAAGTTTTGATAGAGAAAACTTTTTAATTTCTTCAAGTCCTATATATTCAGGTAGGTTTAATAAAGGTAAACTTGTAGATTTATATATAAGAGGTATGTCAAAAGATGATATATCAGAAGCTATGGATTTTTATGATTATGTACAAATATATCCAGATAGTATATATAATGATGCTATAACTCAGCAAGAAATATCTGGAATAGATTTTATACATCAAATGAATAAAGATTTTGTAGAAATGGCAAAATCAAAAAATAAACTTGTAGTAGCTACTGGTAATGTGTATTATTTAGATAAAAAAGATAGAAAATCTAAAGCGGCTTTACTATTAGGTTCTGATAGAGCGTTTAATACCTATGACATAGATACTGGTAACTATTTTAGAACTACAGATGAAATGTTAAATGAATTTTCATATCTTGGTAAAGATGTTGAAGATGTAGTAATATATAATACTCATAAAATAGAAGAACAGATAGAAAAAATAAAACCTATACCTGATGGAGAATATAGACCTGTAATGGAGGGCGCAGAAGATTCTGTTAGAGATATGTCATATAATAGAGTTCATGAGTTGTATGGAGAAAAAATACCGCCTAAAATAGAAGAAAGACTTGAAAGAGAGTTAAATGCTATTATAGGTAACGGATTTTCTGTTCTATATTTAATAGCTCAAAAATTAGTTAAGAAATCTGTTGATAATGGGCATATTGTAGGTTCAAGAGGATCTGTTGGTTCATCGTTAGTAGCATATTTAATGGGAATAACAGAAGTTAATGGACTTTATCCGCATTATAGATGTCCTAAATGTAAATATTTTGAAATGAAAGATTTTGAAGGTTCTGGTGTAGATTTAGAAGAAAAAAAATGTCCAAATTGTGAAACTGAATTAATACGTGATGGACATTCTATACCTTTTGAAGTATTTATGGGATTTAAAGGAGATAAAACACCGGATATAGATTTAAATTTTTCAGGAGAATATCAAGGAGAAATACATAAATATACAAAAGAATTATTTGGTGAAGATTATGTATTTAGAGCTGGAACTATAACTACAGTTGCAGAAAAAAATGCTATTGCTTATTCAAAAAAATATTTTGAAGAAAATATTAAAAGAAAATTTGAATCTAAAGTATTGTCTGAGTATAATACTTCTTTGAAAAAGTTAGATAGCTCTCTTAGAGCTGAAAAAGAATTAGAACTTAAAAATATGCAAGAAGAATTTTGTAATAAAAATAGTGCCGAAATTGAAAGAATAGCTAAAAAATGTGAAGGTGCAAGAAAAACTACTGGTCAACATCCAGGAGGAATGATAGTTGTACCTAACTATAAGTCTATCTATGATTTTACACCAGTTCAGTATCCTGCAAATGATCCAAGTTCTGGTTCTATAACTACACATTTTGATTATCACGTTATGGATACTCAATTAACAAAGTTAGATATATTAGGTCACGATGATCCAAGTACACTAAAAATGTTACGTGATTTAACAGGAGTTGATATATATAACATACCATTAACAGATCCTAAGGTAATTAGTATATTTAGTTCGACTGAAGCTTTGGGTGTTACAGAGGAAGAAATTGGGAATAAGTTGGGGACAAGCGGTATACCAGAATTTGGTACAGAATTTGTAAAACAAATGTTAGAAGATACATTACCTAAAACGTTTTCTGAACTTGTAAGAATATCAGGACTTTCTCATGGAACTGATGTATGGTTAAATAATGCTCAGGAATATGTTAGAAATGGTGTTGCGACTTTAAGTGAAATAATAACTGTTAGGGATGATATTATAAACCATTTAATAGATATGGGGCTAGATAAATCTGATGCATTTAATATTATGGAATTTGTTCGTAAGGGTAGACCATCTAAACCTGAAGATAAAGAAGCTTGGGAAGAATACAAGAAGAAGATGAAAGCGAATAATGTTAAGGATTGGTATATAGAATCTTGTGAAAAAATTAAATATATGTTCCCTAAAGGACATGCTGTTGCATATGTTATGATGGCAGTTAGAATAGCTTACTTTAAAGTGTATTATCCTTTAGAGTTTTATACTGCATATTTAAATAGAAAAGCAGATGATTTTTCATTTATAGGAATGAATGGAACTATAGAAGAATTAAGAGATAAATATCAACAAAAAAAATCTTTACCTGATTTATCAACTAATGATAAAAAGTCTTTAATTTTAATGGAAATATTAATAGAGATGAAGGCAAGAGGAATAGAATTGTTAGATATTGATATATATGAATCAGAAGCTCATAAATTTAAAATTGAAAATGGTAAAATTCGTATACCTTTATCAGCTATGGATCAACTTGGTGAAGTTGTTGCAAATACTATAGTTGAAGAGAGAAATAAAGGTAAATTTAGTTCTATAGAAGATATTTCAAAGAGATGTAAAATATCTAAAACAGTATTAGATAATTTAAGAAAATATAAATGTATTGATGATGACTTACCTGAATCAGATCAATTAACCCTATTTTAATTGACAATGTATATTATAAATGTTATTATTTTAAGAAAATAAGGAGAAAAAATGAAGTTATTAATCACTGAGGTTTTAAATGTTCTTTCTAAAAATGTTAATAAAGTTTTTGGAATTGAACTTAAATTAGAAGATATACAAAATTCTACGAAAAAAGAATTTGGAGACTTTCAAAGTAATTTTGCTATGACTAAATCTAAGGTTTTAGGAAGTAACCCAAGAGAAATAGCTACAAAATTAATAGATAATTTTGATGGTTGTGGAATTATTTCTAAGATAGAAGTTGCAGGGCCTGGATTTATTAATATATTTATTGATAATAAATTTTTAAATGAAGAAAGTAAAAAGATAGGTAAAGAAGAATATGAGTATGATAAAGCTAATAATGAAAAAGTATTAATAGATTATTCTTCACCTAATATTGCCAAAAGAATGCATGTGGGTCATTTGAGAAGTACTATAATAGGAGATGCATTAACAAGAATATATAAAGAACTTGGATTTAATGTAATTAGTGATAATCATATAGGAGATTGGGGTACTCAGTTTGGTAAATTGATAGTGGCATATAACAAATGGTTAGATAAAGAAGCTTATGAGTCAAATGCTATAGAAGAGCTAGAAAGACTTTATGTTAAGTTTTCAGGAGCTGCAAAAGAAGATCCATCTCTTGAGGATGAAGCACGTGAGGAATTAAAAAAGGTTCAGATGGGAGATCCTGTAAATCTTGCTTTATGGAAGGAATTTATAACATATTCTTTAAGAGAATATGATAAAGTGTATAAAAGATTAGATATTAAATTTGATTTATTTAATGGTGAATCTTTCTATAATCCTATGATGCCAGGAATAGTTAAATTATTAAATGATAAAGGTATATCGCGTAATGATGAAGGGGCAGAGGTGGTATTTTTTGAAAATGATGAATTACCTCCTTGTATAGTACAAAAAAATAATGGAAGTTTCCTTTATTCAACATCAGATCTTGCTTGTATAAAATATAGAAAAGATGATTTGAATATAGATAGAGCTATATATGTAGTAGATGAAAGACAAAAAGGTCATTTCAAACAAGTGTTTAAAATCTCTGAAATGATGGGAAAACCTTATGACTATAATAAAGAACATGTAGAGTTTGGAATTATGAGGTTTGGAGATGGAACAATATTTTCAACTCGTGGTGGAGATGTAATAAGACTTGAAGAAATATTAGATAAAGCTCATATTGAAGTTAGAAAAATAGTAGATGAAAAAAATCCTACTTTATTAGATGAAGAAAAAGAAAATATAGCTGAAGTTGTAGGAGTTGGAGCTATAAAATACTTTGATTTAAGTCAAAATAGAAGTAGTGGAATTACATTTACTTGGGACAAAGTACTAAGTTTTGAAGGAAATACTGGGCCATATCTTCAATATTGTTATGTTAGAATTATGTCTATACTTAGAAAAGCAAAAGAATTAGGAATAAACTATGCAGATACAGAAATGTTAGTTGAAAAGAGTAATGAATTAGAAAGAGGTTTAATAGTTTCTCTTCATAAATTACCATTTACAACAATTAAAGCTTTTGAAACAAATAGACCTAATCTTATAGCTGATTATTTATTTGATTTAACGAAAGAATTTAATTCTTTCTATAATTCAAATCAAGTAATAGATATGGAAAATTTAGAATTAACTAAAGCAAGACTTGAAATTTGTGAAAAAGTAGCTTTAGTTATTAAAAAAGGATTAAGCCTTCTAGGAATAGGAACTGTAGAAAAAATGTAGAAAAATATAAAATAAAAGCACCGATTAGAAATATTATATTTAAATTTTTATTTATTAAAATATTTCTTAAAGGTGCTTATTTAATAAAAAAGCAAAATAAAAAAGGAGCTAATATTTATCTATTAGCTCCTAAAGGGGGGGTTAATTGAGGTTGTCAACTTTCATTGACAATAATTATTATACACTATATAAATGAAAAAATCAAGAAAGATTGTAAAATATTTTTTTTCTATGTATTAGTATATATAAATAGTATTAAAAAGCTATATTAACTATAAACTAGTAATTTGAAATTTTATCCTTTTAATGATATAATTATATAAGTATGGGGTGATGAATTATGAAAAGAATTTACTTAGCTGGAGGATGTTTTTGGGGAGTTCAACACTATTTCAAAAATTTACTTGGAATAGAAAAAACTAGTGTAGGATATGCTAATGGTAAAACTAATAAGACAACATATAGCGAAATTAAATATACAGATCATGTTGAAACAGTGGAGATTGAATATAATCCAAATATTATAAGACTTGAAGAGATACTTTTAAGACTATTTAAAATAATAGATCCTTATTCAATTAATAAGCAAGGTAATGATATTGGAAGACAGTATAGGACTGGTATATATTATTTAGATGAAAATGATTTAAATTGTATAAATAAAGTATGTGAATACATAGAAAAAAGAGATAGTAAAAAAATAGCAGTTGAAATTGAAAAGTTAAATATGTACATACTTGCTGAAGATTACCATCAAGATTATTTAGAAAAAAATCCTAAGGGGTATTGTCACATTAATTTAGATTCTGTTTTTTTACCAGTTTTTAATAAAAAGTATGAAAAACCTGAATTAGAAAAGTTGAGAAATACTTTGTCTAAACTTGAATTTGGGATAACTCAAAACTCAGAGACAGAAAAGCCATTTTCTTCTGAATTAGAAGATAATTATGAAAAGGGTATATATGTAAATATAGTAACTGGAGAGCCTATATTTCTCTCTTTAGATAAATTTGATAGTGGTTGTGGATGGCCAAGTTTTACAAGACCTATACTTACAGAAAATATTAATTATTATCAAGATTTATCACATGGAATGAATAGAATAGAAGTTAAAACTAAGTTAGATAAAGCTCATCTTGGACATGTATTTACTGATGGACCTTCAAGTGCTGGAGGTTTAAGATATTGCATAAATGGTGCAGCACTTAGATTTATACCATATAATAAATTAGATGAATTTGGTTATTCTGATTATAAAATATTTTTTTAATGGGAGGATGGTATGACAAGAATAGTTTTAGAAAAAATTGAGAATATTGAAAAAGAGATGAAAAATAAGTTGGAAGAATCTCAAAAAATAAATATTGAAAAAATAAATAGTACAAAGATTGAAATAGAAAATGAATTTTTGACTTTAACTAAAAATATAGATGAAAGATTTTCTGAAAAATTAAAGTTAGATATAGAATCTAAAAGAAATAGTCTTAATCATATTTTAGAAGAAGCTAAAGAAAAAGCTAATAATTTAGGAAAAAATGTTTTAAGTAAAAAAGAAGATATTGTACTACAATTAAAAAATATAGTTATGAAAGGATAGAAAATGGCTATAGTAAAACTTGAAAAATTTAATCTAATAATCTTTAAAAATGATGTTAATAGATTATTAAAAGATTTTCAAAAGTTTGAAGAAATAGATTTTAGAGTTATAGATTTTGAACTTAACAATTATACATCAAAAAATATAGAAAATACTGAAAATATAATAGTTAAGATTGAAAGTTTAATTAAAAAATTAAGGATATTAGCTCCTAAAAAATCTACATTTAAGTCTTTAAAAGATGGCCTTTTAGAATTTAGTTATGATGATCTTGAAAATTATGTTAAAAGATTAGATATAGAAAAAACTATAGATAATATTATTTCTAAATTTACTTTAAAAGAAACTTTATTAAGACAAAATGAAAATCTTAAAAATAGTATATTTGAATATGAAAGTTGGAAAAATTTAGATGTTACATCTTTAGATTTAAAAAGGTTAAAGATGGTAGATGCTACAATAGGAACTCTATCTAAAAAAAATTATGAAAAAATGTTAAAAGAAATTGATGATATGGTAGAGGTTAATGTAATATTTGAAGGAAAAAAAGATGTTAATGTATTAATATATTCTGGCAAAGATTCTAATTTTAAAGATTTTATAAAAGAATTAAATTTAACTAAGTTAAATTTAGATATTACAGAAATTCCTATAAAAATGATAGAAAATTTAGAAAAAAGAATAGTTGAAAATATTAAAAGTATAGAAAATATTGATATTGAATTAAAAAATTTTGCTTCAAATATATCAGATCTAGAAATAGCAAGTGAATATTATAGAAATATATTATTAAAAGAAAATACTAAAGAAATATTTAAAGAAACTGATAAATTAAGTGTGATATCAGCATATATTCCTAAATATAGAAAGGAAGAATTAGAAAAAATACTTAATGATACACTTTCTAATAATTACTATATTTCATATGAAGAATTTGACGTAAATGATAGTGATATTCCTGTTAAGTTGAAAAATAATTCAATTATTGAACCATATGAAATGTTAGTTGGGACATATTCATTACCTAAATATACAGAAATAGATCCTACTTTAATAGTAGCACCATTTTTCTGGCTATTCTTTGGTATGATGATGGCAGATGTAGGTTATGGATTGTTATTAAGTATAGCAACTGGAATTGCGCTAACTATATTTAAACTAAGCAAATCAAATAAAAATATGCTGAAATTTGTATTTATGTTAGGAATTTCTACAACAGTTTGGGGACTTATTTATGGATCATTCTTTGGATTTGATTTTGATAATCCTATACATATATATTCACCAACTATTAATTATCAACCAGTAATGATTTTATCATTCGTATTTGGGATTATACATATATTCTTAGCTTTATTAACTAAGGCATATATATTAATAAAAGATAAAAGATATTTTGATTGTTTTGCTGATGTATTTTTATGGATTGTAACACTTATTTCAACAGGATATTATGTGTATGCAAGTTTTAGTAATGTCAGTGGAATTTTGGTAAATATATCTATGTATTTAATGATAATATCTATGCTTGGAATAGTAGCAACAGGTGGAAGAGAAGCTCAAAGTATTGGAGGTAAAATAGGTCTTGGAACTTATGCCTTATATGGAATATCAGGTTATATGGGAGATTTAATATCTTATGTCAGACTTATGGCTCTTGGATTATCTGGAGGATATATTGCATATTCTGTTAACACGATAGCACAAATGGTAGGAAATAAAGGAATAATGATAGTATTTATGTTGATAATTATGATGTTAGGACATGGATTTAATTTATTCTTATCTGCTCTTGGTGCATATGTACATACATCAAGATTAATATATGTTGAATTCTTCGCTAAATTCTATGAAGGTGGAGGAAAGGCATTTAATAATTTTAAAATTAAAGAAAAATATATAAACATAAAGAACAATTAGGAGGAAAAATGTTTAATTTAGACGGATTTTTAGTTAATTTAGGACCAGCATTGGGTATACTTGGAGCAGCTCTTGCTGCAATTTTAGCAGGAGTTGGATCTGCAAAAGCTGTTGGAATGGTTGGGGAAGCTGCAGCAGGGCTTATGATAGATGAACCAGAAAAGTTTGGTAAATCATTAATTTTACAATTATTACCAGGTTCACAAGGGTTATATGGTTTCGTTATAGGGCTTTTAGCAGTAGGTAAGGTAACATCTTCAACTACTTCTTTACAAGGATTATCAATCTTATTTGCTTGTCTTCCAATAGCTATAGTTGGTCTTCATTCAGCAATAGCACAAGCTAGAGTTTCAGTAGCAGGTATTACTATACTTGCTAAAAATGAAGAACACCAATTTAAAGGTATAGTATATGCGGTAATGGTTGAAATTTATGCCTTATTAGGTTTTGTTATATCTATACTATTACTTAATAATGCAGTTATAGGTTAAGGAGTAAGTATGTCAAATTTAGATAATATAATAAATAAGATAATTTCAGATACGGAAGATAAAATTAAGGTATTAAATTCTGAAACTGAAGATAAAATTCAAGTTCTAAAATCTGAATTTGATTTAAAAGTTAAAGACTATGAAAAAAAATCTTTAAGTAAGTTTGAAACAAAAAAAGATTTAGAATTTGAAAGAGTTGAATCTAATATTAATTTAAAATCTAAAAATATATTATTAGAGAAAAAACAAGAGATAATAGGACAAATCTTAAATGAATTATCAACAAATTTAGAAAATATTAGTTTAGAAGAGATGGAAAAATTTATTAAATATAATTTAGAAAAAAGAAAATCTTTTCCTAATGAATTAATATTAGTTCCATCTAAATATGCAGATTTAAGTAATAAATTTTCTAATTTAAAAATTAGTGATGCAGTTAAATCTGGGTTTGTAATATCATATGATGGTGTTGATGAAAATTATACTTTTGATAGTATAATAAATATTAAAAAGGAAGAATTGGAAAGTTTGATATTAAACTATTTTAATTAGAGGTGTTTAAATGAATAGAAATGATTTCATTTTACCTGTATCAATGATTAAGGTTCAAGAAAAAAAATTATTAAGTGAAGATAAGCTTATTAAAATGTTAGAGACTAATTCATTTAAAGAAATATTAAGAATCTTAAACGATACGGATTACTCTTATTCTATAGCTACTATTACTCGTGATGATGAATATGAAAAAATTATTAATGGAGAGCTTGAAAGAGTATTTAAATTTACAAGAGAAATATCTAAAAATAATCAGGAAATAGTTGATTTGGCTGCCTTGAAATATGAATATCAAAATCTTAAACTTCTATTAAAAGATAAAGGAAATATTTTAGATGAGTATAATATATCTACAGGCATTATAGACAAAGAAGAAATAATGAATAATTTTAATGAGGTGAAAAAATATAAAGATTTAAAAGAAGCTTGTATAGAACTTGATAAAATGTATTTAAAACATCTTTTAAAATTAGCAATTAGTACTAATATACCTTTATTTATAGATTATTCTAAAATATCTATAGATAGATATAATGTTTTAACTTTTTTAAGATTGAAAAAGCAAAATAGAAATGTAGATTATTTAGATGATATTTTAGTAGATGGTGGAAATATATGTAAAGAGGATTTAATTAAATCATATTTCACTAATACATATTTACCATTATTTAAAAAGAAAATAGAAACTAAATCTTGGGAAACTTTTGAAAAAAATGAGGATATATTAGAAATTGAAAAGGTATTTGATAACATGATAATTTTTTTAGCTAAAGAGTATAAAAATGTGACTATAGGTCCAGAACCTATATTTACATATATTATAGCTAAAGAATATGAATTTAAAGCCTTAAGATTAATAATGTCTGCTAAATTAAATGACATTGATATAGAACTTGTTAAAAGTAGATTGAGAGGAGTTTATGTATAAAATAGCAGCTATAGGAGATAAAGATACAGTTACATCATTTAAAGCTTTAGGTATAGATGTTTTTAGTGTTGAAAACTTAGAAAATGATGATATAGTAATTCAAAAAATTAAGGCAACTATAGATAAACTTGCAATAAGTGGCTATGGAATAATATTAATAACAGAAGATTATGCTCTTCGTGCCGAGAGTGTACTAGAAAGATATAAAAATGAAGTTATGCCTATGATAACTTTAATACCAAGTAATAAGGGAAGTAAAGGTATAGGAATAGCTAAAATAGATGAAAATATAGAAAAGGCAATAGGAACTAATATTTTTTAGTTGAAAGGAGAAGGACTTGAAAGGAAGAATTATTAAAGTTTCAGGACCATTAGTTGTTGCAGAAAATATGTCACATGCTAATGTATTTGACATGGTTAAAGTAGGTAATAATAAATTAATAGGTGAAATAATTGAAATGAGGGGAGATAGAGCCTCTATTCAAGTATATGAAGAAACTACAGGTATAGGTACAGATGAGCCAGTTGAAACAACAGGTATGCCTCTTTCTGTAGAATTAGGTCCAGGATTATTAGAAAATATGTTTGATGGAATACAAAGACCATTAGATAAAATAAGAGCTAAAGTTGGAGATTTCCTTATTAAAGGAGTAGAAGTAAATTCTTTAGATAGAGAAAAAGTTTGGGAATTTAAAGCCCAAAAGAATGTAGGGGATTATGTATCTTCTGGTTATGTTTTAGGAATAGTACCTGAAACAGAAGTTATAGATCATAAAATTATGGTTCCTTTTGGAATAGAAGGTACTATAAAAGAAATAAAATCTGGTAATTTTAAAGTTGAAGATACAATTGCTATTATAGAAACACCTAAAGGTTTAGTAGAATTAAATATGATACAAAAATGGCCGGTAAGACGTGGAAGAAGATATGAAAGAAAAATTAATCCTGATGAACCATTAGTTACAGGACAAAGAGTAATAGATACATTTTTCCCTGTTGCAAAGGGAGGAACTGCTTGTGTTCCAGGGCCTTTTGGATCAGGTAAGACAGTTGTACAACATCAGTTTGCGAAATGGGGTGATGCTCAAGTTGTAGTATATGTTGGATGTGGAGAACGTGGTAATGAGATGACTGATGTTCTTATGGAATTTCCTGAAATTATAGATCCATTAACAGGGAAATCTTTAATGCAAAGAACAGTACTTATAGCAAATACTTCAAATATGCCAGTTGCTGCCAGAGAAGCTTCTATATATACAGGTATAACTATAGCGGAGTATTTTAGAGATATGGGATATTCTGTTTCTATAATGGCAGATTCTACTTCTCGTTGGGCAGAAGCTTTAAGAGAAATGTCAGGACGTCTTGAAGAAATGCCAGGAGATGAAGGTTATCCAGCATATCTTGCATCTCGTGCAGCTGATTTCTATGAAAGAGCAGGTAAAGTAGTTTGTCTTGGAGAAGATGAAAGAATAGGTGCTTTAACTGTTATAGGAGCTGTATCACCTCCTGGAGGAGATATATCAGAGCCTGTATCACAAGCTACATTACGTATAGTTAAAGTATTCTGGGGACTTGATGCCCAACTTGCCTATAGAAGACATTTCCCAGCAATAAATTGGCTAAATTCATATACACTTTATCAAACTAAAGTAGATGAATGGATGGATAAAAATGTAGATGATAGATTTTCTAAAAATAGGGTAAAAGCTATGAAATTACTTCAAGAAGAAGCTTCACTTCAAGAAATAGTAAGACTTGTAGGTAAAGATACTTTATCATTTGAAGATCAATTAAAACTTGAAGCTGCTAAATCTATTAGAGAAGATTATTTACAACAAAATGCCTTCCATGAACAAGATACATTTACTTCACTTGCAAAACAAGATAAAATGCTTAATATGGTTATTAATTTCTATAATCAAGCAAAACGTGCTTTAGAATCAAATGTGTATATAAAAGATATACTAGATTTAGAAGTAAGAGAAAATATTGCAAGAGCTAAGTATTTATCAGAAGAAGAAATAGAAAAAATTGATGAAATAGATAAAGAAGTTGTTAGAAAAATTGATGAACTTATCTCAAAACAATCGGAGGTAATGTAGTGATAAAAGAATATAAAACTATAAATGAAATAGTAGGACCTTTGATGACTGTAGAAGGTGTTGATGGTGTAAGCTATGAAGAGTTAGTAGAAGTAGAAACACAAAATGGTGAGACTCGTTTAGGAAGAGTATTAGAAGTTAATGAAGATAAAGCTATACTTCAATTATTTGAATCACCAGCAGGTATAAATATGAAAGATTCTAAGGTTAGATTTCTTGGTACACCTTTGAAACTTAGAGTTTCTGAAGATATGATAGGAAGAGTATTTGATGGATTAGGTAGAGAAAAAGATAATGGATCTAAAATTGTTGCCGAAAAATCTCTAGATATTAATGGAATAGCTTTAAATCCAGTAGCTAGAGATTATCCTTCTGAATTTATTCAAACAGGTATATCAGCTATAGATGGATTAAATACTTTAGTAAGAGGACAAAAATTACCTATATTTTCAGGTTCAGGTATGCCACATGCTGAACTTGCAGCACAAATAGCAAGACAAGCTAGAGTATTAGGTGATGGAGAAAAATTTGCCGTAGTATTTGCAGCAGTAGGTATAACTTATGAAGAAGCACAATTCTTTATAGAAGATTTCAAAAAGACAGGAGCTATAGATAGATCAGTTCTATTTATTAATCTTGCAAATGATCCATCAGTAGAAAGAATAGCAACACCAAGAATGGCACTTACTTGTGCTGAATATCTTGCTTTTGAAAAGGGAATGCATGTTTTGACTATAATAACAGATTTAACTAATTATTGTGAAGCTTTAAGAGAAATATCAGCAGCAAGAAAAGAAGTTCCTGGTAGACGTGGATACCCAGGTTATCTATATACTGACCTTTCTACACTTTATGAAAGGGCAGGTAAATTAAAAGGTAAACCAGGTTCTATAACTCAGATACCTATACTTACTATGCCTGAGGATGATAAAACTCATCCAATTCCTGATTTAACTGGATATATTACTGAGGGACAAATAGTACTTTCAAGAGAGTTGTATAAGAAAAATATTATGCCTCCTATTGATGTATTACCTTCACTTTCAAGACTTAAAGATAAAGGTATAGGTAAAAATAAGACTCGTGAAGATCATGCCGATACAATGAATCAACTATTTTCAGCCTATGCAACAGGTAAAGAAGCTAAAGAATTAGCTGTAATTTTGGGTGAATCTGCTTTATCTGATACAGATAAACAATTTGCTAAATTTGCTCAAGAATTTGAAGAAAAATATGTAGGTCAAGGATTTGAAAATAATAGAAGTATAATAGATACTTTAGAACTTGGATGGGATCTTTTAAGAATATTGCCTAAGAATGAGTTAAAGAGAATTAGGGATGAATATTTAGAAAAATATTTAAATAAAGAGGAAAAATAATATGGCTAGATTAAATGTGAATCCAACAAGAATGGAATTAACTCGTTTAAAAGCAAAACTTGTAACAGCTAAAAAAGGACATAAATTATTAAAGGATAAACAAGATGAACTTATGCGTATTTTTATAGAAACTATAAAGAAAAATAAGGAAATGCGTATAAATGTCGAAAAAAAGCTAACTTTATCATTAAAGAATTTTACTATGGCTAAGAGTATAATATCTGAATCTGTATTTGAAGAATCACTTGCTATTCCAAAGATAAGATATGAAGTAGATGTTACAAAAAGAAATGTTATGAGTGTAAGAATACCAGAAATATCTTTAGAAAAAATAGGGGATGAAAATGATCTTTATCCTTATTCTTTCGCTCAAACAAGTTATGAATTAGATTTAGCTATAGAAGATATGAGTTTTGTTATGAATGATTTATTACAACTTGCTCAAATAGAAAAATCAACACAACTTATGGCAGATGAAATAGAAAAAACAAGAAGAAGAGTTAATGCGTTAGAATACATGACTATACCTCAACTTGAAGAAACTATTAAATTTATACGTATGAAGTTAGATGAAAATGATAGAGCTGCAATAATAAGACTTATGAAGGCAAATATTAATTAAGGTGGTAATATGAAAAATAAGAGTTTTAATTTAGTGCTAAGTATAGTTTTTTTTGTAGTAGGAATACTATTGTTTTTTAATCCTATAGAACAATTAGGATATATAATACGTGCACTTGTTTTATTAAATCTACTTGTGGCTTTAAGAGAATTGATATATTATATAAAAAATTCTCGTGTATTTTCAAAAATGTATTTAATAAATCCTATAGTAACTATTATATTTTGTATATTATTGGCAACTCAGGATTTATTTAATTTAGGATTACTTATACCTTCATTTTTGGCTTTTTGGATTTTGATGATGGGTATATTAAGAATGATTACAGGTTTTTTAATAAGAAAAATAAACATATATAGATCAAATGTATATATTTTAACTTCTATAATTTCTGTATTTATATCTATATTAATATTAAATAATCCTACGTTTTTTGCCAGAATTATAGCTTACACTGTTTCTTTCTTAGTTATAGAGCATGCAGTGTATCAATATAAAATATATTTAAAATATCATGATATAAAATAATGGAGTAATAATGGATATAAACAAGCTTTATCAGCAAACTATACTAGAGTATTCTAATAGAAAAGATTTGAAAAAAGAGATAGATAATCCTACTGATATACAAAGAGGTCATAACCCTAGTTGTGGTGATGACCTAACTCTTGTAGTTAAAATAAAAGATAAATTAATAGAAGATGCATCATTTATAGGAAATGGATGTGCTATATCTTCAGCTTCTTCAGCTATGCTTGTTGAATTAATAAAAGGGAAAAGTTTAGATGAAACTAAAAAATTATTGGATGTATTTTTTAAAATGATGCATGGCGAAGAACTTTCAAGTTTAGAAGAAGATATGTTAGAAGAAGCAAAACTATTAGAAATAACAAAGGATATGCCAGCTAGAATTAAATGTTCTACACTTAGTTGGCATTCTTTGAAAATAATAATTGATAAATATTAAGGAGATTAAAGTGGGAAAATTAATAATAATAGAAGGTACTGATGGTAGTGGTAAACAAACTCAAAGTCAACTTCTGAATGATAGACTATGTAATGAAGGAATAAAAGTTAAAAAAATTTCTTTTCCTGATTATGATTCTCCTTCATCTAGTTTAGTTAAAATGTACTTAAATGGTGATTTTGGAAAAGATGCTCAAAGTGTTAATGCTTATGCTGCTTCAAGTTTTTATGGAGTGGACAGATATGCTTCATTTAAAACCAAATGGGCGGAAGAATATGAAAATGGCTATGTTATAATTAGCGATAGATATACAACTTCTAATATTGTACATCAAGCATCTAAAATAGATGATTTTGAAGAAAAAATGAGATGTATTAATTGGATAGAAGACTTTGAATATAGTAAACTTGGTATACCTAGTCCTAATTTAGTTGTATTTTTAAATGTTCCAATAGAATATACGTTTAGTCTTATGGAAAATAGGGAAAATAAGATAACGGGAGATAAGGCTAAAGATATACATGAGAGTAATAAAGAGTATTTAATAAAATCATATAATAGTGCAATAGAGCTTGCAAATATAAAAGGATGGATAATAATAAATTGTGTAAAAGATGGTAAAATGAGAACAGTAGAAGATATAAATGATGAAATATATAGAAATATTGAGGTGATGATTAATGGAATATAATGTGCTTAAAGGTATGAAAGATAGGTATTTTAGTGATTCTGAAAAACAAAATTTCATATTAGAAGTTGCTAAAGAAGTATTTGAAAAGTATGGTTATAAAAATATAATAACTCCTATAGTTGAGGAGACTGAACTTTTTAAAAGATCTGTAGGAGATGAAACTGATGTAGTTTCAAAAGAAATGTATACTTTTGAAGATAAGGGAGGAAGAAGTATAACATTAAGACCTGAAGGAACAGCTGGAGTTGTTAGAGCTTATTTAAATGCAGGATTACATAAATCAAACCCTAATGTTAAATGGTATTATTCAGGACCTATGTATAGATATGAGGCACCTCAAAAAGGAAGATACAGAGAATTTTATCAAATAGGAGTAGAAAGTTTTGGTGTTAGAAATCCTATGCTTGATGGAGAAATAATAGCTATGGCAGTAGAATTCTTATCAAAATTAGGGCTTAATAATTTAACTGTAGAACTTAATTCTTTAGGAAGTGTAGAATGTAGAGTTAAATATATTAAGGACTTACAAGAATATCTTTTAGAAAATATAGATAAATTAAGTGATGACTCTAAAATAAGAGCTAGTAAAAATCCTTTAAGAGTACTTGATTCTAAGAGTGAAGAAGATCAAAAACTTTTAGAAAATGCACCTAAGCTTTATGATTACTTTGATGAAGAAAGTAATAAATTCTTTGAAAGTTTAAAAGATACCTTAAAATCTTTCGGTGTAAATTATATTGTAAACCCTAAACTTGTAAGAGGTCTAGATTATTATTCAGATACAGTATTTGAAATTAAATCAGAAAATTTAGGAGCTCAATCTACAGTTTTAGGTGGAGGAAGATATGATAAGTTAACTGAAATATTAGCAGGAGTTAAGGTTCCAGGAATTGGTTTTGCTGCAGGAATTGAAAGAATAACTTTACTTTTAGATGAAAAACTTATAAATAAAAAAGAAAAATTATCATATATAGTATATTTTGATGAAACTAAAGAATACATGTTAAATATTTTGAAATCATTAAGAGAAGAAGGAATACGTGTGGAATTTGATTATTCACCTAAAGGATTTGGTGGTCAAATGAAAAAAGCTAATAAACTTGGTGCTCTTTATGCTATAATATTAGGCGAAGATGAAAAAAATAAGGGAATGATAACTCTTAAGAATCTTGAAACAGGAAATCAAGAAGAGATTACTTTATCTAGCCTTATAGAAAGGATAAAATAATGTATAGAAGTCATAAATTAGATGAATTGAGAATAGAAAATGTAGGACAAAGTGTTACTATATCTGGATGGATAGATAAGGTACGTGATATGGGGCCTTTTGTATTTATAGATCTTAGAGATAGATATGGAATTACACAAGTATTAGTTAATGAAAATTCACCTAAAGAAATACTAGAACTTGCTAAAAAATTAAAAAATGAATTTGTAATACAAGTAGAAGGTAAAGTAAATGAAAGAACAAGTAAAAATAAAAATATATTAACAGGAGATATAGAAGTATTAGCAGAAAATATAAATGTATTATCTAGATCTAAAAATTTACCTTTTGAAATTTCAGAAAATAATATTAATGAAAATTTAAGATTGACATATAGATATTTAGATTTAAGAAGAAAGAAAATGTTGGATAATATAGTTAAAAGAAATGCTATGCTATTTTCTATAAGAGAGTTCATGAATAATGAAGGTTTCTTAGATATAGATACTCCTATACTTGGTAAGGCAACACCTGAAGGTGCACGTGATTTCATAGTTCCAAGTAGAATGCAAAAAGGTGAATTTTATGCTCTTCCACAATCTCCACAATTATTTAAACAAACTTTAATGGTTGCTGGTATGGATAAATATTATCAACTTGCTAAATGCTTTAGAGATGAGGATTTAAGGGGAGATAGACAATTAGAATTTACTCAACTTGATATGGAAATGTCATTTATACATCAAGAAGATATAATGGATTTAGTTGAAAGACTTGCTAAGAAAGTATTTAAAGATGTTACTGGTGAAGAAAAATTAGAAAAATTTGAAAGAATAACTTATGATTATGCAATGAATAATTATGGTTCAGATAAACCAGATTTAAGATTTGATATGAAAATTAAAGATTTATCAGAAGTTGTAGTTAATAAAGGATTTTCTGTATTTGATGATGCTATTAGCAATGGTGGTAGTGTAAGAGCTATAGTATCAGATGATGTTGATTTTTCAAGAAAGAAAATTAAAGATCTTGAAGATTTCGTTAAAACTTATTACAAAGCTAAAGGATTAGCATATATAAA
This sequence comes from uncultured Streptobacillus sp., assembly GCA_963539215.1. Taxonomy (GTDB): domain Bacteria; phylum Fusobacteriota; class Fusobacteriia; order Fusobacteriales; family Leptotrichiaceae; genus CAURNT01. The sequence continues at coordinate 178,978 of CAUTJT010000001.1, read as the reverse complement.
AGTTGGAGAAGATGGAAGTATAAATTCACCTATAGCTAAATTCTTTGATGAAGAAACTTTAAATAATATAAAAAATACTTTAGAGTTAACTAATAATAAAATTGCTTTCATATTAGCTGATAAAAACAAAATAGTTCTTGATGGGCTAGGAGCTTTAAGATTAAAATTAGGAAATGATTTAGGATTGATAAATAAAGATGAGTTTAAGTTTGCTTGGGTTGTTGATTTTCCTATGTTTGAATACTCAGAGGAAGAAGGAAGATATTTAGCTCAACATCATCCATTTACATCAATCAAAAAAGAAGATATTAAATATTTAGATAGTGGTGAACTTGAAAAAATTAAGTCTGAATCTTATGATTTAGTATTAAATGGATATGAAATAGGTGGAGGGTCTATAAGAATACATGATTCAGAATTACAATCTAAGGTTTTTGATACATTAGGATTATCTAAAGAAGAACAAGTAGATAAATTTGGTTTCTTCTTAGAGACATTAAGTTATGGTGTTCCACCACATGGAGGACTTGCATTTGGACTTGACAGATGGCTTATGGCAATGCAAAAAGAAACTTCTATAAAAGAAGTAATACCATTCCCTAAAACTAATAAGGGACAAGACTTATTAACAGGAGCACCTGCAAGTGTTGATATTAAACAATTAAGTGAAGAATTGAAATTAAAGAAAATAGAAGATTAAAAAGAGGGTATAACCCTCTTTTTTAAATTTATATAAATCATAAATACAAAACAATAAAATATGGGACTTAAAGTCCTCTTTTTTATAAAGCCAAGATACCGGAGTGAAAAGGTTTTGGTTGCCTTAAAAACCAAGTGGTGGCCATATAACTAAGTATTATGAGATCCGTATAAGCCATTAAATCAAATCGTGATTTCCTCAAGTATATTAAGTCAGAGACAGCCCCTTAACCAAAAAGTAAAGCCCAAAAAAAGGTATCACTATTCCGTATATCTTCGCTAATTTATTATATCAATATATGGGAAAAAATTCAATAGACATCAATATAAATATATGGTAGACTATTAAAGAAAATATTAAGGGGAGAAATTTATGGCAGAAATAAAGATACTAGATGAGAGTATTTCAAATATAATTGCTGCTGGAGAAGTAGTTGAAAATCCTGCGAGTATGATAAAGGAATTGCTTGAAAACTCTTTAGATGCAAATTCTACAAAAATAGATATAGAAGTTTTAAGTGGTGGAAGTTATGTTAAAATCTCTGATAATGGTAAAGGTATGGGGAAAGAAGATGTACTTTTAAGTATAGAAAGACATGCTACTTCAAAAATTTTTGAAAAAGATGATATTTTTAATTTAACTACTTACGGATTTAGAGGAGAAGCATTAGCTTCAATATCTTCAGTTTCAAAACTTTCTATTTCAAGTAAAAGAGAAATAGATAAAGTAGGTTGTATACTTAATTCATATGGTGGGGTTGTTAGAAAATATGAAGATATATCCAGAACTACAGGTACTGATATAGAGATAAGAGATCTTTTTTATAATACACCGGCGCGTAAGAAATTTTTAAGAAAAGATAGTACAGAATATACTAAAATTAAAGATATAGTATTAAAAGAAGCTCTAGCTAATCCTAATGTTTCTATATCTTTAAATATAGAAGGTAAAATTGTTATAAAAACTACAGGAAATGGTATGGAAAGTACAATATTTGAAATTTTTGGGAAAAATATTCTTAAAAATTTAACTAAATTTAAATATGGCTATCTTGGTAATGTTGAAATACTAAGATCTTCTAAGGAATATATTTATACTTATGTTAATGGTAGATATGTAAAATCTAATGTTATAGATAGAGCTGTAATAGATGGATACTATACTAAATTAATGAAGGGAAAATATCCCTTTGCTATAATTAATTACGAGATAAATCCTAAAGAAATAGATGTAAATGTGCATCCATCTAAAAAACTTGTAAAATTTTCTGATGAAAAATATGTATATAGTGATATTAAAAATACTATAGATGACTTTTTCTATGAATATGATAGAAAAAATTGGCAGCCTGTACTTCAGCCTAAGATTGAAAATTTTGAAGATAATATGTATGAGGAAAAAGTTGAAAATAAATTAGAAGTTAATACATATATTTCAAATTTTTCTGAAGAAATAAAACCGGAATATGTTAAGTCTAATTTTGAATTTACAGAAAATAAATATAGTCTTAATGATGTATATAAAGAAAATGAAAAAAAAGAAATTGAAGAAATTGAAATTAAAGAAGAAAAAAAAGAAGATTATGATGGATATTTAAAAGGTTTTTTTGAAAGAGAAGTTAATATAGAAAGAGAATATAATGTTTTGGGACAAATATTTGATACATATATATTAGTTGAGGGAGAAGAAGAACTTGAAATATATGATCAGCATATTATACATGAAAGATTACTTTATGAAGAATTAATGGAAGCATATTCTAAAAAAGAGTTGTCAGAGCAAACTATGTTAATTCCTGAGATAATAACACTTAATCCAATAGATAAAGATATAGTTTTAAATAATATGGAAATATTTAGAAATCTTGCTTTTGATATAGATGATATAGGTGAGAACAATATAGTATTAAGAGGTTATCCTAACTTTACTTTTAGAGAAAATATAGTAAATATATTGTATAAAATCATAGAAGATTTAAAAAACAATGATAATGTTAGAGATATTAGGGAAAGAATAATAATATCTATGTCTTGTCGTGGAGCCATTAAAGCAGGTCAAAAATTAACTATGGAAGAAATGAAAAATATGGTTAAAAGATTACATAGTGTTGGAAAGTATACTTGTCCTCATGGAAGACCTATAATTACTAAGATTTCAAAGTATTTTTTAGACAAAAATTTTGGAAGAGTAAAATAAAATATATTTAATATATTATATAAAACTTGAAAAAACTAAAAATATATGATATAAAGCAATGTAAATGTTTTAAATTGAGGTGTAAAATGTTAAAAATAAATATTATCTGTGTAGGGAAAATAAAAGAAAAATATATAGTTGAGGGAATAAATGAGTTTTCTAAGAGATTAGGCAGATATGTAAAATTAAATTTTATAGAACTTAAAGATGAAGCAGATAATATAGTGAATGTAGCTATAAATAAAGAAAGTAAAAGTTTATTGGATGCTATTAATAAAAATATAGGATATAATATATTACTAGATTTAAAAGGCAAAGGTCTAACAAGTGAAGAGCTAGCAGAAAAAATTGATACATTAACTTTAAATGTGAGTACCATAAATTTCATAATAGGTGGATCTAACGGTTATAATGATGAGGTTAGAAATGTATCAGATATGAGAATTAGTTTTTCTAAAATGACATTTCCACATCAATTAATGCGATTGATTTTAGTTGAACAAATTTATAGAGCAATATGTATTAATAATAATATTAGTTATCATAAGTAGGAGGAAATTGTGTATACAATAGGTAGTGAATTTGATTATGAAATAGATGGGAATATAGAGTATTTTACATGTATCGGAGAAACTATATATGCAGGAATTGAATATTTAGTTTGTGAAAGTGAAGATGGAATGAAAAAAGTATTCTATTATGAAGAGGAAGATTTAGAATTGGTTGATGATGAAGAAGAGGAAGAAGCTATAATAGATCATTATCAAGAAGAAGCTTTCAAACTTGAAGAAAAAGAATTTGAGTATTGGGAAGACAATGATTTTACTTCTGATTATGATGGGTATACGGATGAAAGTTTAGATAATGATTCTAATCTAGAAGAAGATGATATGGTATTCTTAGGTGATGAAAATGATGAAGAAATAGATGATTTCTTAGATGAATTATTTGAGGATGAAGATTAATGATACTTCAAATACATGATTTGATAGAAAATGTTAAATTTAAACATAATATTGATCATGAAGTAGATGAAAAAGGTATAATAAAATATAAATTAAATGGAGAAAATTATTCTATAGAGATAAAAGAAAAAGAAATAATAATGTCAAAAGAAGGTGATTTATCTTATACTAATGTTTACAAAAAAGGTAAAATTACAAAAAATTTTTTAAAAACTTCAGATTTAGTATTAGAAATATATATTATCACTAGAAATATTAGTATAAAAAATGGTAAAATAGATTTAGAATATAATATATATAATGATAGTGATGCGATGAATTTAGTTTCGAGCTATAGTATCAATATAGAAATATAGTAAGGGAGTGAATATGGATAATAAAGAAACAGTGGTTAATGTAAGCCATGTAATGAAGGAAAAAGCAAGAAAAGTTGAAGAATTAAGAGCAGAAGGTCTTGAACCTTATGCAAGAAGATATGATAAAAAGCAAAATATATCTGAAATTTTAAATTATGATGAAAACTCTGATAAAGAATTTCAAACAGCAGGAAGAATAGTTTCTTATAGAAGAATGGGTAAAAATGGATTTGCTCATATACAAGATTTAAGTGGTAAAATTCAATTTTATGCTAAAAAAGATGAAATTGGTGATGAAAAATATGAGATATATAAGAAAATGGCAACAGGAGATTTTGTTGGTGTAAAAGGAAAATTATTCCGTACACAAACAGGTGAGTTAACACTTAAAGCTAATGATATAGAAATATTAACAAAAAATGTTAGACCACTTCCTGATAAATTTTCTGGATTACAAGATATAGAAATGCGTTATAGACAAAGATATGTAGATCTTGTAATGAATCCTGAAGTTCAAGATACTATGAAAAAAAGATTTGAAATTATTAGATTTATGCGTAAATATTTAGAATCTAGGGAATTTATAGAAGTAGAAACTCCTATGTTACATCCAACACTTGGTGGAGCAAATGCTAAACCTTTTATTACACATCATAATACTTTAGATATGGATATGTATTTAAGAATAGCGCCAGAGCTTTATTTAAAGAGATTGTTAGTTGGGGGATTTGAAAGAGTATTTGAAATTAATAGAAACTTTAGAAATGAAGGAACATCTATTAAACATAATCCTGAATTTACAATGATGGAATTATATCAAGCTTATGCTGATTTTAATGATATGATGGATTTAACAGAAGACTTATTGTCTGAAATGGCTAAACATCTATATGATACATATGAAATACCTTATGGGGAATATACTGTTAATATGGCAAAACCTTGGAGACGTGTTACTATGCGTGATATAGTTAAAGAAAAGACAGGATTTGACTTTAATTTAATGAATAGTGATGAAGAAGCTATAGAATTTGCTAAGAATTTAGGTATAGAATTAGATAAAACAAAAACATATACTAAATTTGGAATCTTAAATTTATTATTTGAAGAAAAAGTTGAATCTACAATAGTTAATCCAACTTTTGTTACAGAATATCCTAAAGAAATTTCACCTCTTTCTAAAAATATGGAAGGTGAAAGTGAGTGGGTAGATAGATTTGAGTTATTTATTACAGGAAGAGAATATGGAAATGCATATTCTGAATTAAATGATCCTCAAGACCAAAAAGAAAGATTTGAGGAACAAGTTAAAGCAAAAGAAAATGGAGATGATGAGGCAGGAGAAATGGATCTTGACTATATTAGAGCATTAGAATATGGTATGCCACCTGCTGGAGGTCTAGGAATAGGTATAGATAGACTTGTTATGTTAATGACAAATTCTCAATCTATAAGAGATGTAATATTATTCCCTACATTAAAAAAAGAAGCACATTTTGAATGATTAATTTTAAAATAATAAACTAATTTATACGAAGCATATACTAATGCCAAATATATGCTTGGTTTAGATAATAAATATTAGGAGGAAATAAAATGGCAATGAGAACAAAAGCAGAAATTATTGCAGAATTTGGTAAAGATTCTAAAGATACAGGATCAGCAAATGTACAAGTAGCAATATTAACAGAAAGAATATCACATTTAACAGAACATTTAAAGTTTCACTTTAAAGATGTTCATTCAAGAGCAGGATTATTAAAATTAGTAGGTAAAAGAAGAAGATTATTAAACTACATAAAAAATAGAAATCTTGATGAATATAGAGAATTAATAGAAAAATTAGGAATTAGAAAATAAAATGAGAATACATCACTAATCTAAATATAGAATAGTGATGTATTTTTTTAAAATATTAATAATAATATATTTAAATTATTTATATTGAAATTTTGTAAAAAGTTTGAAAGAACTTGTTTTTTAGCTATATAGATATTGTAATTATATATTCAAATATGGTAAAATTAAAATAATATAAAGAGTTTGGAGTAAGTAATTTCAAAGTGCTTTTTAGGAGCTTTTTGATGTTATTTGCTCACTCTTTAAAAAATAGGAGGTATTATGTTTGATAAAAAAACTTATAAATTAAATGCAGGTAATGAAATAATTACTGTAGAAACAGGAGAAGTTGCAAGACAGGCAGGAGGATCTGTTCTAATTAGTAAAGGAGATACTACTTTATTAGTTACTGCAACTAGAAGTAAAGATGTTAAGGAAGGACAAGACTTCTTCCCATTAACAGTAGACTATATTGAAAAATTCTATTCAACTGGTAAGTTTCCAGGTGGATTCATTAAAAGAGAGTCTAAACCTTCAACAGAAGAAGTTTTAATCTCAAGACTTATAGATAGACCTATAAGACCTTTATTTCCAGAAGGATTTTTCAATGGTGTTCACATTGTTGTAAATGTTATATCATTTGATGGAATAAACATGCCAGAAGACATAGCTACAATAGGAGTTTCATTTGCTTTAGGATTATCTGATATTCCTTTTGCAGGACCAGTAGCTGGTGTTACAGTTGGATATATTAATGGAGAATATGTTTTAAATCCTAAGGGTGAAGATAGAGAAAATACTAAAATATATTTATCAGTAGCAGGAACAAAAACTGCAGTAACTATGGTTGAGGCAGGATCTAGTGAAGTAACAGAAGAAGAAATGCTAGGTGCTATAATGTTTGGGCATGATAATATCAGAAAATTATGTGAAGAACAAGAAAATATATTAAATGAACTTAATATTGAAAAAATGGAATTTGTAGCTCCAGTTGCCGATGAAAGAGTTAGAAGCTTTTTAGATCAATATGTTGGAGAATTAAAAGAAGCTATACTTGTTCCAGGTAAACTTGAAAAATATGAAGCAATAGACAAATTAGAAGAATCATTACTTGAAGTATTTAAGCTTAATATGGCAAAAGAAATTATGAGTAGAGAATTGACTGAAGAAGAAAAATTAGCTGAATTAATAGGAGCTTCTAAAACTAAATCTTTAGATATGTTAGTTAAAGAATTTAAAAATTATTACCATGATTTAGAGAAAAAAATAGTAAGAGAATTAATAATATTTGATAAGTATAGAGCAGATGGAAGAAAAATTGATGAAATAAGACCCCTTGATGCAAAAGTTGATATATTAAAAATGCCTCATGGATCAGCGCTATTTACTCGTGGAGAAACACAGGCTTTAGTTACAGCTACATTAGGTTCTAAAGAAGATGAACAAATTATAGATGGAATAGAAGGAGAATACACTAAAAAATTCTTCTTACATTATAATTTCCCACCATTTTCAGTAGGAGAAGCAGGATTTATGCGTGCTCCTGGTAGAAGAGAATTAGGACATGGAAATCTTGCGGAAAGAGCACTTAAAGCTGTTATGCCAAATATTGATGATTTTCCTTATACAGTAAGAGTAGTTTCAGAAATTACAGAATCTAATGGTTCATCATCACAAGCATCTATTTGTGGAGGATCACTTGCTTTAATGGCAGCAGGAGTACCTATTAAGGGAACTGTTGCAGGTATAGCTATGGGATTAATTAAAGAAGGAGATGCATTTACAGTATTAACTGATATACAAGGATTAGAAGATCATTTAGGTGATATGGACTTTAAAGTTGCAGGAACTAAAGATGGTATAACTGCTATACAAATGGATATTAAGATAGAAGGAATTACCAAAGAAATTATGGAAATAGCTCTAAAACAAGCATATAGTGCTAGAATGCATATAATAGAAGTTATGGAAAATGCAATACCTGAACCAAGAAAAGAATTACATGCTAATGCACCTAAAATAATTAACTTAAAGATTTCACCTAATAAAATAGCGGCTCTTATAGGACCTGCTGGTAAAACAATTAAAGCAATAATAGAAGAAACAGAAGTTAAGATAGATGTAGATGATGATGGGCGTGTAGCAATATTTGGTACAGATACAGATAAAATGAATAGAGCTTTAGAACTTGTAAAACAATATACTTTTGTTGCAGAATTAGGTCAAGAATTTAAAGGTCGTATTACTAAATTGGCTAAATTTGGTGCTTTTGTTGAAGTTGTTCCAGGAACAGAAGGATTACTTCATATATCAGAAATTAGTCATAAGAGAATAAAAGAAGTTGAAGATGTTCTTAAGGTAAATGATATAGTAGATGTAAAAGTAATAGCAGTTGAAGATGATAAGTTTAGTTTAAGTATGAAGGCACTAATAAAAAAAGAGGAGGAGTAAAATGAAAAAATTAAATTTACCAAATAAATTAACAGTTTTAAGATTAATATTAACACCAATTTTAGTATTTCTTTTATTATTAAGGTTTGGTTATACAGATTCTAATGTAGTTTTAAGAAGTGGATTTTTATCTGTTCTATCTTCTGCTTTAGTTTATATAATTACAGTAGTATTATTTATTTTTATATCAGTTACAGATTTTTTGGATGGATATATTGCAAGAAGAGATAATCTAATAACTAATTTTGGTAAATTAATGGATCCTATAGCTGATAAGATATTTGTATTTTCAATATTAATTGTATTAGTAAGATATAATTTATTATCAATATGGTTTGTTTTAATTTTACTTTCTCGTGAATTTGTTGTAGTTGCAATTAGAACATTGATAGTAGAAAATGGTGGAGAAATAGTAGCTGCTTCAAATACTGCAAAATTAAAAACAGCAACTCAAATGCTTGGTATTTTATTTATTATATTATTCCCATTTGGAAAAATAGCAAACAGTATAGTGATGTTACCTTCAGTAATGTTATCTTTAATATCTATGTATGAATATTACAAAATGGGTGAAATATATTTATGGAAGGATAATAAATAGTGGAATTTAAAAAGAGTATAAATGAAGTTTTAAGTGAACAAAATGTTAATAGTAAAATAGGTCTTTCTACTATTGAAGTAAATGAAAGGCTTCAAAAATATGGTGAAAATAAATTAGATGAAGTCAAGAAAAAAACTTTACTTCAAAGATTTATATCTCAACTTAAAGATGTGATGATATATGTGCTTTTAATAGCTTCGGTTATAAATATAGTGGCACATGGATTTGATGGTTTAACAGAAGCTGTAATAATACTTATGGTAGTATTAATTAATGCTGTAGTAGGAGTAGTTCAAGAATCTCGTGCTGAAAAGACTTTAGAGGCTTTAAAAGAATTATCTACACCTCGTGCTATAGTAAGAAGAAATGGAGAAGTTGTAGAAATAGATTCTAAGGAATTGGTTCCTGGAGATATAGTAATAATAGATGCAGGTAGATATATACCAGCTGATTTAAGATTAATTGAAACTCAAAATTTACAAGTTGAGGAATCGGCATTTACGGGTGAATCTCATGCGGTTAATAAGGATGCTAATTTTATAGCACAAGATCATAATATACCTATGGGAGATAAAATAAATCTTGCATATTCTTCTACTCTTGCAACTTATGGAAGAGGAGAAGGTGTAGTTATAGGTACAGGGATGAATACAGAGATTGGTAAGATAGCTAAAGCTTTGACTAGTGAAGATGATAATGAAACACCACTTCAAAGAAAACTAGATGCTTTAGGTAAAAGTTTAGGATATATTGCAATGTTTGTATGTCTTGTAATATTTATACTTGGTGTTTTACAAGGTAGATCAGCTCTTGATATGTTAATTACGGCAGTATCATTAGCAGTTGCGGCTATTCCTGAAGGTTTAGTTGCAATAGTTGCTATAGTTCTTTCAACAGGAGTAACTAGAATGTCTAAAAATAATGCAATAGTTAAAAGACTTCCAGCTGTTGAAACATTAGGTTCTGTTAATGTAATATGTTCTGATAAAACAGGAACTTTAACACAAAATAAGATGACTGTTGTTGAAGAATATAGTTTAGCAAATAGTAATGAAGTATTAAGAAAAGGGCTAATGCTTGCATCAGATGCTACAGAAATAATAGGAGATCCAACTGAGATAGCTCTTGTTGTTAATGCTATAAAACATGGATTTAATCAAATAGAATTGAATAATAAGTATAAAAGAGTTAATGAATTTGCTTTTGATTCAGATAGAAAATTAATGTCAACACTTCACGTAAATGGAGATAAATATATTAGTTATACTAAAGGAGCAATAGAAGATATTATAAATATTTCTAAATATGTTTTAGTTGGGGATGAAATTTTAGAATTAACTCAAGAATATAAAGAGAATATACTTAATAAAAGTATAGATATGTCAAATAAAGCATTAAGAGTTTTAGGTTTGGGATACAAATTATCTGACAGATTTTTAGATGCAAATGAGCTTGAAAATAATTTAATTTTAGTTGGAATAGTAGGTATGATAGATCCACCTAGAGAAGAAGTTAAAGATTCTATTTTAAAAGCTCAAAAAGCAGGTATAAAAGTAGTAATGATAACAGGTGATCATAAAAATACAGCAGTAGCTATAGCTAAAGAGTTAAATATAGCTAAAAGTATAGAAGAAAGTATTACTGGACCTGAGATAGATAAGTTAGATGAAAAAGAATTTTTTGATAATATTGAAAAATATTCAGTATTTGCAAGAGTTTCTCCAGAACATAAGGTAAATATTGTTTCAGCTCTTAAAGCTAAAGGAAATATAGTATCTATGACAGGAGATGGTGTAAATGATGCTCCTTCATTAAAGAGAGCAGATATAGGTGTTGCTATGGGTATAACTGGTACAGATGTTTCAAAAGGTGCAGCAGATATGATATTACTTGATGATAATTTTACGACTATAGTTGAAGCAGTAAAAGAAGGAAGAAATATATATAATAACATTAAAAAGACTATAATGTTTTTACTTTCATGTAATTTAGGTGAGGTTATTTCTATATTTGTGGCAACTTTATTTGCATTACCGACTCCTCTTGTGGCTACACAATTACTATGGATTAATTTAGTGACAGATACACTTCCAGCTATTTCTTTAGGACTTGATCCAGGTAATGATGATGTAATGGAAGAAAATCCACGTCCTGTAAGTGAAAGTTTTTTTGCAAAAGGTGCGGGTATTCGTGCTATAATAGCAGGTAGTTTAATTGGAATATTTACTTTACTTGCATTCGTTATAGGTTTAATAGAAAAGGATGTTACAACTATTTCAGCTATGCGTAGTGCAAGCAATGAGGCATTATTACATGCGAGAACAATGTCATTTATAGTTTTAACTGTTTCTCAATTATTTTATGCATATACTATGCGTGTAGATAATATGTCTACTTTTAAAATAGGTATATTTAAGAATAAGTATTTAAATATTTCTGTTATTATAGGTATAGTTTTACAAATATCATTAATAAATATATCGGGAATAGCTAAAATATTTAGTGTACAAAGTTTAAGTATTACAGATTGGGATATAGTAATAATATTTGCATTAATACCTTTCTTAATTAATGAATTAATTAAAACTTTTATAAAATTTGAAAGATAAAAGAGGTGTATTATGAGGAAATATATATACATTTTAAGTACATTTTTACTTTTATCTTGTTTTAATCAAAATTCAAAAATAAAAAAAGTAGAAAAATCTACTGCTGAGGATATAGAAGTAGAAATAGTTAAAACAGATTCCTCATATTTAAATAGTAATTTAATTATTCAAAATTCAAATTTGAATGAAAAATTTTCAGAATATGAATTGAAAGAATTTAAAAATAAAAATATATCGCCAAATGAAGTGTTAAAATTAATAAATAAATCAAAAGAAGGAGATATTGATGCTATCAATTCTCTTTCATATATTTATTATTTAATTCAAGATAATGTGAAGTTAAGAGAAATTTTAGAAATGGGGGTTCGATTGAAAGATTCAGCTTCTATATTTAATTTGATATTACTTGAAATAGAAGATTTTAATTACGATGAAGCTCTTAAATTAATTTCTAAATTACCTGAAGGATATAAGGCTAAAGAAATTAATAATATAAAGATAGAAATATATTTAGATAAGGCCACTCAAGGTTTGAGAAGGAAAAATGATAATGAGGTATTAGTCAACTTAACTAAGGCATATAATTTAGGGCGAAAAGAGTTAGATTATGAAATAGCTAAAATTTATAAGAAGAAAAATGATACTTTAAATATGTTAAAGTGGTTAAATATATCAGCAAATAGGAATAATATAGTTGCTATAAAAGAGCTAGCATATATATATTCTAAAATGAATGATACTCAAAATGCTATAAAGTTTTATACTAAACTATATGATAAAGGTGATATAGAATATGCGAAAAATATATTTAATGAGTATACTAAAACTTTAGACAATAAGAATATAATAAAATGGTATAAGATATCTAAAAAATTAGGATTAATTAAAGAAAATTCAGAAGTTGAAAAATTGATTGAATTGTATGAATAGGAGAAGTATGAAAAAAATATTTTTAACTTTTATACTATCTAGTTTTATTTTTGGATATTCAGATAAGTTTAAAAATGACATAGAATATAATATGGTAAATATACATGAAAGTAATTTTAAAAGTTATAAAACTATATATATAGGTGATGGAGAAAATAATAAATATTATTCTTATCAAGAAAATAAATTAAATCCATTAGCCTCACTTACAAAATTGATGACTGCTATTATTGTATTTGATGATATAAATAATGGTAAATATAGTTTGAATACAGAAGTTAAAACTGTTGAATCGGCATCTATTATTCCTTATGGATATAAAATAAAAAAGGACGCTATTTATACAGTTGATGATCTTCTTAAACTTTTATTAATAAATTCATCTAATTCTGCAGCATACCAATTAGCTTATTTATCGAGTGATGGAGATGTAGATTCTTTTGTTTTAAAGATGAATGAAAAAGCAAGAACTTTAAATTTAAGTTCTTTGAGATTTTATACACCTAATGGATTACCTCCAGTTGATACTAAGAAAAAAATGGATATAGGTAATGCTAGAGATATATATAGACTTGCGATAAATTCTTTAAAGTATAAAGGTATATTAGCTATAACATCTAATAGTGAAGTAATTTTAAGTGATGGGACTAAGATAAAATCTACTAATCCATTAATGAGTAAATATAATGAAGTAATGGGACTCAAAACAGGATATCATAGTAAAGCAAGATATAATATAATATACTATATGGATTTTGGAAAAGAAAAAGTAGTTTCTGTTGTTCTGGGTTCTGATACTATAGGATTACGTTCTAATGTAGGGATTAATATAATAGAAACAATGAAAGGAATAAAATGAAAACATATTTATTTAAAATAGGTAATTTTGAATTAAGAATATATTCACTTATGTACATAATATCATTATTTCTAGCAATATTTATAGCTAAAAAAGATGAAGTTGCGGCTAAAAGAGGCATACCATTAAATAAAATAGAGGATTTTGCATATAATGAAATAGTTTTTGGATTAATAGGAGCTAGAATATATTATGTACTATTAAGATGGGATATCTATAGTCAAAATATGAGTGAAATTATTAAAGTTTGGCATGGTGGTCTTGCGATACATGGAGGAATAATAGGTGGATTGATAGGAGCTTATGTATTTGCTAAAAAGAATAAATTGAATTTTTGGGTATTGACAGATATGGCAGTAGGGCCTTTAATATTAGGCCAAGGCTTAGGAAGGATAGGTAATTTTGCTAACGGAGAAATACATGGATTTCCAGTTATCACTCCTATGAGTGTAATATTAAAAGGTAATTTTAATGTATGGTGGGAAGAATTCCAGAAAATGTCTTTAATTGAACAAATGAAATTTAAAGAGTTGGTTCCTTGGGGTATAATTTTTCCTGGAGATACACCTGCAGGTAGTGAGTTTCCTAATATGAAGTTACATCCTGCTATGTTTTATGAAATGATACTTAATTTTATAACTTTCATTTTAATTTGGTTTATTTTGAGAAAGAAAGAATACAATAAAGGTATATTATCTATGATATATATTATATCTTATGGAATTATTAGAATAATTGTAAGTACATTTAGAACAGAAGACTTATTATTTTATGGTATAAGAGCACCATATATAATAAGTTTGGTAATGATAATTATAGGAGTAGTTGGTATATTTTTAATAAATAAAAAAGTTGAAAATAAATAATATATAAATTGTTAAAAATTATTTTTATGATAATTAAATGATAAATAAAGGACTATATCTTATTTTATAAGGTATGGTTCTTTTTTAATTTATTTAAATTTTAATTTTTAATATTCATTGTTTAATATTAATGTATTGAAAAAATTCCAAATTTATGATAAGATAAATACAATGGGAGGAATATGAAAAAAGTTATTATATATATAAGTTTATTATTTATTTTTAGTTGTTCAAGTATTCAAAATAATGCAATATTAACAGATAATGAAAAAAATAATGTTGTAAATCAAATATTGAAAACACAAGAATACATTGTGTTAAAAGCTAAAGAAAATAATAAAGAAGACATAAAGAAAAAGATAGTTAATTCTTTTTTAAATAACGTAAAATTTTCTTATTTAAATAATTATAATCTATCTAATGCTACTATTGCTTTTTCTTATGATATAGAAGTACATAGTGGGGAAAAAGCAAAGAGTATTATGTTGATAAATTATGAATTAGAAACTATATATTTTAATATAGTTTGGGTAAAATGTAATGATGAATGGAAAATAGAGAGTATAAACCCAGAATAAAAATGGAGAGAGGAGAATAAAGTGTTTAATTTAATTGTAGTGTTACTTTCAATTGTAATAGTTGCATTAGTTTTAGTGATAGGATTTAATAAAATAAATAATAAATTTGTTACTAAATATGGTGAGTATAGCGATTTAGAATTAATGATAGTAAATTTAAAACGTAAATTAGAAACAGATAAGAAAGATATAGAAAGAGAAATAGAATCTTTAAGAAAAGAAGAAAATTTAAAAGTAAAAGAAGAAATATTAGCACAAAAGAAACTTGCTGATGAAGAAATAAAGATAATGAAATCTGAAATTCTGCTAAAAGAAGAAAGAATATCTAAAAAAGAGGAAAATTTAGAAGTTAGAACGAATAAGTTAGAGGAAAAAGAAGCTAAACTTGAAGAAAGAAAAGAAAAGATTTTAGAAATTGAAAATCAATTGAATGAAATGTTTGAACAAAAAGAAAAAGAATTAGAGAGAATATCAGGTTTAACTAGTGAAGAAGCTCGTGAAATTATACTTAATAAGTTAGAAGATGAGCTTGAACATGATAAGGCTGTTATGATAAGAGATTTTGAATATAATTTAAGTAGAGAAAAAGAAAGAATTGCAAAATCTACTATAGCTGTAGCTATAAATAAAGCTGCATCTGATTATGTTGCAGATGCTACTATATCTGTTGTTCAACTTCCAAGTGAAGAAATGAAAGGTAGAATAATAGGTAAAGAGGGAAGAAATATTAGGGCTTTAGAAGCTGCTACTGGTGTAGATTTAATAATAGATGATACTCCAGAAGCTGTAGTTCTTTCATCGTTTGATGGAGTAAGAAGAGAAGTTGCTAGATTAGCTCTTGAAAAATTAATACAAGATGGTAGAATACATCCAACAAAGATAGAAGAATTAGTAGAAAAATCAATATCTGAAGTTGAAGAATCGACTATAAATGCAGCTGAAGAAGCGATAATTGAAGTTGGTATACATTCATTACCTAAAGAAGTACTTAAGACTTTAGGAAGATTAAAATATAGAACATCATTTGGTCAAAATGTTTTACAACACTCTATTGAAGTTGCACATCTTTGTGCGGCTATAGCAACTGAATTAGGTGCTAATGTTGATGTTGCAAAACGTGCTGGATTATTACATGATATAGGTAAAGCATTTTCTCATGAACAAGAAGGATCACACGCAATAAATGGTGCCGAATTCTTAAAACGTCATTCAAGAGAAAATGAATTAGTTATAAATGCTGTTGAATCTCATCACAATGAGGTTGAGCCTAAGTCAGTTGAAGCAATAATAGTTCAAGCAGCTGATGCTATAAGTGCAGCTAGACCAGGTGCTAGACGTGAAACTTTAACAAATTATTTAAAACGTTTAGAACAATTAGAGGAAATAGCAAATTCGCATGAAGGTATTGAAAGTTCATATGCAATACAAGCTGGTAGAGAATTAAGATTGATAGTAAAACCAGAAGAAATAAGTGATGATCAAGCAACTATACTTTCAAGAGAAGTAGTTAAAGAAATAGAAGAAAAAATGCAATATCCAGGACAAATAAAAGTTACTGTTATTAGGGAAACTAGATCAACTGAATATGCAAAATAAATATAAGCAGTCAAATGACTGCTTAAATTTTTAGATTGGAGAATTATGAAGTTTTTAATGGTCGGAGATGTTATGGGATTTCCAGGTGAGAATGCTTTGAATAAATTTTTGGCAAAAAGAGGAGGAAATTACGATTTCATTATAGTTAATGGTGAAAATGTTGATAAAGGTTATGGAATTACACCAAATATTGCAAAAAATATGTTTTTAAATGGTGTAGATGTTATAACTTTAGGTAATCATACATTCGATAAAAGAGATATTTTTTCTTATTTAGATAAGGAAACAAGAATAGTTAGACCATATAATATGCATGAAGGAGCTCCTGGAATAGGTTATACTATAATAAATAAAAATGATATTAACATATGTGTTATTAGTCTTCAAGGTAAAGTCTATATGTCAAATACTATGGAGTGTCCTTTTAAATCAATAGATACTCTTTTAGAAAAAGTTAAAAATAAAGCAAATATTATAATAATAGATTTCCATGCTGAAGTTACTTCAGAAAAAATTGCTATGGGTTGGAATGTAGCAGGTAAAGTTTCAGCTATATATGGAACTCATACCCATGTACAGACTGCAGATAATAAACTTCTTTTAGGGAAAACAGCATATATTAGTGATGTAGGTATGACAGGAGGTCATGCTGGAGTTATAGGTATGGATAAAAAAAATGTTTTATATAGATTTAAGACAGGTATGCCTACGCAACTTAAAGTTTGTGAAGAAGATATTAGGATAAATGCTATAGAGGTAGAGATAGATGAAAAAACAGGTTATGCTAAAAAGATTGATAAAATTAATATGAGTTATGAGGAGATATAATGAAAATAGCTATTGATGGACCATCAGGAAGTGGTAAAAGTAGTGTTGCAAAAGCTGTTGCACAAAGATTAGGATTATTACATTTAGATACTGGTGGTATGTATAGAACTTTAGGCTATAAGGTTATAAAAGATAATCTTAATTTAGATAATATAGAGAGCATTTTGAATAATTTAGATATAAAAATAATAAATAAGAGTTTTTTATTAGATGGGGAAGATGTAAGTGAAAAAATAAGAAGTAATGGAGTTTCTAAACTTGCTTCAAGAGTTTCTTCGATAAAATCTGTTAGAGAATATATGGTAGACTTACAAAGAAAAATATCTTCTGATAGAGATGTAATACTAGATGGAAGAGATATAGGAACTGTAGTTTTTCCAGATGCAGAAGTTAAAATATATTTAACTGCAAGTCCTGAGATTAGGGCCAATAGAAGATATTTAGAAGATGGTAGCCTTAGTTATGAGAAAATTTTAGAAGATATTTTAAAAAGAGATTATGATGATAGTCATAGAGAACATTCACCATTAAAAATTGCTGAAGGAGCAATTATAATCAATACTGATGATCTTAATTTTGAAGAAGTAGTTGAAAAAATAATAGGAGTAATAAAAGATGAGAGCAATAGCTGAGATTAATCTTGATAATTTAAAATATAATCTAGATTTAATATCGGATAATATAGATAAAGAAAAACTGATGTTAGTAGTTAAAGCAAATGCTTATGGTTCAGGATTAAAAGAAATAGTTAAATATGGAATTAAATATGGTATTAAATTTTATGGAGTAGCTACAATAGATGAAGCTATGGAAATAAGGGAAATAGATAAAAATGTTAGAATAATAATCTTATCTTTGGTAGAACTTGAATATATAGAATTTCTTGTAAAAAATAATATAGATATAACTATATCAAGATTTGAAGAAATAGAATATATATTAAGTAAAAATATAAAAGGTAATTTTCATATAGCATATGATACAGGTATGGGAAGAATAGGATTTGATTCAAGGAATATAGAAAAAGCTTTAGAAATGTTAAAACCTTTAGGAATATTTTCTCATTTAACATCTGCCGATAGTGATGAAGAATTCACAAGACTTCAATATAATAGATTTATTAAAATTACTAATAAGTATGATATAAAATATAAACATTTTTTAAATAGTTTTGGAACAGAAAATTATCATTTAGATTTTAATGAATTTAATTTATATAGAATAGGAATATTAGCTTATGGTGGAGAACTAAATGATAAATATAAACCAATAATTACTTTAAAAGGTAGAGTTAGTTTTATTAAAAAACTTGAGGAAGATTGGAATATAGGATATTCTAATACTTTTAAAGCTAAAAAGGGTGATGTAATTATTACCATATCAATGGGATATGCAGATGGAGTATTTAGATCTTTATCTAATAATGGTTATGTATATTTTAAAGGTAAAAAATATAAGATTATAGGAAATATATGTATGGATCAATTCATGGCATTAGGAGATGAAAATATACAAGTTGGAGATTATGTTGAAATCTTTGGAGAACATATATTAGTTAATGAAGTTGCTAAAAGTATAAATACTATAAGTTATGAGTTGTTATGTGCTATATCAAGAAGAGTAGAAAGAGTATACAAAGGAGGTTGATTTTATGGTATTAGATTTACTTATTATATCTATAGTAATATTAATGTTTTATTTAGGTATGAAAAAAGGATTTGTAAAAGAAGCGTTTAATTTAATAAAATTTATGGTAATAATATATCTAGTTCCAAAGTTTGCTGATATTGTTATGTCTTTATTTGTTATTGATATGGAAAATACAGTTAGTAAATATTTGATATATATTTGCTCTTTTATTTTCCTATATATATTATTAACTATAGTTGTTAGTATAATATCTAAAATAATGGATATTTCTATATTATCATTATTTAATAAATTGTTAGGAGGAATATTTGGGGTTATAAAAGCAAGTATAATAATATTTTTATTTTTTATAATACTTTTATTTACATCAGATAAATCAGAAAATATTAAAAACTTATTAGAAAGTAGTATGAGTATAGAATATATCTCTATATATTTAGGACCATATAATAATTTATTCCCAGAATATATAAGTGTAAAGTTAGATGAATTTAATATGTATAGTCAAGAAAAACAGTATAAGAGAAGTTTACTTAAAAATATAGAAAAGAGAGGTTTAGATGATTAAAATTTTAGATATTTTAGGGATAAAAGTAATTTTAAATAAAATAGATATAGATAGAACTTTTTCTTTGACTTTGACATTTAAAACGGGTTCAAAAAATGAAAGAGATAATGAAAGAGGACTTTCTCATCTATTAGAGCACATGATGTTCACTGGAACTAAAAAAAGAACATCTTATGAAATAAGTGAGGAAATGGATTTTTATGGTGCTGAATTTAATGCATATACTTCAAAAGAAGTGACAGCCTATTATTTTAATTCATTATCGTCTAAACAAAAGGAAACAACAGATATAATGTTTGATATGATAGTTAATCCAGTATTCCCAGAAGATCAATTAAAAAAAGAAAAAGAAATAATATTTGAAGAAATAAATATGAGTAATGATGAAACTAGAAAAGTTGTCTATGAAATGATGTATAGTGAATTATTTGAAGGAAATATTTCTAGAAATGTAATAGGAAGTACTGAAAGTGTTGGAAGTTTTACTAGGGAAAATTTAATTGATTATTATAACAGAAGATATACTAGAGATAATTTAATAATTTCAATATCAGGAAATTTTGATGAAGAAATGTTAATATCTATGATTAAAAAGTATTTTGTTAATATGAAAGAAACTAAAGTTGATGATGTATATCCTTTAAATGATATATTAAATAAAGAAGTTTCTATAAAAAAAGAATTAAATCAATTAAATATATACATGATAACAAAATTAGAAAATAATAAAGTGGATATATTTAATGACTATGTAACAACTATTGTAGAATATATATTAGGAGATGGATTTAGTTCAAGATTATTCCAAGAAATTAGAGAAAAAAGAATGTTGGCTTATTCAGTTTATTCATTTGGTATAAGTTTTGAAGAATTAAATGGATTAGGTATTTATATAGGAACATCTAAAAATAAATATAAAGAAGCAATAGAAACAACTAAAAAAGTTATAGAAATAATAAAATCTAAAGGAATTACAGAAAGAGAACTTGAAAAAACTAAAAACTATATTTTATCTTCAAGAGCATCATCTAAAGATAATTATAAATTAGCTTTTAGATATTCTAGTATGTATAGGGAATATGGTGAAATATATGATGATAAATATATAGAAAATATTTTAAATAAAATTACTGTTAATGATGTAAATAATAAAGTAATTGAAATATTGAATGATTTTAGTACGTGTATAATTGGTGATATAGATGGTAAGTGATAAAAGAAATACACATAAATTAAGCTCTAAAATAGCTAGAATTAACAAATTATTATTATTTGTTGTTTATTCATTAGTGAGTATTAGTACTTTGTTTGTATATAGCGCTACAAGAAATATTTCTTATGTAAAAAATAATATATTATGGATAGCTATAGGTACTATAATGATGATAATTATCATGATGTTTGATTATAGAGTTACTAAAAAATATATAAATTATATATATATAATATCAATATTAACGTTAGCTTATACTAAATTTTTTGGTGTTACTAAACTTGGGGCAAAAAGATGGATAGATTTTGGGTTTATACAGATACAGCCATCTGAATTTGTCAAAATTTTTCTTATAATGATATATTCATTTTGGATAGTAAAAAGATTTAATAATGGTATAAATAGTTTTAAAGATATTATATTATCTTTTATACCAGGAGTACCTATACTTATCTTACTTTTATTACAGCCAGATCTTGGTACTACTCTTATACTATGTTTTTCTTTTTTATGTATTTTAATATTGTATAATGCATATATGAAACCTATAATAATGATATTTATAGCACTTGCAGTTTTTTCGGTTCCTATATATACTTTCGTTCTTCATGATTATCAAAAAGTAAGAATAGAAACATTTTTAAATCCTGAAAAAGATTTAAAAAATAAGGGATGGCATGTTGCTCAATCTAAAATTTCTATAGGTTCTGGTAGATTTGTAGGTAAAGGTTATTTAGATGGAAGTCAAAGTAGATTAAAATTCCTGCCAGAATCACAAACTGACTTTATATTTTCAGTTATAGGAGAAGAAGTAGGATTTGTTGGTTCAACAGGTGTACTATTACTTTATTTTTTACTAATATGGTCATTAATTAATACATCAAAAATAATAGTAGATAGTTATGGAAGAATAATATTATATGGTCTTTCGGGTATATTTTTAGCTCATGTAATAATTAATGTAGGAATGACTTTAGGTTTAGTTCCAGTAACAGGTAAACCATTATTGTTAATGAGTTATGGAGGATCATCATTTTTATCAGCTTTTATGATGATAGGATTAGCTCAAAGTATTAAAATGCATAATGAGGATTAAATATGAAATATATAGTTGATATTAATACTGAAAATATGAGATTAGATAAGTTTGTGAGAAAGTATTCTAATGAAACTAGTTTAAGTATTTTATTTTCTTTAATTAGAAAAGGACAAATAAAAGTTAATGGAAAGAAGTCAAAAGAAAATTATAGACTGCAAAAAGGAGATGAGATATATCTTCCGGAAAGTGCTAAAATTAATTTTGAAAGTAAAAAGAATGTCAAAATATATAATAATTCATTAAAAGAAATGATAGTATTTGAAGATGAAAATATATTTGTTGTAAATAAACCGATAGGAGTAGCCATGCATAAAGGAGATGGTCATGGATATGGACTTTCTGAAATGGCTAAGGATTATTTTAAATCTCAAAATGTTAATTTTTCAAATAGATTAGATATAAAAACTGAAGGTTTGGTTATAGGAGCTAAAAATCTTAAATCTTTAAGACTTATAAATGAAGAAATAAGGGAAAAAAGAGTAATAAAAAAATATATAGCTAAAGTAAAAAAAGGAAATCTTAAATTAAATGATGAATTTATGTCTAATAAAAAACTTTTAATTACAAATAATAAAGTTATTGTATCAAATAAAGGTTTAGATTCTTTAACTTATTTTAAGGTGTATAAGATAGAAAATAATATGGCTTTTATAGATATTGACCTTAAAACTGGTAGAAAACATCAAATTAGGGTTCATTTATCAGATTTAGGTTATAGTATTGTTGGAGATGACAAATATGGTGATTATTCTTCTAAAGATAGACTTTATCTTAAATGTTATAGAATCAAATTTTTGAATTATGATATAGAAATAGATAAGTATTTTTTATAAAGTTTTTTATATAGTATGTCAATTAAAAATGAAAATGTTTCAAAAAAAGTAAATTAAGAGTCCCTAAAATTTAAAAGTAAAATTTGATAATTTAGGGACTTTTAAATTAAACATAATCAATATATGTTTCAAGTTTCTTGCTCTTTTCAAGATACTTAATAAATGATTCTCTTTTCCAAGGATGAGATATAGGAGGAATATATTTTTTCTTAACTTTAACTTCAACCACATCATCAAAGTTATTAGAAACCTTTGAAATTCTTTCAATCTCTTCTAAAGAATAAATATTATCATCAACACTAGCAAACAACTTATTATCAAAAGATTTAATAACTAAAACATTACTAGAAGGTCTAGGGTAAACCTTTAAACCATTATTATCAAGAAAAGCATAATATTTATTATTAAATCTAATACAATTACCTTTATCGACCTTTCTAGTATTAATAACAGATAATATTAAATTTAATTCTTCAATATCATCTTGCATTTGAAACACATTTAATGTATTATTAATATTAATTGAGAACTTGTTATTGAAGGCTTCAATGAACTGTGGTAGGAACATATTAGCACTTTCAATATCATTGATATTATTAATTCTCAATTCATTTACAAGGCGTGATTGAAGGGTTCCAAATATTCTTTCAACACGCCCTTTTGCTTGAGTGGAAGAAGTAGTTCTAAGATCAATACCTAATCTATGACAAGCATAAGCATATTGAGTAAATGTATCATTTTCTAAACTTTTATTAGATTTAAGTTTATACTCAAATACAGTTCTTTTATCAGTAAGTAAAGCATAATGAATACCATAATTAATTATCATATTTAAATAACACACAATAGACATTAATTAAACATGCTCTATTGACTATCGCCTTAATCTATGATATAAGAAGATAACTAAGATTAAAATAAATATATATAAAGGAGAATAAATTTATGAAATATATAAATAAAATGACGATTTTACTATCATTAATATTAGGTTTTAATTCATTATCAGAAATAACACCAGATGGAAATACAAATGTATATGTAGAAAGGTCAAATAATGAAGTAGAAGTAATAAACATATCAACACCATCACAAAAAGGAATATCAGATTCAACATTTAATAAATTCAATGTAGATAAAAATGGAGCCATCTTAAATAATTCAACAACAATAGGAAGAACAAGAATAGCAGGAATAATAAATAGAAACAATAATTTGATTACACCTGCAAGAGTAGCATTACTACGTGTAACAAGTACAGATAAATCAGAATTAAAAGGGACATTAGAAGCACTAACTAAAAATAATCTTGATGTAATATTATCAAATAAGAACGGGATAACTTTAGATGGTGCTAATTTTTTTAATATACACAATATGACATTAACAACAGGAGAAGTAAGAGTAAAAGAAGATGGTAATCTTAGTTCTATTAATATAAATAACAATAAAGAAATATTAACATTAACAGAATTAAATACAAATAATGTAAATACATTGAATATATTAAGTGGTGTATCAAGAATAGAAAAAGACCTAATAGGAAATAATATTAACTTAGTAACAGGAAGTAATATAGTAAATATAGATGGAAATGAAGTAGAAATAGTAAAAACACAAAGTGGAGAACTAGGTATACCTATTAGTGCAGAAATACTTGGAAGTATACATGGAGATAGTGTAAGGATAATAGCAACAAAATCAGGAATAGGTGTAAAAAGTATAGTAGCAGATAGTGTAGATATAGAATCAAAATCACAAATAAAAACAGAGGCAATAATATCAAATACTACAAAAATATCACAAGAAGAAGATTTTAATAATGAGGGAAATATAATAGCAAATAATAACCTAAGCATAGAAGCCAGGAATATATTAAATGATAATAACAAGGTATTAGTAAGTGATAATATATCATTAAAAGCAAAAGAAGATATATTAAATAGAAATGGATCAATAATATATGCAACAAATAAATTAAATATAGAGTCAAATAACTTAGATAATTTAGGAAATGTAAAAAGTTATGGAACATATATAAAGAAATGGATAAGTGCAAATGGAGATATATTTGATGAAAGTAATATAGATAATTGGAAGTTAAATATATCAGATAAGTATAAAGATTTTAGATGGTTTAGAGGAAATGAAACAACTATAGCTAAAGAAAAAGCCTTAAGTCAATTCTATGGAGTAAAAGAACTATTAAAGGTAGAAGAAAAACAAGAAGAAAATAACAATAATAATGATAAAGATAAAAAACCAGTTCCCCCTAAAGTAGAAGTAACAGGAACAACAAATGGAATATTTTCAAGTCTTGATAAATATTCATACCTATTTAATAAGTATATAGATGAGTATAAGGAAAAACATAAAGATAAAATGAGTCTAAATGAAGACTATAGTGGTTCGTATACTTTAACAGAAGATATAGAAGGTAATAAGACACTAAAAGCAGTAATAGAACAAAGTAATCAAGAAACAAATTATTCAGTAATAAGTGGAAAAGAAATAGAAATAAATAGTAAAGGTGTAGTAAATAATAAAGATGGAAAGATATTAGGAGATAATACTACACATATTAACTCAAAAGAATTTAATAATACAAGTAGTATAAGTAATGAAAGTGTTCTATTACAAGATGGAAAAGAAACTTTAACTTATTCTGGAGATAGAACATGTTGGGGATTAGGGCTTGCTTTTTGTAATATAGAACACAGTGCCTCATATCAAAGAACATTAAATTATGGAAGAGGAGAATATATTAAAGCCTTACCTAGTATATTAAGTGGAAAAGATATACAAATAAAATCAGATATAGTTAATTTTAAAGATGAAGATAAAAGAACAGTAAGAGAAGAAAATATATTAACACCAATAAAAACAATAATAGAAAAAGATAATAAAACTGTTAATATACCTATAGAAGAAAGAGCAGAGTTTACAAAGTTATCAAACTTTTACAAATCACCAAATTTTAAAATAGATATAAGAAAATATATACCTCAAAATACAGAAGATAGATTAAAAGTATTAGAAGAAGAAATAGAAAGAAGAAAACAAGTACCTAGTAATATTAAAATAGATGCAAGTAAGTTAAGTATAAGAGATCAAAAACTATTATTTAATAATATATTACTTAGTTCAAATAACATAGATATACAAGGAGCAGATGTAAAAGCTTTAAATAATTTAGATATTAAAACTAATAAAATTAATATAGAAGGTATAAAGTATAAAGAAGAAATAAATATAGATGCAAGAGATAATGGTGGATTAATATTTTCTAATATATCAAAAGAAAAGATAATAAAAGAAGATATATTAAGTTCAAACCTAAATGCTAAAAATATCAATATAGAAAGTAAAGATACAACAATAAAAGGCTCAAATATAGAAGCAGATAATATAGATATTAATTCAGATAAACTAAATATATTATCAGATAAGACTAGAGATGAAAGACATAGTTATGATGAAAATAGAGTTTTAATATTTGGGAATAGAGAAAAAGTAGATGAAAGTAAAGAAACTAATCATTCAACTAATATAATAGGAAATATTAATATTAAAGGTAAGGAAGTATTAGTAAAAGGATCTAATCTATTATCTAATGAAGATATATCAATAAAAGCTAATAAGGTAGATATACTTGATGAAAAAGTAAAACTAACTACTAATGATTTAAAGATAGTATCAGATGTACATATAGAGAGTAATGATGTATTAAAAGATGGTAAGGCAAAACTAAATGCAGGATATAGATTTAATAAAACAGATAAAGAAGTAGAACAAGATATATCAGTAAAATCAAATCTAATAGGGAAAAATATTAAAATAGAATCAAGTGATATACTAAATACTAATGCAGATATATCAAGTGAAAGTCTAAAACTAAAATCAAAAGAAATAAACCTACTAGATAGTAAAGATAAGATATCAGAAAAGAGTAATGAATTTAATTTAGAAATAGGAGTAAATGCAAGATTAGGATCATCAATAATAGATTTAGGTAAAAGTATATATGAAAGTGTAAGTTCTAAAGATAGGAATATAACCCAAAGATTTAGAGATTTAAGAAATACATTATCATCAGTACATGATATAAATAGAAAGATATCAAAAGATCCAACACAGTTAATAGATGCAACAATAGGTGCAAGTATAGGTGTAGATAATACAAATATTAAGAAAGAACAAGAACTATCAAGAAAAGGATTAATACAATCAAATAATATAGAGCTAATAGCAGATAGTGTAAGTATAACAAATCAAGAGATAAATGCAGATAGTTTAAAGATAGAAAGTGATGTATTAAAACTAAATAAAGGAGAAAGTAAAGAAACACAAACGATAACAACAGCAGGAGCAAAAATAGGTGTAGAGTATAATGTAGTTACTCAACAAACAAAAGTTGATGCAAATGCAAAAGTACAGAATGATTACTATGAAAAAAATAGATATAGTGATAATATATTAAATGTAGGAAATCTTGATATACA
Organism: uncultured Streptobacillus sp.; assembly: GCA_963539215.1. Classification (GTDB taxonomy): domain Bacteria; phylum Fusobacteriota; class Fusobacteriia; order Fusobacteriales; family Leptotrichiaceae; genus CAURNT01. Next base: position 151,739 of record CAUTJT010000001.1, on the reverse strand, counting down.
AAGTAAGAAAATAGAAGAAGATAAAAGAGAAAATAGTGAACATACATTAAGTTATGGTGGAAGTATAGGAACAAGTGGAATAGGACTAAATTATGAAAAAGATGGAAATGGATTTAGTATAGGAACAACACTTGAAGGAAAGTTAACTAATACATCATTAAAGCTAGGAAATGAAGATTATGATTTAAATGGAGATTTAATACATAAGGAAAATAGGGATAATTTAGTAAATGATGTTAAAAATGTAATAAATACCCCTAAAGCATATGCTAAGGCTATAGATAAGACTATTAAATATGGTTTAGATATAGGAACAGAAATAAGGAATGAATTACATTACAATAATGTAGAAACAGAAACAAGATTACAATATTTAAAAGAAGATATAGAAAAAGAAGAAAATAGGGCATTAAAGAAATTAAAGATAGAAGAATATATTAAAAATATATCTAATTTAAGGGGCGAAGAATTTAAAAATATTAGATATGTAAGAGATGAAGAATTTAATACAGCAGTAGATAAGGATAATAACCTATATATTAACGTAGATAGAATAGATATAGAAGATATATCTAATTTAAATGGTATAATGTCATATGAATCAAATAGATGGAGTTATCCAGATAAAGAAAAAGATGACTTATCAGTACATTCAACAGCACCAAATGTAGTAAATGGAAAAACAACACTTGATGTAGAAGAATATGTCTTAAGTGATGAGGAAAGAGAAGGGGTTAGAGAAAATAACTCATTTAGGATTAATGATGTTCCAGAAGTAAATATTTTTGGTGTGAGTAATAAGAATGACTTGTCTAAAAAAGCTCATAAATTTATTAAAGAAGTAGAGGAAAATGATAAACAATCTAAACAAAATTCAGCTAATAAAGGGGCTGGTGAAGATCTTGCAAATGCTGGGATTTCATTTACTCTTTCGGCAACAACTTTTAGCTTAACACCTGTTGCATCTACGGGTGTAGCTATTGGGTTGATAGGTTTAGGTATAGCATCAACTCCGGCATTATTTATTGCTGGAGGAATTACAGGTTTAGGTTATCTTTCATCATCTATATTATTTTTAGATGGTGTTAATAAAACTTCGAATGCAGCTCAAAAAACATACTATAATTATGTTGGAGAAAATAAAGCTTATCAAGATCACGGGAAAAAATTATTAGGTAAAAATTATGATAAGATTATTAATGCAGCAAATGTAGGAACTTTTGGTATTATTAGTCTTGCACAAAATGCACCTAATACATCTTCTAATAGTAAAAGTAATGGAAATAAAAATACAAAAAATAATTTATCTGATTCACAAAATAAAAAAGTTTATTCTAAAGGGAATGAAGTTTCTTCTATTGGTAAAAATCTTCCTAAATATAATAATGTTACTGAAGTAATAGAAGATGCAAGCAAAGGGAATAAGGTTATAAGTTTATCACAAGTTGAAGGTGTTAAAATAGAACCAAAAGATTTTAAGAAAGTTTTTGAAAAATCAGGAACAAATGATATTTTACAAGTTGAATATGAAAGTAGAGAACAGTTAGAAAGATTTTTAAAAAAGCATTTTGGAGAAATGGAATTAAAAGATGGGATATATGTATTTGATAAATCTGGTAAATATTCAGGAATGTCATTTAGATGGACTTCTAGTAATTTGGATAGTAAAGGTAATGAAATTCCGAGTCTTCAGTATTCAAAAGAGCTTAAAAATGAATATAAAGTAAGAAAAATGAAATTTATAGAAAAAGGTGAGGAGTAATGGAAATATTAAAAGAGGCATTAGTTTTAGAAAATCTTGAATATAAGTTAATAGATGCTATTTTTAATAGTAATTATTTCAAGAAATTATATTATGTTTATGATACAGATGAAGAAGATAATACAAAATATATTTGGATGGTTGCTGTAGAAAAAAGTTATATTTTAAAAGGAGTTAAACATGGGGTTAGTAAATTTAAAATGTATGATTATGATGATCCGATGTGGGACAATGAAGTTAGAGCTATATATAAAGATGGTAAAATATATGGTGTATATAATGAGTATGAAGAATTTGGTGAAAATTTTAAAAAAGGATTATATGTTAATGGCGAAAAAAAATTCACTTTAGATTTTAATAAATATTTTGATCATTTTTCCTTTAAAATTTATAAAAATAATGAAATTAGTGTATCAATATTTTGCAATCCATCTAAATTAATAATTGAGATATTTATAGGAAATAAAAAAATAAAAATACCTTTCTATGAAATTGAAAAAGAAAGTTTTGGTTATTATGATGGAGAAGGACATGAAGTAAAAATAGATCAAACTAAAATAGATATTTTGGGATATGGTTCAAAAGAAGAATATGGAATGTATAAAGGACTTAAATCAGGAGGTAGTATTACAATAAAAGAAAATGGAAATATAGTAGATAAGAGTTTGTATGTTAATGGAAAAAGATTTAGTATGAGAAAAATAGAAAACATTAAAGAAAATACAATAAACTTAAGTTATTATGAAGATGATATTAAAAGATATTATGAGTTTGAAATAACAAAAGACTATACATTAGCTAATCCTGTAGAAAATGGAGATTGGGTAAAATTTTATGAAACAGGAGAAATAGAAGTAAGGGTTAGAAAAGAAGGAGTTTTATCTTATGATTCTACAGTATATTATATAAATGGAGACAAAGAAATAAGGAATTATTTATGCAATGGGAAATATATTTCTACATATATTAAATTTGAATAAATGTATATTTAGAAATTAATATAATTAAATTATTTATAAAATAAAAAAACATTTATCTTTGCGATAAGGTAGAAAGGACTTAAATGAAAAAATATCTGTTATTACTTTTACCAATAATAAGTAATGGAAACAATATAATAGATGATATAAAGTATAATGGAATAAGTGATAGTAATGAACTATACTATAACTCCACAATACAAAAAGGAGAAGAACTAAACATATCAAAAATAGATAGATTAGTAGATAACTTTAAATTTAGTAAAAGTAATGATGTAAAAGTAGATATAGAACCATCAGAAAAAGAAGGACATATAAATATACTAGTAAATAATAAAAAGAAATCAAATTCTTTAACATTAAGTGTAGGAGTAGATAATTATGGAAATAGTATAGAAGATGGAATATATAGATATAATATAGAATTAGGAAGTTCAGGAATAATATTAAATGAAAATGTAAATATATCATATACATTTGTAAGTCCTAAAAATCCAATAAGAGAAGAAAAGGAAGAATTAGGTATAGGAGAAAGTATAAAAGAAAAAGATATATCAAGTTTAGAAAAAGCAAGAATAAATAATAATTTAAATATAGATATATCATTTCCGATAAGAGATAGAGAATACTATATAACATATAATAATAGTTACTATAAGAAATCAATAATAGGTAATAATGATATATATGATATAAGTGGGAGTGAAAACAAGCTAGATACAAAGATAAAGTATGAGGTATATAGGGAAAAGAAGAATAAGATAAATTTAATAGGGAAGTATTCATATACACATAAGGAAAGTAATTTAGAAGATGTATTATTAACTGTAGATAATATAACAGATATAGGGTTAGGTATAGAATATATAGAAGAAGGTATAAAGATAGAAAGTATATATTTACAAAGATACTTACCGTATATAAAACATATATTAAATACTGATATGTCATTAAGTAAACAATTAGATAATGATACAAGTATAGGACTTGATGTTAAAAGTGTTATAGAAAGAAGAAATAGTAGTTTAAATGTTAAAGGTAAATTAAACTATAAGGCAATATATACAGAAGCTGGATTTAATACAGATTATGTTAATATTAATCCAATAATAAAGATGGGATTAAAGAGTAGTTTTGAAAATATAAGCTTAGATACATCATTAAACTATGATAAAGAGTTAAAGTGGTTATTTAATTTGAAATATAATATATTTTAGAAGGAAGTTTTTTACTTTCTTCTTTTCTTTATAATGACAATTTTTTATAAAGTTTTTTTACATAGTATTGACTTTTATTATTTTTAAGGTATAATATATTACAGATAGGAAAATTCCTGTTGGATAGGAGGAAATGTTTTGTTAGGTAAAGTAAAATGGTTTAACGAAAAAAAAGGTTTTGGATTTATTTCTGGAGAAGATGGAAATGATTATTTCTTACACTTCTCAAAAATAAACAAAAGTGGTTTTAAAACTGTTTCTGAAGGTGAAGAAGTAGAATTCGACGTGGAAGACGGAGAAAAAGGACCACAAGCAACAAACGTAGTTTCTAAATAGTTGAAGATATATAGAATTAGTTTGGCTATCTCTTTTTTAGGAGATAGTTTTTTTTGGAGTGATTTTTTTGAAATATATATTAAAAAGAATAATTAAGAGTATAATGGTAATATTTACTGTTGTAAGTATAACATTTTATATTATTCATAGCCTACCTAATAGTTATATATATAATGATAGTGAGGTAGATGAAGTATTAAAAGAAGAGTTTATAAAAAAATATAGTTTAGATCTTAGTTTAAAAGATCAATATATTGAATACATTTCTAACATTAGTAAAGGTAATTTAGGATATTCTATGAAATATGAAGGAAGGAAAGTTAGTGATGTAATAATTAAAAATTTTCCCATTTCTTTAGAATTATCAATAAGAGTTTTACTTCTTTCTTTTCTTATAGGTTTACCTTTAGGCGTAAAGCTTGCTATAAATAAAAAGTATAGGTATATTTACTATATTGTATCTATATTAATTTCTATACCAAGTTTTGTAATAGCAGGTCTAATTCAAACATTTTTAGTTTTTTTCTACAAAGGAATTTTGATAGATAAGTTAAATCTTCCTTTTTATAATATATCCATTATTGGTTTTGATAATGAATTACAAAAACTTTTCCCAACAATTACTTTATCTGTATTTTTAACTTGTATTATTATAAGAATATTATCAAGAAAAATAGAGAATGAATTAGATAAGGAATATGTAGAATTTGCACTTTCAAAAGGTCTTGATATTAAATATGTAGTTTTAAACCATATTTTTAAAAATATTTTTCCCTCATTACTTAGTATGTTAACACCATATTTTGTATCTATAGTTACTGGTTCTTTTGTAGTTGAAAATTTATTTGGTATACCAGGACTAGGGAGATACTATACGAGTTCTATTATTGATAGGGATTATTCTATGGTGGTAGGACTAACTTTATTTTATACTGTAATTTTAACGACATTATTTACTTTAATGGATATATGTATTAGTTTTTTAGATAGAAGGGTAGGAAGAGATGTTTAAAAAAAGAAATATATATATTATGATAATATTTTTTCTTATAATAATTTTAGAAAAAATGTTTAATAAATTTGATCCTTATTTACAGGATTTAGAAAATACAAATCTTGGAATATTTAAAAAGGGGCATATTTTAGGTACTGATATTTTAGGGCGTGATATACTTTCAAGATTAACTCAAGGATTAATGATTACTATTTTTATAATACTAATAGTTTATGCCTTATCAGTTAGTATAGGCATAGTAATAGGTTTTTTAGTTGCATATTATTCAAAAAAAATAGAGCATATTATTTCATATATTATAGAAGTATTTATGTCTATACCTAGTTTAATAATTACCCTTTTTATAGTTATGTTTATGGGAAATAAATTTTGGATATTAATATTTGCATTAACTTTAACAAGGAGTTTACGTATGATAATTTTTGTTAAAAATGAAGTTAATAAAATTAAAATACAAAGTTTTGTCTATATATCACGTATTATGGGTGCTAATAGTATATATATATTTAAAAAACATATATTACCTAATATATTTGATATAGTTTTAGTTAAGGCAAGTCTTATGGTACCTGGAATAATATTTTCTGAAACAGTATTGTCTTTTATGGGGGTTGGAGTAAGTTTACCTAGAGCTTCTCTTGGTAACTTATTATCTACAGGTTTTTCTAATTTATTAGTTTCTCCTATACAATTTTTTGTTACAAGTTTTAGTATAATAGGGTTAACCTTAATATTTGGAGGGATAAATGAAGGTATTAAAAATTGATAAATTAAATATAAAAGATATATTAGAAAATATTAGTTTTGAAATAAATAAAGGGGAAGTAGTAACTTTAATTGGTCCATCAGGTAGTGGTAAAACATGTATTGCAAGAGCTATAATGGGGATATCTAAATTAGAATATAAAGGTAATATATTTGTTAATGATAAAGAAATATTTACTAAAGGTAAAGATATATGTATGATATTTCAGGATATAGAGAAGTCTTTAAATCCTGTATTAAAAATAAAAAAACAGTTTTTTGAAGCTTTAATTTATCATAAAATATGTACAAGGGAAAATTTGTTGGAATATTCTAAAAATATATTATCAAAAGTTAATTTAAGTGAGAAAGTATTGGATAAATATCCATTTGAATTATCTGGTGGAGAAAAGCAAAGAATTGTAATAGCTATGATAATATCACTTAATCCTAGTGTTATAATATGTGATGAAATTTCATCAAATTTAGATCCTATAAATGAATATGAAATATTTAAAATATTGAAAGATACTAATATTTCTTTATTAGTAATAACTCATAGTCCTAATGTTATTAAATATATTTCAGATAAAATAGTATATATAGAAAATGGTAAAAAAATATATGAAGGGAATTATTTAGGCCTAATTAATAAAAATAATGAATATGTAAAAAGTATAAAAAATATTTTAGAGGTAAATGATGATAGTTTTTAAAAATGTAAATTTAAGTATAGAAAATAAAGAAATTTTAAAAAATATATCTTTTGAGTTGGCTAAAAATAAAATATTGGCTATAATTGGTGAAAGTGGTGGAGGTAAAACCAGTATTGCTAATATTCTTATGAAAAAAATAGATACATATAAAGGTAAAGTATATGTTGATAATAAAGAAATTAGAGAATATTTAAATAAAGAGTATTATAGAAAAATATCTATAGTATTACAAGATTATACTACGGCTTTAAATCCTTGTATGAGTATGAAAGAAATACTTTATGAACCTTTTCAAATAAAAAAGAAAAAGATTAACAATGAAAAAATAAAAGAAATTTTAAAATTACTAAAATTAGATTATTTAGATGTGGATATTAAATCTAATAAGCTATCTGGAGGAGAAAAACAAAGGCTAAATATAGCTAGAATTCTTTTATTTGATCCCGAAATTTTGATTTTTGATGAATCTATATCTTCTTTAGATATAGATTTGCAAATAGAGATAGTTAAAATAATTAGAGAAATTTCAGAAAATATGAATAAAACTATATTATTTATTACTCATAATATATCTATATTAAAATTTTTAACTGATGATATATTAGTTCTTAAAGATGGGGTTGTTATTGAAAGAGGAGATAATAAAAATCCTTACACAAAAAAAATATTTAATATATGGAAAAAAGATTAGATTAATTTTAATCTAATCTTATATTTTCAAGTTGTGAACTTTTTATAAAATCATAAGGTAATATAGGCCATGATTCATTTACTAATTCTATATTTTCACCCATTTCTTTTCCGGCGTCTTTATAGAGAGTATATATAAATTTACTACAATAAGAAGCTAAATTTTCTGAATCACTTGAAGTGAAAACAGAATAAACTTTGTTATAATAATTAGGTAATAATTTACTTAATTTATCTTTTAACTCATTATTCATGTTTCTATATCTAAATATAGAAACCTCTCTATTATTAATATAGTAGAAAGAATAAAAAGGATTATCTACAAAATCATCTCCATAATTTTTAAATTCTATTAATTTCATATCTTCATTAACTAAAAAGCAATGTCCCCATGATTGAAATAATTTATCTCCTTTAGATAATACTATAATATCAAAAGGTTGTATTTTATTTTTATTTTCTATTAATTCCCTGAAACTATACCATTTTGTATTAGATAAAGAAAAATTTGATAAAAATATCAGTAGTAACAATAACTTTTTCATTTATTTAAGAACTATGTTATCTAAAGTTTTAGTTTCTAAAAAATCAAATGGTAATATAGGGAACTTATCAGGGAATAGTCTAGTATCTCTATTTAATTTTTTACCAGCATCTAAAAATAAAGTATAGACAAATTTACTACAATAAGAGTTTATATCTTCAGAACTAGAAGTGGAAAGTATAGAATATTCTTTGTTATAATATTTTTTAACATCTTCTTCTAGAACATCTCTTAATTTATCATCAATTTCTTTATATCTAAATATAGTTATTTTTCTATTTAATTTAAAAAATTCATATATAGGCTCATCTGCGAAAATGTTATCTGCTCCTTTTATTTCAACAAATTTTTTATCTTTATTTACTACAAATATATGTCCATATTTTTGGAATAATACAGGACCAACATCTAAAACTACTAAATCATAAGGTTTTATTTGATCCATTTTTTTTGCTACTTCTTGAAAAGTATACCAAGTATGTGCCTCTTTATTAGGTTTTTCAAATATACCTAATGAAAATGAAAGACTTGATAATAAAAGTGTTATTAAAATATATATTTTTTTCATTATAATTTAATCTCCTTCTTTAAAAATTTATTTGCTATTTTAGTAGGGAATTTTTTATATCCTAGTGAAAATTTAACTGTAATAGATTTATTGGTTATTTCTGTTATTATACCTACACCGAATTCTTTGTGACTAACAATTTCCTTTAATTCAAAATCAGAAATAATTTCTGTTTCATTATTTTTAGCTATTGTTAATGAATTTTTTTTGAAATATTCTCTAACACTAAATGAATCATCTGCTTTAATAGTTTTGTTTATAAGATTAGGATTTTCTAAAAATTCTATGTTTTTTTGATCCATTTCATCTAAAAATCTAGAACGAGCATTTTTATTTATATATCCAAATGTAGATCTTTCAGAAGAGTGAGTTATAAATAATAATTCTTCAGCACGAGTTACTGCAACATAAAATATACGTCTTTCTTCTTCCTCTTCATCTAAACTATCAAGTAATGAAAGCCTAGGGAAAAGATTTTCTTCTAGACCTGTTAAAAATACCGTATTAAATTCAAGTCCTTTAGAAGAATGCACTGTCATTAATTTAACATATTCTTCCTCTTCGTTTATATTATCGCTAGCAGAATTTATCATAATATTTTCTAAGAAGTTTGGTAAAAGAAGTATATCTTCATTTTCTTCTATAGATTTTATAGAAGATATTAATTCATATATATTTTCCATTCTATCTTCATAGTTTTCTTCTAATTTAAGATATTCATAATAATCTATTTTTTCTATTAATTTTTCTAATATTATAGATGTTGTTGTATTTTCGCTCATTTCTTTTAATTCTATAATTAAATTATTAAATTGTTCTAATTTTTTTAATGCTGAGCTTGAAATATCATTTTTTACTATTTTAGAAGCTTGTAGTAAACTTATATCATTTTTAGTTGCTACTTTTGTTATAGCTTCTATACTTTTGGGTCCTAGTGATCTTTTTGGGATATTTATAATTCTTTCAAAACTAACATCATCACTAGAATTATTAATTAATTGTAAGTAAGCTATTAAATCTTTTATTTCTTTTCTTTCAAAAAATCCTAGTCCACCAAATATTTTGTGAGGGATACTATTTCTATGTAAAGCCTCTTCTAGTGCTCTTGATTGTGCATTTGTTCTATAAAGAATAGCAAAATTTTTATAATTTTTACCATTTTTATATAATTCACGAATTTTATTTGCTACAAAGTTTGCTTCATCGTTAATATCTTTTGCATTATATATTTTAATTTTTTCCCCATTTTCACGAGCAGACCATAGTTTTTTACCTTTAGAACTCGTGTTATTTTTTATTACAGAGTTTGCACCATCTAATATATTTTGAGTTGATCTATAGTTTTGTTCCAGTTTAATAATTTTAGCTTCAGGGTAGTCTTTTTCAAAATTTAGTATATTTTTTATATTTGCCCCTCTAAAAGCGTATATACTTTGATCTTCATCTCCAACTACACATATATTTTTATTTTTTGAAACTATTTTTTTAATTATTTTGTATTGTATTTCATTAGTATCTTGATATTCATCTACTAATATATAAATATATCTTGATTGAATTTTATCAAGAACATAGCTATCATTTAATAATTCATAAGTGTTAGTTAATATATCTGAAAAATCCATGGCATTGTATTTTTCTAGTTTTTCTTGATATTCTCTATATATTATTTTTAAGTGTGCATTTTCTAATATATTTGTATTTATTGCTTTTGAAATATCAGTGTATTTTATACCTAATTCCTTAATTCTACTAATTCTATTTAATATTTGAGTAGGTTTATACATCTTTTCCCAATCATAAGACTTAATAATTTTTTTTATTATACTTTTTTGATCATTGGTATCATATACATTGAAATTATTTCCATATCCTATTCTTTCTGAATATATTCTTAATAATCTTAAAGCAAAAGAATGGAAAGTAGTTATAACGATATCTGTATTTGAGCCTATAAGTTTTTCTGCTCTTTCCTTCATTTCACGTGCGGCTTTATTTGTGAAAGTTAATGCTAATATATTTTGTGGATTAATATTTTTTTCCTTAATCATATGAGCAATTTTAAAAGTTATAGTTCTTGTTTTTCCACTTCCTGCTCCTGCAAGTATAAGAGTTTGCCCTTCTAATTTTTCTGCTGCCATTTTTTGCATGTCATTTAAATTATCTAAAATACTCAAATAAATCTCTCCCTATTTTTTTATATAAATTATATCATATTTTATAACTTTTATAAAGTTAGTGTAAGAATTAAATTCTATATATATTTTAATCATATTACTCTTTATGAAAATATAAATTTAAATAATTGTATATATTTTTTTGTAAAATTTTAGTAAAAAATAAAAAAATAGTAAAAAAAGTTTTTTTGTGATAATATAATGTTAAAAAAGAGAATATTAAGTAGTTGTATAATCAAAGTAAAAAAAGTTTGTTATAAAACGTATAAAAAAAACAACTTTATTTTATTTTTGTAGATATACTATATTAAGGATGAGATATGAGAAGATTAAATACGACAGATTATGAAGTTTTAGAATTAATTTCTAGAAGTAAAGAAATTAGTAGAACAGAGCTAACAGAATATTTAAAATTATCACCTGCGGCAATATCTAAACTTGTAAAAAAACTAGTTGCATTAAACTTGATAATAGAAGAAGGAGAGCAAGTTTCAACTGGTGGGAGACCAAGAAAGATATTGAAAATCAATAAAGAGTATAGAAAGATAATAGCAGTTAATTTCGGTGCTGGATTTATAGATGTTTCTATTGCTTATCTAGGTGGAGAAATAATTGAAACAGTAAGAAAAATATTTCAATTCAAAGCATCTGAAAAATTAAAAATACTTTTATCAGATGAAATACAAAGATTGATTGATGCATATGATAAGGAACAAATAATAGGTATAGGACTTTCAATAAATGGAGTTGTGGATAGAGAAAAGGGCATTTCTATATTTTCACCACATTTAAAATGGAATAACTTAAATTTAAAAGAATATTTTGAATTAAAGTATGGTATCCCTGTTATAGTAGATAATGATGTTAGAAGTATGATGCGTGCAGAAGTATTTAGGTTAAAAAGCATGGGGATAAAAAATGCTATGTATCTATATATCAAAGATGGTATAGGATCTACATTTATGATAAATGGTGAAGTTTTTGAAGGAGAAAGTCATTGTGCAGGAGAAATAGGACATTATGTTATAGATCCTAAATCAAATCATAAATGTAAATGTGGTAAATATGGATGTTTAGAAGCAGAAAATTCGGTTTCTACAATAAAAGAGAAAATCAATTGGGAATTAGAAAAACTTGGTAAACTACCTTATAATGGAGATGTAGAAACTTTATTTATAAAAGCAGAAAATGGTGAAGAACCATATAAAAGTGTAGTTGCTACTTCAAGTAGGGAAATAGGAAGAGTTATTGGTAATACTCTTAATATATTAGATATAGGTAATATTGTTATTTCAGGAAGTGTACTTGATGCTAAAAATTTATTTATATCAAATTTTGAAAAAGGTATTTATGATAATCTTACATTGAATTTTGGCAATAGTGTAAATATATTAATTACACAATATGGGAAAGCTGTTGAAAAATATGCAGCTATAAACCTAATAATAGATAATCTATTTATAGGTAAAAAATTAATTAACAAATAGGATAATAAAACAATTTTATTATATAATTTTATTTAGAGGTGAGGAAAATGAAAAAAACATTAATGAGTTTGTTTATGGTACTAGGTTTAGTATTCTTTGCAATATCATGTGGTGGAAGCAAAACTGAAGCTAAGGCTGAAGAAGGAAAAGGAAATTTCAAAATTGGAGTTACATGGTACAAATATGATGATAACTTCATAGCTGGAATGAGAAAAGATATGGAAGATATTCAAAAAGAACAATTCCAAAATTTAGAATTATCAATGAATGATTCTCAAAATTCACAAGCTATATTAAATGACCAAGTTGATACTTTAATTTCTAAAGGTGTAAACTTATTAGCAATCAACTTAGTAGATCCAAGTGCTGGACAACAAATTATAGACAAAGCAAAAGCTGCTAACATACCTATAATCTTATTTAACAAAGATCCAGGTGTTGATGCTTTAAATAGTTATGATAAAGCTTACTATGTTGGAAATGACCCTAAAGAATCAGGAATATTCCAAGGAAACACAATAGTTAAACAATGGAAAGCTGATCCTAAATTAGATAAAAATGGTGACGGTGTATTACAATATGCAATGTTAATAGGGGAACCAGGACATCCAGATGCAGTTGCAAGAACTGAATATTCAGTTAAAACTATAAATGAAGCTGGAATTAAAACTGAAAAACTTTATGAAGATGCAGCTAACTGGGATGCAGCAATAGCTAAAGATAAAATTGATTCATTCTTATCAGGACCTAAAGGTGCAGCAGTTGAAGTTATAATCTCTAACAACGATGGAATGGCATTAGGAGCTATAGAAGCTATGAAAGCTCATAACGTAGTATTACCAATATATGGTGTTGATGCTATACCTGAAGCTTTAACTTTAATTGAAAAAGGTGTTTTAAGTGGTACAGTATTAAATGATGGTAAAAACCAATCATTAGCTATATTACAATTAGCTAACAATATATTAAATGGAAAAGATCCAGTAGAAGGAACAAATTGGAAATTAGTGGATAAAGCAGTAAGAGTTCCTTACGTTGGTGTTGACAAAGATAACTACAAAGAATTCGTAAGATAATAAAAAAATGAAGAAGCCACTGTTATAGTGGCTTTTTCACTAAAAAGAGGTGAAAAGTTAATGAGTAAAGAAAACTTTGAATATGTTTTAGAAATGAGTGGAATCTCTAAATCATTTCCAGGAGTTAAAGCCCTAGATAAAGTTAATTTAAGAATAAGACCTAACAGTGTTCATGCATTAATGGGTGAAAATGGTGCGGGTAAATCAACATTAATGAAATGTTTATTTGGTATATATAAAAAAGATGAAGGTGAAATTAAATTAGAAGGAAAAGAAATTAGTTTCTTGAATTCAAAAGATGCTCTTGAACATGGAGTATCAATGGTTCACCAAGAATTAAATCAAGTTATTCAAAGAAATGTTATGGATAATATTTGGCTTGGAAGATATCCAACTAAACATGGATTAGTTGATGAAGAAAAAATGTATAAAGATACTAAAAAAATATTTGATGATTTAGACATAGATGTTGATCCACGTGCAAAAGTTGCTACTTTAAGTGTATCACAAATGCAAATGTTAGAAATTGCAAAAGCAGTATCATATAATTCAAAAGTATTAATATTAGATGAACCTACTTCATCTTTAACAGAAAATGAAGTACACCATTTATTTAGAATAGTAAAAAAATTACAAGGTAGTGGAATAGGAATAGTATATATATCACATAAAATGGAAGAAATTAAAGAAATATGTGATGAAATAACAATACTTAGAGATGGTCAGTGGGTTTCAACTTCTAAGGTGGAAAATTTAACAACAGATCAAATAATAAATATGATGGTTGGAAGAGATTTAAGTAATAGATTCCCTGATAAAGACAGTAAGCCAAGTGATACAATAATGGAAATTAGAGGATTAACTACAAAAGATATTAAAGATGTAAGCTTTGATTTACATAAAGGTGAAATTTTAGGTATAGCAGGTCTTGTAGGATCTAAGAGAACTGAAATTGTTGAAACAATATTTGGTATTAGAGGTAATTATGAAGGAAGTATAAAGATACATGGCAAGGAAGTTAAAATTAAATCACCAAATGAAGCTACAAAAAATGGATTAGCATTAATAACAGAAGAAAGACGTTCAACTGGTATATTTGCTATGTTAGATATTAAATTTAATTCAATAATATCTAATTTAAAGAAATATTCAAAATTTGGATTATTAAGTGATTCAAAAACATCTAAAGATACAAGATGGGTTATAGACTCTATGAAGGTTAAAACTCCAAGTCAAAGTACAAGTATAGGTTCATTATCTGGAGGTAATCAACAAAAGGTAATTATAGGAAGATGGTTATTAACTGAACCTGAAATACTAATGATGGATGAACCAACAAGAGGAATAGATGTTGGAGCTAAATTTGAAATTTATCAATTAATGATAGAACTTGCTAAAAATAATAAAGGAATTATTATGATTTCATCAGAAATGCCAGAATTATTAGGGATAACTGATAGAATTATAGTAATGAGTAATGGAAGAATAGCAGGAATTGTTAATACTAAAGATACTAATCAAGAAGAAATCTTGAAATTAACAGCTATGTATTTATAGGAGGAAAAAATGGACAAATCTCAATTAAGCAATATAAAATTTGATGGAGAAACAGTGAAAAAAGCTAAAAATATTTTAATTAATGGAGGTATATATATAGTTTTATTAATACTATTTGTACTTATAATAATTAAAGATGGATCATTTTTAAGCTTTAGAAACTTAATAAATATTTTACAACAATCATCAGTTAAGATGATAATAGCATTAGGTATAGCAGGAATAATAGTTACTCAAGGTACTGACCTTTCAGCTGGACGTCAAATAGGTATAGCAGGGTTAATTTCAGCAACTCTTTTACAATCAGTTGCAAACCCTAACAGAATATATAAATTTATGGATTCTACTGGATTTATGTCTAGTATTGGAAAAACATTAGGTTTTGATAAAAATCCTACTTTATTTGTTTGTTTAATTACTTTATTAATCGTAATGATTATAGGTGGAATTATAGGTGGAATAAATGGTATTCTTGTATCTAAATTTGATATAGTTCCTTTCGTTGCTACTATGGGTATGATGATTATAGCTTATGGAGCGAACTCTTTATACTATGATTATACAGGATCTACTCCAGTTGCTGGTTTTGGTGATAGCTATAGTTCAATAGTTAGTAGTTTCCAAATAGGTACTTTCCACTTCCCTAAATTAATAGTATATGCAGTTATAGCTATAGTAGTTATGTGGATAGTATGGAATAAAACAATATTTGGTAAAAACTTATTTGCAGTAGGAGGTAACCCTGCAGCTGCTAAAGTATCAGGTGTTAATGTAACTAAAACTTTAATAATAGTTTATGTAATAGCTGGTGTTATGTATGCTATGGGTGGATTCTTAGAAGCTGCTCGTATTGGTTCTGCTTCAAATAACTTAGGTAACCTTTATGAATTAGATGCCATGGCTGCCTGTGTTGTTGGTGGAGTTTCATTCTCAGGAGGAGTTGGAAAAATTTCAGGAGTTGTTACTGGGGTTATAATATTTACTATGATAAACTATGGATTAACATATATAGGTGTAAATCCTTATTGGCAATATATAATTAAAGGTTTAATAATAATAGTTGCTGTTGGTATAGACATGTTGAAATACAAGAAGAGAAACTAATAGAAAATCATAGGTGAAAAAAATGGAAAAAAAATTTGAAGAAGTTTTTGGAAGAAAATATGAGAATAAATATTTTGCTCCAGGTAGAGTTAATTTAATTGGAGAACATACAGACTATAATGGAGGTAATGTGTTTCCTTGTGCAATAGACAAGGGAACTACAGCTCTTGTAGCAAAAAGAGAAGATAAAAAATGTAGATTTTATTCTATTAATTTTGAAAAATTAGGTATAATTGAATTTGATATAACTGATTTGAAAAATGTTAGAGAACATGATTGGGTAAATTATCCAAAAGGTATGTTTAAAGCGTTTATAGATAATGGATATGATATATCTCATGGGTTTGATGTATTGCTTGAAGGAAATATACCAAATGGTGCTGGTCTTTCTTCATCTGCATCAGTTGAAATGGTTATAGGAACTATGATTAAATATGAATTTGGATTTGATGTATCTGTTTTAGATATAGTTAAATACGGTAAAAAAACAGAAAATGAATTTATTGGTGTAAATTCAGGTATAATGGATCAATTTGCAGTAGGATTTGGAGAAAAAGATAAGGCAATATTACTTGATTGTAATACATTAGTTTATGAATTAGTACCTATAGTTTTAAAAGATGAATATGTAGTTATTTCAAATACTAATAAGAGACGTGGACTTGCAGATTCTAAGTACAATGAGAGACGTTCAGAATGTGAAGAAGCATTGGCTGAATTACAAACTGTACTTAAGATTAACTCTCTTGGTGAATTATCAGAAAAACAATTTGAAGCTAATAAACACCTTATAAAATCTGAAGTAAGACAGAGAAGAGCAAAACATGCTGTATATGAAAATCAAAGAACTTTACAAGCTAAAGATGCTTTAGTAAAAGGAGAAATAGAACTATTTGGTAAATTAATGAATGCTTCACATGTATCACTTAGAGATGATTATGAAGTAACAGGAATTGAACTGGATTCTCTTGTGGAAGCAGCTTGGGAAGAAGAAGGTACTATAGGATCTAGAATGACAGGTGCAGGTTTTGGTGGATGTACAGTAAGTATAGTTAAGAAAGATAAAGTTGACAATTTTATTAAAAATGTAGGTAGAAAGTATACAGAGAAAACAGGTCTTGTTGCAGACTTCTATATAGCAAATATAGGTGATGGGGCAAGAAAATTATGATTAGTATAGAAAGTGTACATCTTGGTAAACTTGAGAACAAAGATGTATACAGATATATACTTAAAAATGATGAAGATTTTGAAGTACATATATTAAACTTAGGTGGAATAATTAATAAAATATTAACTAAGAATAAAAATAACGAAAAAGTAAATGTGGTTTTAGGTTATGACTTTTTTGAAAAATACATATCTGATCCAAGTTATGCAGGAGCTATAATAGGGCCTACATCAGGTAGAATAGATAATGGTATTTTTAAAATAAATGATAGTCAGTATCATTTAGAAATTAATTCGGGTGAGCATGCTAATCACGGTGGAAAAGATGCTTTAACATCAAAAGTTTTTGATGTTGAAGAAATATCTTACAAGGATATGAAAGGTATAGAACTTTCATATTCTTGGAATGATTTAGAAGGTGGACATCCAGGAAATATGAAATTTTATATTAGATATTTCATTGATGAAAAATCAAGTTTAAAAATTGAGTTTTATGCAACGAGTGATAGAAAGTCATATGTAAATATGACTAATCACTCTTACTTCAATTTATCAGGAAATTTAATTGAAAATGGAGATAATCAATATTTAATGATTAATTCAAATAAGTTTTGTGAAGTTAAACCAAATATGATACCTAATGGTAAATTAGTAGATGTTAAAGATACAGCTTTTGATTTTACAAAGCCTAGAAGAATAAAAGAAAATATTGAAAAAGGATCTACACAATTTGAGATTACTAGAGCTATAGATCATGGATTTGTACTTAATAAAGATGATATAGCAGCAACACTTTATTCTGAAAAATCAGGTATAAAGATGACACTTAAAACAAGTCAAAATGTTCTTGTTGTATATACTGGTAATTATCTTGACGATGTTAATGCATTTGATGATATAGATAAAAATACAAGATATTTAGGAGTTGCATTAGAAGCTCAAAATTATCAAAATGGAATAAATATAGAAGAATTTGATTCTAAGCTTACTACACCTATTTCTCCTTATTATGAAGAAATAGAGTATATATTTAGTGTAGAATAAATAAGGAGGATAAAATGAGAAACGTTTTAGTAGTAGGAGGAGCAGGGTATATAGGTTCACATACTGTGAAAATGTTAAAAGATGCAAAATATAACGTAATAATATATGATAATTTATCTAAAGGACATAGAGAGGTTTCTGAAATTTTAGATGTTAAATTAATAGAAGGTGATCTAGGAGATAGAGATAAATTAAAAGAAGTTTTTGAAAATGAAAAAATTGATATAGTAATGCACTTTGCTGCTTTTATAGAAGTTGGAGAATCAGTAATTGATCCAGGTAAATACTATGAAAATAATGTAGGAAAAGTAATTAATTTATTAAATCAAATGGTAGAATCTAAAATTAAATATTTTGTATTTAGTTCAACAGCAGCTACTTTTGGAGAACCTCAAAGTTCTAAAATTAATGAAAAACATCCTCAAAATCCAATAAATCCTTATGGTAGTTCAAAGAGAATGGTGGAAATAATACTTAAAGACTTTGAAAAAGCTTATGGATTAAAATCAGTAATATTAAGATACTTTAATGCTTGTGGTAGTGATATGGATGGTTTAATAGGAGAATCTCACAACCCTGAAACACATTTAATACCTGTAATATTAGAAGCGGCTAATGGAAGACGTGAAAGTGTTAAAATTTTTGGAACAGATTATGAAACTAAAGATGGAACTTGTATTAGAGATTATATACATGTTTATGATTTAGCTAAAGCACATATTATGGCTATGGAAAAAATGTTTGGTGAAAATGAAAGTTTAGAATATAATTTAGGGAATGGTGAAGGTTATTCTGTTAGAGAAATAATAAATACAGTTAAAGATGTAACTGAAGTTGATTTTAAAGTTATTGAATCTGATAGACGTCCTGGAGATCCAGCGCTTCTTATTGCTGATCCAACTAAGCTTATATCTGAACTTAAATGGGAATCAGAATATGGTTTAGATGATATAGTGAAGTCAGCATGGTTATGGGAAAAAAATAGAAAATATTAGGAGATAGAAATGCAAATTTACGAACAAATAGAAAAGTTAATACTATTTGGTATACAAAATGGATTTATAGATTCGCTTGATGAAGTTTTAGTTAGAAATAAAGTGTTAGAAGCTTTAAAAATAGAAGATTATACTTTATTTAGTAAAGAAAAAAGAGAAGAATTTGTAAAATATGTTTCAAACCTTGAATTTCCTTGTGAAATTTTAGATAATATAACAAATTGGGCTGGAGAAAATGGAATTCTTAAAGAAAATATTTTAGTATTTAAAGATCTTTTAAATTCTCAACTTATGGGTATAATAGTTCCAAGAACTTCACAAATTACTAAAGAATTTTGGGAAAAGTATAATAATAAAAAAGAAGATGCTACTAAATATTTTTATGAAGTTTCTCAAAAAAGTAACTATATTAGAACTGATAGGATTGCTAAAAATATGGCATTTAAATACAAGTCAAAATATGGTGAACTTGAGATTACAATAAATTTATCTAAACCTGAAAAAGATCCTAAAGAGATAGCTCTTGCTTTAAAAAATAATAAAAAAAGTGGATATCCTGTATCTTTACTGGCTAAAGAAAATGAGGGTTATATGGGAAGAATTGATCATCCAGGTCGTCAAAATCATAGAATTATTAAACTAGATTTAACTAATGAAGATTGGTATTTCCAATATTCACCATATACTTACTATAATGAACATTCTATAGTATTTTCAAGTGAAATAAGACCTATGAAAATAGATAAATCAGGATTTAGAAGATTGATAGAATTTGTTGAATTATTCCCACACTATTTCATCGGGTCTAATGCAGATCTTCCTATAGTTGGGGGTTCTATATTGACTCATGATCATTTCCAAGCTGGGAAACATAGTTTTGCGATGGCAGATGCAAAAATTTCTTCAAAATTTAATTTTAAGGGATATGAAGAAATAGAAGCTGGTATAGTTAATTGGCCTTTATCTGTTTTAAGACTTAGAGCTGAATTTAAAGATAAGGAAAAATTACTTGAATTGTCAGATAAAGTATTACAAAAATGGATTAACCATTCAGATTTTGAAAATGATATTAAGGCGTTTAGTGGAGATGTTAGACATAACACAATAACACCTATAGTTAGAAGTAAAGATGGAAAAATTGAAATGGATTTAGTTTTAAGAAATAATTTAACTACAGAGCAATATCCATTAGGTTTATTCCATCCACATCCTGAATATCATTCTATTAAAAAAGAAAATATTGGATTAATAGAAGTAATGGGACTTGCAGTTCTTCCAGGAAGATTAAAACATGAAATGGAAGAATTAGAACAGTTATTTATGAGTATAAGAAATGTTAAAGATGTTTTAGAAATGATGGAAGAAAATTCTGATTTAAAGAAACACATAGATTGGGTAAAAAATAATTTTACAGATGATATGATAGCTAACGATTATTTCTTAGATGAATCAATACAAAAAGTCATAGGTTCAACATTTGAAAAAGTCTTAGAAGACTGTGGAGTTTATAAAAATAATGAAGTTGGAAGAAAAGGATTCCTGTATTTCTTAGAAACAATAAATAATTAAAAGATAAGACCTATCATTTCTAAAAAGAAGTGATAGGTTTTTGTGCAAAGGAGATATATGAATAAAAAATATTTAATAATAGCATTAATATTAGCATCTAATTCTTTTGCTTTAGATATTGAAGTTGAATCAAGAATTGGAGGAAGTATCTCAACTGGAATTGAGGGTCTTGATATAAATGTAGATAAATTAAAGATGTATAAAATGCTAAAAGAT
Source organism: uncultured Streptobacillus sp. (assembly GCA_963539215.1). Classification (GTDB taxonomy): domain Bacteria; phylum Fusobacteriota; class Fusobacteriia; order Fusobacteriales; family Leptotrichiaceae; genus CAURNT01. The sequence goes on along the minus strand of CAUTJT010000001.1, from coordinate 130,772 downwards.
AGAGAAAATATATATAGTGAAGATAAATCTACTGCAGTTGATGACTTTGTTTCAAATATTAGAAAAATAAGAAAGCAGTTTTCAAATAATAATTCAAATAATGGAAATGCTGATAATAATCAAAATAATCAAGATGCCAATAAAGAAGATGATAAAAAAATAAATAAACTTGAACTTCCTATATTTTTTGACGTAACATTAGGTGATGTTAAAATAAATATTAAGGATTACGATACTAAAATAGGCGTAAAACTTTATAGTGAGCCTAAGAATATGGGAAATATAGATAAACCAACTAAGGCTCGTATTAGTTTAGATGTTGATAAAGATTATTTAAAAATGAATAATAATATGTATTTTAAAGGATACAGTGAAAAAATATCAGGTCTAGATAAATTTAGGTATGATGATACAATTGGAAATAAAAAAGATTTTTTATTTGAAAGTAAAGGAACTATTAGTCCTTTTAATATGGAACTTAAACCTGAATTATCATATTCTATAGATTCTATAGGTAATTTGGAAATTAAACCTAGTATAAAATATAGTTTAATAAATAATAATAATAATAATAATAATAATGAAATTATGGATATAACTACATCATATAGATACAGTAATTATGAAGATGATCTTTTAGCTGTTGATGAATTTAAAAAAGATTTAATAAATTTATCTCCTGGAGTTGATAAAGTAGAATATTTTAAAAATTGGGAACTTAATGAAGAAAGAAATATAAGAAAAGGATATCTAAATGGTAAAAAAGGTTCTATTCGTGCTATTGGAAATCCTACGGGAATACTTTATGGAGAGAATATATTTAAATATATAATTAATGAATCTTTAGTTGATATTAAACATGATTTGGATGATAGAATAATGAGTTTACTTACTAAAAAAGATATAACTCTAGATGATTTTTCATATTTAATACAAAAAAAAGATAAATTTATAGCTTTAGATAAAAAATTCCAAACAACAGAGGGTGCTTTAGAATTTGCAACTCCTATTATTGAAAGATTATTTAAAAAACTAAATAGTGGCAAGGAACAATCTAATAGTAATTTTTCATTAACTAAGTATATATTACCCAATATACATTATTTAGCTAATTCTGATAAAAAAAATTATAATAACCTAAAAATAGAAGAATCTAATAATTCAGAAAATATTGGAAGTAATGATGCAGAAAATAAAGTAAAAAAACCTAGTTTTAGTTTTATTGATGATTTAGCATTTGCTTTCCCTATAGAATATTTATCTGGAATTAACAAGGTTGTTTCATCTAAAGATTTTGTAGAAAGTACTAACTTTATTCCAGGGTTAATAAATGAATTAACACCTAATATACATAAATATACTGAAGCTGGTGTTTTATGGAATGAAATTGATAAAAACTATGGAGATATTAAAAATACTACCGAAGAAAATTTCAAGCATAGACAAGATGAATTAACAAGAGAATTAGAAGATAAGAAAAATAAAAATGATGAGGAATATAATAAAATTATTGAAGATGTAAATACTAAGTATGAGAATGAGAAAAAAGCTATTAATAAAGAAATAGATGACTATATTGCTACATTAAAAAAACAAAGAGAAGAATGTTCTCAATCTTGGTGGCCTTGGGCTTGTACAAAAGATAAAGATTTAAAAATTTCAACACAAGAAACAGGTAGAAGTGTAAGGATATCTTTTGCAGAAACTAAAAGACTTGCAGAAGTTGGGTATAATGAGACAGCTAGAGGAACAAAAAATTCTTATTATGATGTTGAAAATAAAGTTAAAAAAGGTTACACTTCAGCTATAAATGAATATAAAAAAATTGAAAATCAGTTAGTTTATAGATATAATCAAGCTGACACTATACTTAATCTTATGCCTGAAATAGAAAAAGTTCAAAAAATGGTAGCAAATAATAAAAATAATATTATTAAATTACTTAATGAATCTGAAAAGTTGGCTGAAAATATAGTTGATACAACAGATCCTGAACAATTAAAGAGACTAAATATTTTGAGAGAAAATAAAAAATTAATAGAGGATACTCTTAATTCAATGGATGAAATTGAAAAAGGTCTTGAGTTAGCAAAAAGTGTTAAGGAAGCTCGTGATAATATGAAGACTACTATAGAAGATATTAAAAAGACGGCTAGTGATATAAATAACGATTTTACTAATTTTAATTTTAATAATGCTATTAGTGGTTTAGCAAATATTGCTAAAATAATTAATCAAGCGACTTCAACTGCAAATATAGTGGCTGCACCTTTGAATAAAATAAATGATAATATAAGTACTATAAAAACATTAGTTTCAAAGATATCTAATATAGCAAATAAAGTTAATAATTTAAATGAAAATATAGTAAATCCATCTATTGAATTGTTAAAACCCGTTATAAATACATCTATTAGTAATATAAATAAGATATTGAATACTCCGGAAAGAGTAGAGAATTTAGATGTATTTGCTGGAATGCATTTCTTAAAATCTGAATATGATGTTAAAAGAGAAGAAATGGAAAAGCTATATAGTAAAAAAATTGAAAAATATACACCAGGTAAATATAGCGAAGGATTTAATTTGGCTATAAATTATATAAATAAAGAAAAGAATTTAGTGTATAGAATGGAATTAGATGATACATTTAATAAAAGAATGAATAAATTAAGCTTAAATAATACATTGATGTATGGTGATTTAAATACAAGATTATTAGCTAAATTAAATTTAGTTAATAAATATGTTAGTTTTGAAGATATTAAATATAATAAATTTGCCATAAATGTTGATGTATCTCTAAAAAATAAATTTAATCTATTAAATGATAAGTTTAATATTTTTACTGGGATAAGATATGTATCTGATTTTGAGTTTATGGGATATATAAATGCGCCAGAAAAGTTAGTAGTATTTAAGAGAGATAATTTGAATAATTTGATTAAGAAATCTGATGCGCCTATAACAGGAAACAGAGAATTTGACGATATAAAAGCTGGAGAAAAAGTAGATATTAGAAAATTTTCTAAACATTTATTTGATAATGGTGTAGATAAGTATTTTGAAACTGAAGAAAAATCAGGAGATAGTAGATGGCTTAAACCTATACAATATATAGTTCCGGATTTATCTGTTGTATATAATTTGAATAAAAATATGAGTTTAGATGCAAGTATTATGCTACCACTTAAATTTAGAGGTTTAAATTTTGATGGTTTATTATTAAAAAATAGTTTAGGATTAACTATTAAATTTTAAAAAAAGGCAAGTAGATTATTTTCTACTTGCCTTTTATATATTAGAATAATTCAGGTGCTGAAACTATTTCTAAATTTTCGTTTATTTCGAATATGTAAGGGAAACCAGTTTTTAAGTTTAAGTCTAATATTTTAACATCATCGATGTTTAATAAATATTTGATTAATGATCTTAAGCTATTTCCGTGTGCAACAACTAAAACATCTTTTCCTTCTTTTATTTGTTTAGATATATCAGAATTCCAGTAAGGTAAAACTCTTTTAATTGTATCTTTTAAGCTTTCTCCACGTGGACATTCTTCATCAGGTATATCTTTATATCTATCTTGGAACTTAGGATAGTTTTCTTTATCGTCAGTATTTACTAAAGGAGGAGCAACATCAAAACTTCTTCTCCAGATATGAACTTGTTCATCTCCATATTTTTTAGCAGTTTCTGCTTTGTTTAATCCTTGTAAAGCACCGTAGTGTCTTTCGTTTAATCTCCAAGATTTGAATACTGGAAGATATAATTGATCAATTTCTTCTAGTATATAATTTAATGTTTTGTTAGCTCTTTTTTGGTATGAAGAAAATGCAACATCAAATTTAAGTCCTGCATCTTTTAATGCTTTTCCACCAGATTTTGCTTCAGAAACCCCTTTTTCTGTTAAATCAACATCAATCCAACCAGTGAATCTATTTTGTAAGTTCCATTCACTTTCACCATGACGTACTAATACTAATTTCATTTAAATTCCTCCTAAAATTAAGTTATAATTACAAATTGATTATACTATATATTTGATTAAAAATCAATTTATATATTAAATTATTAGGTTAAAAAATTCCATATAGTGAAACCAAAATAAAAAAATAACAATAATTAAAATAAAGATAATATCGTAATATATGATATATAAAGGGTTTTGTGATTTATTGAAAAAAAAGAGTTTTTTTTTCTTGCCATTTTGTTGTAATTTTTATCTCCTTGCTATACAATATTATTGTAAAAGAAAATAAAACACAAAATAAAATATTGAAAGGTGATGACTTAACATGGAAGCGTGGAGAGGATTTAAAGAAGGACAATGGTCTAAAGAAATTAATGTTAGTGATTTCATTGCTAATAACTACACTGAATATACAGGTGATGGAAGTTTCTTAGAAGGTCCAACAGATGCAACAACTCAATTATGGAATGAATTAAAACCAAAATTAGCAATCGAAAGAGAAAAAGGAATTTACAATACAGAAACAAAAATACCTTCTCAAATAGATGCTTATGGACCAGGGTACATCAACAAAGATTTAGAAAAAATAGTTGGGGTACAAACTGATGAACCATTAAAAAGAGCAATATTCCCTAATGGTGGATTAAGAATGGTTGAAAATTCTTTAGAAGCATTTGGATACAGTATAGATCCATCAACTAAAGAAATTTTCGAAAAATATAGAAAAACTCATAATGATGGAGTTTTCTCAGCGTATACTGCAGAAATTAGAAATGCAAGAAGAACAGGAATAATAACAGGATTACCTGATGCTTATGGAAGAGGACGTATAATAGGAGACTATAGAAGAGTTGCTTTATATGGAGTTAATAAATTAATTGAAGAAAAAACTAAAGATTATAATAACTTAGAACCAGATGAAATGACTGAAGATATAGTTAGATTAAGAGAAGAAATATTTGAACAAGTAAAAGCTCTTAAAAAATTAATAAACTTAGGTAATGCTTATGGATTTGATTTAACTAGACCAGCTGAAAATGCACATGAAGCTGTTCAATGGGTTTACCTTGCTTACCTTGCAGCAACTAAAGATCAAAATGGAGCTGCGATGAGTTTAGGAAGAACATCTACTTTCTTAGATATCTATATTGAAAGAGATTTAAAAGAAGGAAAAATAACTGAAAAAGAAGCTCAAGAATTAATAGATCAATTTGTTATGAAATTGAGAATAATTAGATTCTTAAGAACTCCTGAATATGATGCATTATTTAGTGGAGACCCTACATGGGTTACAGAATCTGTTGGAGGAATGTTAGATGATAATAAATCATTAGTAACTAAGAACTCATTCAGATACTTACAAACATTATATAACATCGGACCATCACCAGAACCAAACTTAACATTATTATGGTCTGAAAAATTACCTGAAAACTGGAAGAGATTTGCTGCTCAAACATCAATAGATACTTCAAGTTTACAATATGAAAATGATGACTTAATGAGACCACAATTTGGTAATGACTTTGCAATAGCTTGTTGTGTTTCTCCAATGACAGTTGGAAAACAAATGCAATTCTTCGGAGCACGTGTAAACTTACCTAAAGCTTTATTATACACTATTAATGGTGGTAAAGATGAAAATAAAGGAATACAAGTTACTCCAGAAGGTATGTTTGAACCAATTAAAGGTGATTACTTAGAATTTGATGAAGTATGGGAAAAATATGATAAAGTATTAGATTGGTTAGCTAAAACTTATGTTCAAGCATTAAATATTATTCACTATATGCATGATAAATATGCTTATGAAAGTTATGAATTAGCTCTTCATGATACATTCATTAAGAGAACACAAGCATTTGGTATAGCAGGAATTTCAATAGTTGCTGACTCACTTGCTGCAATTAAACATGGTAAAGTAAGAATTATAAGAAACGAAGAAGGATTAGCAGTTGACTATGTTAACGAAGGTGATGATTATGTAGCATTCGGTAATAACTATGATGAAACTGATAACTTTGCTGTAGAAATCACAAGAAGATTCATGAACAAAATTAGAAGTCACAAAATGTATAGAAACGCAATACCTACTCAAAGTTTATTAACAATTACTTCAAACGTTGTTTATGGTAAGAAAACAGGTAATACACCTGATGGAAGAAGAAGTGGAGCTCCATTTGGACCAGGGGCTAACCCAATGCACGGAAGAGACGTAAATGGTGCAGTTGCATCACTTGCTTCAGTTGCTAAACTTCCATTTGAAGATGCAAATGATGGAATTTCATATACATTTGCTATAACTCCTGATACATTAGGTAAAGATAGAGTAGAAAAACAAATAAACTTAGTTGGATTATTAGATGGATACTTTAATGCAACAGGACAACATTTAAATGTTAACGTATTTGGAAGAGAATTATTAGAAGATGCTATGGAACATCCAGAAGATTACCCTCAATTAACAATAAGAGTTTCTGGATATGCTGTTAACTTCGTAAGATTAACTAAAGAACAACAATTAGATGTTATAAACAGAACAATTTCAAGCAAAATGTAATATATCAGTAGAGAAAGACCTTCGGGTCTTTTTCTTTTTAAAATTTACTTTAAATATTAGAGGAGAATTATGGATCAAAGAAAAAGAGTTATTATGATGGAAGAAATTCTTCATGAAAATGAAAAGCTTATAAAAAAAGTTAACAAAGTTTTAAAAGAATTGAAGGCTAATGAAAAAAATTATTTTAAACTTTTGAAGTATTATTATAGTCCTGATTGGGAAAATGATAAAAATGATTTTGAAAATGGAATTTTAAATGATTTAGAGACAGCTTCAGTATTAGGTGAAGATGATATATGTAATATGATAATAACAAAACAATCACTTGCTATAACTATGCTTGAAATAGGTACGAAAATAATTAAAAAATAATCTAAATTTAAGGGATGAGAATGATCTTATCTCTTTTTATTTTAATTGAAAAAACTTGGTAAATATGGTATTATATTAAATAGAAATAAAAAAGAAAAGAGGGTAGAAATGGTTACGAAGGAAGAAATATTGAAAATTGCTAAATTAAGTAAATTGAATATAGAAGATCATCAACTTGAAAAGTATCAAAATGATTTAAATGATATATTAAATTATATGGAACAATTAAATGAACTTGATTTAAGTGATGTAGAACCTTTATACAGTGTTCATGAATTAGATATATTATTTAATAAGGATGAGGTGCGTGATGAAATGGATAAAAAGGAATTTTTAGAAAATGCTCCTAAACATGATGAAAACTTCATTTCTTTACCTGTTATGGTAGGTGATTCAAATGAATAAAATATATACTTTAACTGCAAGTGAAATTGAGAAAAAAATATCACAAGGTGAGATTAGTTCAGTTGATGCTACAAAAAGTATATTATCTAGAATAAAAGATGTGGATAATAAAATAGGTGCTTTTATTTCGCTTGAAGAAGAAAATGCTCTTAATACAGCAAAGATTGCAGATTCTATAAAAGAAAATACGCCACTTAGAGGAGTTCCTATAGCTCTTAAAGATAATATTGTATCAAGAGGCGAGTTGACTACAGCAGCCTCAAAAATATTAAAAGGGTATAAAGGAACATATGATGCAACTGTTGTTAAAAAATTAAAAGATGCTCATATTCCTTTAGTTGGAAAAACAAATATGGATGAATTTGCTATGGGTTCTTCAAATGAAAATTCTTCATTTAAATCAGTTTCTAATCCTTGGGATTTAGATAGAGTTCCAGGAGGTTCAAGTGGAGGAGCTGCAGCTGCTGTGGCCTCTCTTGAGGTGCCAATAGCACTAGGAAGTGATACTGGTGGATCTGTTAGACAACCTGCAGCATTAACGGGAACAATTGGATTAAAACCTACATATGGTAGAGTTTCTAGATATGGTCTAATGGCATTTTCTTCTTCTCTTGATCAAATAGGTATAATAGCAAGAAGTTCTGAAGATATAGCTAAAACTTTAGGAATAATAGCTGGATTTGATGAAAATGATTTAACAACTTTAGATGTAGAAGTTCCTGATTATGCCTCTTTATTAAATAGAGACATTAAAGGATTAAAAATAGGGATATCACAAGAATTCTTTAATGGATTAAATGAAAAAGTGAAAAATGTTATAGATGAAGCATTAAATACTTTAGTTTCATTAGGTGCTGAACTTGTTAATATAGATCTTAAGTATATGAAATATTCAATATCAACTTACTATATTATTTCATCTGCTGAAGCTTCTTCAAATCTTTCAAGATATGATGGTGTTAGATATGGTTATAGAGCTGAAAGTGATAACATAGAAGATATGTATGTAAAAACAAGAAGTGAAGGTTTTGGTAATGAAGTTAAAAGAAGAATAATGATAGGTTCATATGTATTAAGTTCAGGATTTTATGATGCTTACTTTAAGAAAGCTTCTCAGGTAAGAAGATTAATTAAAGATGATTTCCAAAATGCTTTTAAAGATGTAGATATAATAATAACTCCGACAACACCAACTACTGCATTTAAAAAGGGAGAAAAATCAAGTAAACCAATAGAAATGTATTTATCTGATATATATACAGTATCTGTTTCACTTGCAGGTCTTCCTGCAATGTCAGTTCCTGCTGGTTTTGTTGATGGCTTACCTGTAGGAATACAGTTGATAGGAAACTATTTTAAAGAAGATATGCTATTAAATATAGGGCATATATATGAAAAAGAGAGAGGAGAAATAGATTATGAAAGAATATGATATAGTTATTGGTCTAGAGGTTCACTGTCAGTTAAAAACTAAATCTAAAATTTGGTGTAATTCAAATGCTGACTATGATTCTCAGCTACCTAATACATGTATTTCTCCAACATCAACAGGTATGCCAGGAGCATTACCTAAATTTAATGAAGAAGTACTAAATTATGCAATTAAAGCAGCTCTTGCCTTAAATTGTGATATTAATAGAGTAAGTTATTTTGATAGAAAAAATTATTTCTATCCTGATTCACCTAAAAATTATCAAATAACACAATATTTTAAACCTTATGCAGAAAATGGATATTTAGAATTTAGTAGAAATGATAAAAATATTAGAGTTGAAATAGAAAGAATACAAATTGAAGAAGATACGGCTAAAAGTATACATACTAAACATGAATCAATATTAAACTTTAATCGTGCTTCTATGCCTTTAATAGAAATAGTTACTAAACCTTGTATGAAAAGCCCACAAGATGCATATGTGTATTTGAACACTTTAAAAGAAAGATTAAAATATACAGGTGTTAGTGATGTAAGCATGGAACTTGGTTCTTTAAGGTGTGATGCTAATGTTTCAATTAAAGAAAAAGGTAGCGAAAAACTTGGTACTAGAACAGAAACTAAGAATTTAAATTCATTTAAAGCTGTAGTTAGAGCTATAGAGTATGAAGCAAATAGACAAATGGAAATTATAGAAAATGGTGGAAGAGTTATACAAGAAACAAGACTTTGGGATGATGAACTTGGTATTACAAGAACTATGCGTAATAAAGAAGAAGCTATGGATTATAGATATTTCCCAGAACCAGATCTTCCTAGACTTTTAATATCTGAAGATAGAATAGAAAAGATTAAAAAAGAAATGCCAGAATTTGCAGATGAAAAACAAGCTAGGTTTATTAAAAATTATTCATTAAGTGAAATAGATGCACAAAATTTAGTAAGTTCAATAGAACTTGCGAATTATTTTGAAAAAGTAGTTGAATTATCTGGTAATCCTAAACTTTCTACTAACTGGATATTAACAGAAGTTTTAAGAGTTCTTAAAGAACAATATATAAGCATAGAAGAATTTAGTATTTCTTCTGAAGATCTTGCTAGTTTAATTAAATATATAGATAAAGGTGAGATTAGTTCTAAAATTGCAAAAGAAATATTTGAAATAATGCTTGAAAAATCTCAAAAACCTGATGAGATTATAAAAGAAAAAGGATTAATACAAATATCTGATACTTCACAGATTGAGGCTATAGTTCAACAAGTGATAAATGAAAATCCTGAATCTGTACAAGATTATTTAAATGGTAAAGATAGAGCTATAAAAGCATTGATGGGTTCTGCTATGAAAATATCTAAAGGTAAAGCTAATCCAAAACTTGTTCAAGAATTATTAATTAAGAATATATCTAAGGATAATTAATTATGAAATCAAATAATTATTCAAAGTTAGGTAAAACATATTTAATAGTATCAGGTACTTTAATAATATGTATAATAATTTTAACGTTTTTACTACAGTTTTTTAAAATTTCTCGTTATGGTATAATAAGTGAAAATTTAGAATATAAAGCAGAAGTTAAAGCAAAACGTGGCTCTATAATTACTAGTGATAAATTAGAAATAGCACAGGATTTAGAATTTCAAAACTTTATAATAGATCCTACTTTATTTGCTAATGATGAAGAAATAAATAAATTTATAGAAATATTATCTAAGGTTATAACAGACCTTGATTTAATAGAAGTTAAAAGTAAAATAATAGAAAAAAGAGCTAAGGGTAATAAATATTATCCTTTTGAAAAAACTTTGATTACTTTAGATCAAAGAGAAGAAATTGAAAAATTGATTAAGGATGAAAAGAAAAAAAAGAAGGGATTCTTTAAAGGAAGATTTATATCTTTTAATAGAGTATTTGAAAGAAAATATACTGATAATAGTGTTTTTGAAACATTGGTTGGATATTTAAATAAAGAAGGAATAGGTGTTTATGGACTTGAACATAAATATCAAGATTATCTTAAAGGTATAGATGGAATAGTATCAGGTACTAGACCATTTACACCAGGGGTAGCAGAGTATACTTTACCTTATCTTTTGGATCAAAAAGTTGAAAAAAAAGATGAACCGGGTAAAAATCTTGTATTATCTATAAATTCAATATTCCAATATGCTTTAGATGATGTATTAAAAAATGCATATGAAGCATATACGCCAGTTTCAGCTATGGGTATAATAATGGAAACAGATACGGGTAGAATACTTGCTATGGATTCATATCCAAAAGCAACGAATAAAGCTGAAATAAAAAACTATAATATAACATCTTTATTTGAACCTGGATCAATATTTAAACCAATAACAGTAGCTGCGGCTATGGATGATGGTAAAATAAATGAAAATACGCAAATTAGTTCAAGTGGTAGTATTAGAATAAAAAATAGAACTATAAAAGATCATGATAATACAACTACAGGTACTATGAGTGTAAGTAAAATAATGGCACATTCTGGAAACGTTGGTTTAGTTAAAATTTCTCAAATGATGGATCCTTCTGTATTCTATAATTATCTTGTTAAATTTGGTTTAGGAAATAAAACGGGTATAGATACATCGTTTGAAACTTCTGTTAAAATGATGACAACTAAACAATTTACCGAAGTTAGACGTTCTAATGTCTCTTTTGGTCAAGGTATAAATATGACACAGTTGCAAATATTAACAGCACTTAATGCAAGTGTAAATGGCGGAAATTTAATACAACCAAGATTAGTTGATAAAATAATTGATAAAGAAGGAAATATAATAAAGGAATTTAGTCCTACAATTAAAAGTAAAGTGGTTAGTGAGGATACTAGTAGAAGAATAAGAAATATACTAGAAAAAGTTGTATCAGAAGGTACAGGACAAGGAATAAAACTTGAAGGATATAGACTTGGAGGGAAAACGGGTACAGCACAAAAAGCAGGGCCTAATGGTTATGAATCAGGTAAATACTTTTCTTCATTCTTTACTTTTTTCCCGGTAGACAATCCTAAATATTCTATACTTGTAACAGTTGATGAACCTCATGGTGCATATTATGGTGCCGCTGTTGCCTTACCTATGGTAAGAGATGTGTTAGATAAGGTTATTAAATATGAAAATATATTGCCTAATTCTGATAATATAGACAGTAAACATCTGTTAAAAGAAGAAGGTGTTATAACTACAGATAATAACAATAATAATATAAATAAATTAAATGAAGCTTTGGCTATTAATCTAATGCCTAATTTAAAAGGTTTAACTAGAAAAAATATAATTAAGCTTAATTTATATGGATATAAAGTAGAAATAAGGGGACATGGTAGAGTTATATCTCAATATCCTGAATCTGGTAAGGTTATAAAAAAAGGTGACTTAATTAAACTTGAGTTACAATAGGGGGAGATATGTATTATCAAATTTATGTACAAAAAAGAAAAAGTACCTATACGTATAGTTCAGATATTGAACTTTCTATAGGAACTTATTGTGAGGTTGATTTTGCAAATTCTAAATTATTAGGTATAGTAATAAGGGAGAGTAAAAAAGAAGATATAGGAGATTTTAAGATAAAAAGTATAAACAAAGTACTTTCAGATATTCCTAAAATACCAGAAAATATATTAAATCTTGCAATATTCATAAATACATACTATATTACTGATTTTTTTGCCTCATTAGCTCTTATTGGGCCTTATGATAAAATGAGTTTAGAGTCTATTGAAAAATTAGAAATTGAAGATATTGATATAAAAGAAGATGTAGAATTGAGTGAAAAACAATATAAAATATATAGTGAAATAGTAAATGGTAAGGAATTATATTTTTTACTTCACGGTATAACAGGAAGTGGGAAAACTCAAATATATATTAAATTGATAATAGAAGCACTTAAGAGAAAAAAAGGAAGTATATTTCTTGTTCCTGAAATATCTTTAACAACTCAAATGGTTAGTGGATTTAAAAAAATATTTGGAGATAATATTTCTATAATACATAGTAAGATGAGTTCAAGTAAGAAAAAAGAAGAGTGGGAAAAGATATATTCTGGTAAAACTAGAATAGTTATAGGAGCAAGATCTGCAATATTTGCTCCTGTTAAAGATCTTGGGTACATAATAATTGATGAAGAACATGAAAATACATATAAGCAAGAAGATAATGCTAGGTATCATACAAGAAATGTTGCACTTAAAAGATCCATGCTTGAAGGATGTAAAGTCATATTTGGTAGTGCAACTCCTTCTTTTGAAACTTATTATTATGCACAAAACGGACAAATTAAATTACTAGAACTTAATGAAAGATATAATGGAGCTAGTTTGCCAGAGGTTGAAGTTGTTAATCTTGAAAATGAAAAAGGCTATATTTCAAAAATATTGTTAGAAAATATAAAAGATACTATATCAAGAGGAGAACAAGTTATACTTATACTAAATAGAAAATCTCATTCAATCCAAGTTAAATGCTATGATTGTAATGAAAAATTAAAATGTCCTAGATGTAGTGTTAATCTGCAGTACTATAAGCAAACTAATAAATTAAAGTGTTCACATTGTGAATATAGCACTAATATGTATAAAAAATGTCCTAATTGTGAGTCTGATAAATTTAATTTTTTAGGAATGGGCACTGAAAAATTAGAAGAAGAATTAGATGAATTATTTGGAAAAGAAAATATATTGAGAATGGATTCAACTACAATGAAAACAAATAAGCTATTAAAAAAAGCTTATACCGATTTTATAAATCAAAAATATCAAATTTTGGTTGGTACTCAAATTGTAGCTAAAGGTTTTCATTTTCCTAATGTAACTTTAGTTGGTGTAATTAATTCTGATCAAATATTACAATTTTCAGATTTTAGAGCCGGAGAGAAAACTTTTCAACTTGTAACTCAAGCTGCAGGTCGTTCTGGTCGTGGCGATAAAAAAGGTAAGGTAATAATACAAACATATAATAGTGATTCAAATCTGATAGAATCAATTAAAAATTCAGATTTTAAAAGATACTATGAAGAGGATATGGCACTAAGGGAATTAGTTAAATTACCACCTTTTGTTAAGTATATAAAAATAATAGTTTCTTCTAAAAATGAGGAAAAATCAAAGAGAAAGATTCTAAATATATATGCCTTAGTTTATGATAAATTTAATTATGTATCTCATCCAGATAAGGCTAATATATATAAGTTAAATGATGATTATAGAAATGTAATATATATAAAAACAAATAACAAGGAAATGATGAAAAATAGATCTTTATTAAAATCGATTAAGGATCAAAGTAACTCTAGTATTAGAGTATTAATAGATGTTGATCCTTTAAGTTAGATGGAGGATACAAATGAAAATATATGTTTACGAGAATTCTATACTAAGAACTAAATCAACAGAAGTAGATAAGGTTGATGATGATTTAAGAATAATTTTAGATAGAATGATGAAAGTTATGGAGAAAGCCAATGGTATAGGTCTTGCTGCTAATCAAATAGGTATAGATAAAAGATTTTTTGTTCTTGATGTAGAAGGGCGAAAATTGAAAATAATAAATCCTGAAATATTAGAATTTGGTGATGAACTTATTGAATTTGAAGAAGGATGTTTAAGTATACCTGGTGTATATAGAAATGTAACTAGACCTGAAAAAATAAGAGTTAAATATATGGATGAAAATAATGAAGTTCATGAGGAATTATTAGAAGGTTTAATGTCACGTGCATTTCAACATGAATTAGATCATTTAGATGGTGTCTTATTCATAGATAAAATATCACCGCTTAGTAGAAATTTAATAAGAAAAAAATTAGAATTGATGAAAAAAAACTCTATACCAAGAGAATTTGATGTAGAGTAGTAAGGAGTATGATGAGAACTTTATTTATGGGAACTCCTGATTTTGCTTTAGATACTTTAAAATATCTATATGAAAATACTGAGTTACTAGCAGTATTTACTAAAGTTGATAAGGTAAATGGTAGAGGAAATAAGATAACTTTTAGTCCGGTTAAACAATTTGCATTAGATAATGGTATAGATATAGTACAACCTAAAAGTTTGAGAGTTGATGAAACATATAATTTGATAAAAGAATATAATCCAGATCTTATAGTAGTTGTAGCTTATGGTATGATAATACCTAAAAATATTATTGATATTCCTAAGTATGGTATAATAAATGTACATTCATCATTGTTGCCTAAATATAGAGGTGCTGCTCCAATACATGCAGCTATAATTAATGGTGATGATAAAACAGGTGTTAGTATAATGTATATAAGTGAAGGACTTGATGAAGGAGATGTTATACTTACTAAAGAAACTCCAATATATTTGGAAGATAATTTGGGGACATTACATGATAGGTTAAAAGTTCTAGGTGCAGAAGGTGTTAAAGAAACTATAAAATTAATGAAAGAAAATAAAGTTATTAGATATCAGCAAGATAGTAGTTTAGCAACTTTTGTTAAACCTATAAAAAAGGAAGAAACTAAAATAGATTTTAATGATAAATCTATAAATATATTTAATAAAATAAGAGGGATGAATCCTTTCCCTGTAGCTTATACTACATTAAATGATAAGGTTTTAAAGCTTTATGATTCAATGTATGTAGAATATGCAGGAAATGAAATACCTGGTACGGTTTTATCTTTAGGTAAAGATGGCATAAAAGTTAAAACTAGTGATGGTGCAATTTTAATAAAAGAATTAAAGTTAGAAGGTAAAAAGAAACAAAAAGCAACAGATTTCATAAATGGAAGACAAATAAATTTGAATGATATTTTAAAATAGAAGGAGAAAGTTATGAAAAGTAAATATGAGGCAAAAGATATTTCTGATCGTATTGTTGCAAGATTAACACTATACTTGGGTATTTTAAAAGAAATGTCTAAAACTAAAACTGAAGTAAATTCTGGTGAGTTATCTCATAAAATGAATACAACTGCAGTACAAGTAAGAAAGGATTTATCTACTTTTGGAGAGTTTGGAGTTAGAGGTAAAGGGTATAATATAGTAAAACTTATAGAAATAATAGAGAATATTTTAGGTATAGATGAAACTAATGATTTAATTTTAGTTGGATATGGTAAAATGGGTACTATGATAGCTTCTAATATTGATGTATTAGGTAAAGGATTTAAATTAGTTGGAATATTTGAAAAAGATCCTAAGAAAATAGGAACTAAAATAGCAGAATCTGATTTAATTGTTAAAAATATTGAAGAATGTTCATCATTTATTAAGGAAAATAATATACATTCGGCTATACTTGCAGTTAATAGTGAATATGCTCAAACAGTTGCAAAAGATATTGTAGATAGTGGAATAAATGCAATCCTTAATATGACAGCATCAAAATTAGAATTAAGTAATGATATTTCAGTTGTTAATTCTGATATTTCAGCAAAATTACAAGAATTAAATTTCTGGAGATTACATAATAAGAAATATTAACAAAGATAAATATAATGTATAAATATTGAAATTTAAATGTTTAAGTGATATAATACTATAGTCTAAAATTTAAAAAGTAGATATAATTAAAAATAGGAGGAAAAGTAATGGCGGCAAGAAAAATGGGTAATTCCATGAAGATTATAACTATCATTATAGCTTTATGTATGATAATACCTATTGCAATACAAGGATATGCTTTTTTATTTAATAGAGAAAGTAAAACAGTATTATTGAAAATAGATGGTGAAAAAATATATAAAGAAGATTTTGATAAATTATATGAAAGTGTTAATACTCAATTAAAACAATTAGTAGTAGCTACTCCAAATGATGGAAATAAAGAAAAAACTACTGAAACAAAAAAAGTTGAATTACCTGATGAAGTAATAAAAGAATATGTTTTAAATAGTTTAATTACAAATGCAGCGGACAAAATATTAACAAAACAATTATCTGCTAAAGTATCAAAATCAGAAATAGATGCAAAATATAAAGAACTTGAAGATCAAGTAGGTGGAGCTAAGCAATTAATTGCTGGATTAAATGCAAAGGGTGTTACAGTTGAAGCTCTAAGAGAACAAATAAAAGATTTCTTATTAAATCAAAAAAGATTAGAAATTGTTGAAAGTAAGATAAAAGTTAGTGATGAAGAAATAACACAAAGATATAACAGATTGAAATTTAATGAATTCGAAGGTAAAACTTTAGAAGAATCAAAAGAAGAAATTAAAAAACTTATCTTAAATGAAAAAGGTGAGATATATATAGAATCTTTACTACAAGGTATATTTGACAATGCTAAGTATAAAGCATATAGTGATGATATAAAACCTATAATTGATAAATTAAATACAACATTCTTTGAACAAGATATATATGTATATAAAGAATATGATGTAATTAATGATTTAGTAAATGGTTATGTACAAAATGAAACAGGATATGATGAAGCTTTCATAGCATCTGTAAAAGAAAATGTACAAAAATCTTTAAATGGTCAAATTAAATTTAAAGATAAAGCTTTAGCAGATGGACTAAAGTTAAATGAAGATTTATTACCTAAACAACAATTAAGATATATAGCTAATGAATATATACAATATTTATTTGCTACATATAAAGCAGATGAAAATGAAATGAGAGCTGTATTTAATGCAAATAAATCTGATTTCAATACACCTCACACTATAGGTGGTCAAGTTGTGTCTCTTGGATATAAAGCAACTTCTGAAGATGAAAAAGAAACTGAAACTTATGTTAAAAACTTAATGAAAACATTAACTAAAGATAATTTTGCAGCTAAAGCTAAAGAATTATCAGAAGATCCAGGAAGTAAAAATAATGGTGGTAATTTAGGGAAAGCTGATATTTCTAATTATGTTACTGAATTTAGAGATGCAGTAGCAGCAGCTAAAGCTGGAGAAATAGTAGGACCAGTTAAAACTCAATTTGGATATCATATAATATATATAGTATCTAAAGATAGTTCAAATTCAAATATAGCTGAATTAAGACATATATTAATTTCGTTCCGTATAGGTGAAGCTAGTCGTGAAAAAGTTAAACAAAATGTATTAAATTTAATAGATGATATTAATAAAAATAAACTTACTTGGGATGGTATTAAAGAAGATAAAACAGGTAAATATAAAGAATTTAATATAGAAAGTTTTGCAGGGATACAACAAGAAAATACATTACCTATAATAGGTTATAATAAAGATATAAATCAAAAATTATTTAGTGCCAATGTTGGAGATACTGTTGAATTTAAAAATGATAAATTCTTTGCTATAATTCAAAAAACTAATGATGTACCATTTAAAGAAGCAACTTTTGAAGATGCAAAAGAAAGAATAAACTTATTATTAGCAACAAAACATATTTCACAAATTTTAAATGAGTTATAATTGAAATAAGGACAATCTTTTGATTGTCCTTATTATAAATTAATATTTTTAAAAATGTAATAATTTTTATTATTTTTTTAAAGATATTAATAAATTAGATTAGAAAGGGGAATAAAAATTTAAATGAAAAAATATAAAGTTTTAGTTGTAGGTGCAGGACACGCAGGAATTGAGGCAGCCCTTGCCAGTGCAAGACTTGGACAAAGTACAGCTATGTTTACAATAACTTTAGATAACATAGGAGTAATGTCTTGCAATCCATCTATAGGTGGACCAGCTAAAAGTCATTTAGTTAAAGAATTAGATGCTCTGGGTGGACAGATGTCTAAAACTATAGATAAGTCTTTCGTTCAGATGAGAATACTTAATACGAAAAAAGGACCAGCTGTAAGATCTTTAAGAGCACAAGCAGATAGAAAAATCTATGCTAGAAATATGAAAAAAATTGTAGAAAATCAAGAAAATCTAGATGTTATACAAGATATAGTAACAGAGATTGTTTATGATAGCATAGATGGGAAATATGAAGTAAAAGGTATTAAAACAAAAAATGGTTTAGAATTTGAATGTGAAAAACTAATAATATGTACGGGTACATTTTTAAATGGACTTCTTTATGTTGGTGATAAAATATTAGAAGGTGGAAGAATGGGAGAACTTTCAGCTAAAGATTTAACCAAGTCATTATTAGACCTTGGTTTAAATGTTAGAAGATTTAAAACTGGGACATCTCCTAGAATAGATTTAAGAACTATAGATTTAGATAGTTTAGAAGAACAGCCAGGAGAAGTTGATAAAATACTTAAATTTTCTAATTCAAGTATCGATGAAGATATATTATCAACTAAACAACTTTCATGCTATATTACAAGAACTGATGTAGATTTACATAGAATAATAAAAGATAATTTAGATAGATCGCCTTTATTTAATGGAACGATTAAAGATTCTGTAGGTCCTAGATATTGTCCGTCTATAGAAGATAAGGTTGTTAAATTTAAGGATAAAAATTCTCATCATTTATTCTTAGAGCCTGAGGGATTTGATACTAATGAAGTATATATTTCAGGTCTTTCTACTTCTTATCCAGCAGATTTACAACAACAAATGGTTAGAAGTATAAAAGGACTTGAAAATGCTCGTATAATGAGATATGGATATGCAGTAGAATATGATTTTGTTAGTGCTTCAGAATTAGAGTATACATTGGAAACTAAAAAAGTTAAAGGTCTATATTTAGCAGGACAAATAAATGGTACTAGTGGATATGAAGAAGCTGCAGTTCAAGGTTTAATTGCAGGGATTAATGCTGCACTTTCAATAAAAGGAGAATCACCTTTACTTCTTGAAAGAAATAGTTCATATATAGCTACTTTAATAGATGACTTGATAACAAAAGATATAGAAGAGCCTTATAGAATGTTTACAGCAAGATCTGAGTATAGATTAATATTGAGAGAGGATAATGCAGATTTAAGATTATCTAAAATAGGTTATGAAATAGGTCTTGTTAGTGAAGAAGAATATTCTAAAGTTATAAAAAAAGAAGAAAATGTAAAAAAAGCAGTTGAAATACTAGAAAACACTAAATTAGGAATAAGTAATAAAAAATTAGTAGAAGTATTAGAAAAATATGATGAAAGTTTAAAAAGTGGAACTAATTTAAAAGAATTATTACGTAGACCTAAATTTACTTATGATGATATTAAATATATTTCTTTAGATATAGAAAATATGGAGAATATTAATTTTGATGCAGATACTGAATATCAAATAGAAGTTCATATTAAATATGAAGGATATATAAATAAAGCAAATATAATGATAGAAAAACAAGGAAAATTAGAAAAAAAATTAATTCCAGAAGACTTTAATTATTATGATGTAAAAGGAATAACAGGAGAAGCTAAACAAAAATTAAATGAAAGAAAACCACATACATTAGGACAAGCCTCACGTTTAGCTGGGGTGACACCTGCTGATATATCAGTATTATTAATGTATCTTGATGGAAAAATAAAGATATAGAGGGGTAAAATGACTAAATTAAAAAAAGATGATACTGCCATGAGCAGAAAATTAAAAGAATTAAATAAAAAAATAAAAGAAACTTTTTCAGTAGTAAAAGAAGAGAAAAAGAATGAAAAAATTACAAAAAAAGTAGCAACTAAGAAAAAAAGTACAGTAAAAACTAAAAAAGAAGTAAATAATAATGAGATAATTACAGATAAAACATATATAATTCCTTTAGGAGGAATAGAAGAAATAGGGAAAAATATGACTGTTATTCAATATAGAGATGAAATGATAGTTATAGATGCAGGATTAACTTTCCCGGAAGATGAACATTTAGGTGTAGATTTAATAATTCCTAGTTTTGATTATCTTTCTTCTAATGTAAATAAGGTAAAAGCTTTACTTATTACACATGGTCATGAAGATCATATAGGTGCAGTTCCTTATTTTTATCAAAAATTAGGTTCAGGTATACCTATGTATGGAGGTAGACTAAGTTTAGAATTAGCACTTTCTAAATTTGAAAGAATATCTGCTGAAAAACCTAAATGTATTTATGTAAAAGGAAGAAAAGAAATAAAAATATCTAAATATTTTACAGTAGAGTTTGTAAGTGTGACGCACTCTATAGCAGATTGCTATGCAATTAGAGTTAAAACTCCTACAAGTACTATATTACATACAGGAGATTTTAAGGTAGATTTAACACCTGTTTCAGGAGAGGGCTTTGATTTTGGTCGTCTTGCTGCAATGGGAGAAGAAGGAGTAGATTTATTACTTTCAGATAGTACTAATGCCCAAGTTCCTGGGTATACACCTTCTGAATCAACTGTAGGTAAAAGTATAGATGAAGAAGTTGCTAAGGCAAAAGGTAGAATAATACTTGCTTCTTTTGCTTCACATGTACATAGATTACAACAAATAGTATATATTGCTCATAAATATGGAAGAAAAATAGCTATAGATGGTAGAAGTATGATAAAGATATTTGATATATGTTCTAAACTTGGATATTTAAAAATACCAAAGAATATAATAATACCTTTATCACAAGCTGAAAATATGCCGGAAAATAAAGTTATGATAATATGTACTGGAACACAGGGAGAACCACTTGCTGTACTTTCTAGAATTGCAAATGGAACTCATAAATCTATATCACTTAGACCTAATGATAAAGTTGTGATATCAGGTTCACCTATACCTGGTAATGAAAAAGCAGCTTATAAAAATATAAATCAATTACTTAAAAGAGAGTCAGATGTAGTTTTTGAAAAAGGAGTAGGAATACATGTTTCAGGGCATGGATGTCAAGAAGAACAAAAAATAATGTTAAACCTTATTAAACCTAAATATTTTATGCCAGTTCACGGTGAATATGTTATGCTTAAAAAACACAAGGAACTTGCTATGCAAGTTGGTGTAAAAGAAGAAAATATTATACTTGCAGAAAATGGTCAAAGATTGGAACTTACACCTGATAGTTTTAGTGTAAATGGAAGAGTTCCTAGTGGTGCTGTATATATTTATGGTGATAGTGTAGGTAATGTTAAAGAACAAATATTAAGAGAAAGACAAACTTTAGCAGATAATGGAGTACTTACTATATCTCTTGGAAGAAATGATGAAGGTAAATTTACAGAACCTGTAATATTTGCTAAAGGTTTCTTATATAAAAAAGATGATAATGCATCATATAGTTTAGAAAATGTTAAAGAAGTTGTTAAGAATAAATTAAATAATATAGAACAAAACTCTATACAAGATATAGAAAAAATAAAAAGTTCTATAGTTAGTACATTGAATATATTCTTTAATGATACTGTAGGAAAGGTACCGACTATAATTGTATCAATATTGAAAATATAAGGAGGAATAATGGATTTAATATTAGAAAATAGTTTTAGATATGATTTTAATATAACTGATTTAGCTATAGATCCATTAAATTCCAATATTATACTTACGGGTGATAGTTTAAATTTTTTAAAAGATAATAAGATAATTAAAAGTATAAAAAGTAGTATGAAAAATAGTATGAATTTAAGATTTATAAAATATCAAGATCAGCTATTTCAAAGTAATGATTTTTATGTTATATCTAACCTAAATTTACATAAGATAAGTGGTAATAAAAAAAGAAAAATAGAAGAAATTGATTTAAATATTTTAGATAGATTTACAGAAAATATACAAGTAACTTCAGCTGGTGATGTTGTATATATATCAAATAATGTTTTGTATTCATATAATATTGAGTCAAAAGATATTAAAAGTTATTCATTGAGAGATTTAGGACAAGGTATATATAAAATGTATCTTTCAGGAGATAATGTTTTGATTAAACATAGAAGAAATTTAGAAAATAGTATTAAAATATTAATATTTAATATTAAAAAATTAGAAAAGATAACAGAAATAGATTCTAATGTAAATCAAATATATTCAAAAATTATAGGATATAATTTTTTAGCATCAACTGATGATGGAAGTGTTGAACTATGGGATATTTTAGAAGCTGAGGTAAAGGAATCTTATAAAATATCTGATTATAAAATTACATATATAGATAATGATGAAGATAATAAGCATTATTATTTTGGTAATTCTGTAGGAGATTTAATAATTACTGATAATTTTTTTAATATAATTAAGGTTGAAAATGTATTTAAAACTGAAATAAAAAAAATAGTACCTTTTAATTCTAAAATATATGTACTTTCTCATGATAATAAAATTAAGATATATAAAAAAATACAGGGTATAGAAGATGATTTAATAAATAAATTTATGATTAAATATAATATAGATGAATCATATAGAGAATTTTTTAATATAGAAAAAGTTTCAAATATACAAAATTTCATAAATAATCTTAATTTTGAAAATAGAGAATATACTCCAAGTGAAGAAAAAATTTTTAGGGCTCTTGAAATGAAAATTGAAGATATAAAAGTTTGTATATTAGGTAAAGATCCATATTTTCAAAAAGGAGTAGCAACAGGACTAGCGTTTGAAGTGAATAAAAATTCATGGAATGATGAAAGCATAAATACTTCACTAAAAAATATATTAAAATTAATTTACAAGACATATACCGGAGAAATAAAAGATATTAACTATATTAGAAAAATGATAGAAAATAATAAATTTAAAATATTAGCACCCAACTTATTATTTGAAAGTTGGATGAAACAGGGAGTATTACTTCTTAATTCATCTTTAACTACTTTAGTTGGAAGTGCAGGTATGCACCATAAGTTTTGGACACCTATTATTAGAGAATTAATAGAATATATTAGTTCTAAAAATGAAAATATCACTTATTTGTTATGGGGTAATGATGCTATAGTTTTTGAAAAAAATGTTTTAAAAGGAAATATAATAAAACATAATCATCCAGCAATAGTAGGTAAACTTGATAATCCTAATGATTTTATGAATGGTAAATCGTTTGAGAATACTAAAGATACAGTTAATTGGAAAGGGATATAGTATGTCTACGTTATTTGAATTACTAGAAGATGATGTTGAAGATAAGTATAAAAAACTTAAGGAAGAAATAGAAAAATATAATCATTTTTACTATAATCTTGATCAAAGTTTAATAAGTGATTATGAATATGATATGTTAATGAAACAATTAATAGAAATGGAGAAAGATTATCCTAATCTTAAGGATAAAACTTCTCCCACTTCTGTTATAGGTGGAGTTTCTAGTAATAAATTTAAAAAGGTTAAACATAATAAGGCAATGTTAAGTTTATCGAATACATATAATATAGGAGATATAGAAAACTTTGATAATAGAGTTAAAAAAATTGTTGGTAGAGATGTAGAATACGTACTTGAGTTAAAGCTTGATGGATTAAGTATTAGTTTAATATATGAAAAAGGGATTCTTAAACAAGGAATAACACGTGGTGATGGAAATGTTGGTGAAGATGTTACTGAAAATATCATGCAAATATCTTCTATTCCTAAAAGATTAAATAGTGAAATAGATATAGAAGTTAGAGGTGAAATAGTATTACCACTTTCTGAATTTATAAGAATAAATAAAGAAAAAGAAGAAGAAGGTGAAGTAGTATTTGCAAATCCAAGAAATGCTGCGGCGGGAACTTTAAGGCAGCTAGATAAAAATATAGTAAAGGAAAGGAATCTTGATTGCTATATTTATTATTTAATTGATTCTGATAAATTTGATATTAATACTCATATTCAATCTATAGAATTTATTAAGAAACTTGGTTTTAAAACAACAGATGTATTTGAAAAATGTGAAAACTTAGATGAATTAGAAAAAAGAATATCATATTGGGATATAGAAAGGAAAAAATTAGACTTTGAAACTGATGGTATGGTAATAAAAGTTAACGATTTTTCTCTATATCAAGAACTAGGATTTACAGCTAAATCACCTAGATGGGCAATAGCATATAAGTTTATGACTGAAAAAAAAGAAACTAAATTATTGGATATTTCATATCAAGTAGGGAGAACTGGAGTTGTTACACCAGTTGCTGAACTTAAAGCAGTAAATTTATCTGGGAGTATTGTAAAAAGAGCTAGTCTTCATAATTTTGATGAAATAGAAAGATTAAACTTAAAAATTGGTGATATAGTTGTTGTTGAAAAAGCAGCAGAAATAATACCACAAGTTATTAGCGTAAATTTTGAAAAAAGAAAAGGTAATGAAAAAGATATAGATATACCTAAACTTTGTCCATCTTGTAAAAGTATACTAGAAAAAGAAAAAGATATAGTTGCACTTAAATGTAAAAATGATGTTTGTCCTGAAAAAGTTAAAAGAAAGATAGAATATTTTGTGAGTAGAGATGCTCTAAATATTCAAGGATTAGGTGAAAAAATAGTTGCTAGATTATTAGACTTAGGTTTAATAAATGACTTTTTAGATATATATGAATTATATAACCATAGAGATATCTTAATTGGACTTGAAAAAATGGGAGAAAAAAGTGTTGATAAATTATTGGAAAATATAGAAAAAAGTAAAAGTGTTACTTTTGATAAGCTAATATATGCACTTGGAATAGATTATGTAGGAAAAAGTGCATCTAAAGTATTGGCTGAAAATTTTAAAAATATAGATAATTTAATAAATTCAAATGTTGAAGATTTGATAAATATAGAAGGAATTGGAGATAAAGTTGCAAATTCTATATTAAACTACTTTAAAAATAATAAAAATATTGATATAATATACAAGTTAAAAGATTATGGATTTAATTTATCTTATGAAGAAGAATTGAAGGAATATAATCCTTTTATAACAGGATATAGTTTTCTTGCGACAGGTAAACTTAATACTTATACAAGAGATGAAATAAAAAAAATAATAATTAAAAATGATGGGAAATATATTTCAGCAGTAAGTAAAAATTTAGATTATTTAATAGTTGGTGAAAATGTAGGTTCTAAACTTGCTAAGGCCAAAAAGTTAGGTATAAAGATTTTAACTGAAGATGAATTTATAGAGAAATTAAGAAAATAAGGAGATTTTATGGAATTATTTATCCCGAAAGACTATAAAACTAGTCTTGATATTATGCAAACAGAAATTGCAATAAAAGAAGTAAAAGATTTTTTTGAAAGAGGACTTGCAGATGCTTTAAATTTAACTAGAATTTCAGCACCTTTATTTGTAGTAAGATCTACAGGACTTAATGATAATTTAAATGGTGTAGAAAGACCAGTTGCTTTTGACATGAAGGAAGATCCTAGTTTAAATATTGAAATAATACATTCTTTAGCTAAATGGAAAAGACTTGCTCTTAAACGTTATGGAGTTAAAGAAGGTTATGGAATATATACAGATATGAATGCTATAAGACGTGATGAAGATCTTGATAATACACATTCTATATATGTTGATCAATGGGATTGGGAGAGAGTTATAACTCCCGAGGATAGATCAAGAGGGTTAGATTTCTTAAAAGAAATAGTAACAAAAATATATAAGGTGTTTATTGCAACAGAAGCATATTTAAATATGAAATATCATGAATTAAAAACTTTATTACCTAATGATATATACTTTTTGACTTCTCAAGAATTAGAAGATATGTATCCAAATTTAACACCAAAAGAAAGAGAAAATGAAATTACTAAAAAATATAAGGCAGTTTTCTTGATGCAAATAGGAAAGTTTTTAAATAGTGGAGAAAGACATGATGGTCGTGCTCCAGATTATGACGATTGGGATTTAAATGGAGATATATTAGTGTGGAATGATATTTTAGGAACTTCATTTGAGTTGTCATCTATGGGTATAAGAGTAGATAAAGAAGCGTTAAATAAACAATTAGATAAATTAAATTTAAATGAAAGAAAAGAATTAGATTTTCATAAAGCTTTATTAAATGATGAGTTACCTTTAACTATAGGTGGAGGAATAGGACAATCAAGAATTTGTATGTTCTTATTACAAAAAGCACATATAGGTGAAGTTCAAGCATCTATTTGGTCTGATGAAATAGAAAAAGCATGTAAAGAAAATGGAATAAATTTATTATAAAAAAGGAGCTAAAGCTCCTTTTATTTTATTTATTATTATGGAATATTACGTTTGATTCAGTATATGATTCAAATGAAGGGTGATCTTTCATGAATTTAATGAAGCTTTCAGCATCTGGTATGAAAGTATCAGTAGGTTCAGCAGATTTATCTTTAGATAATCTTCCAAATGTTGCATAACCATCTTTTCCACCAGCTATATATGCATTAGTTCCTACTACGTATTTCTTATTCATATCAATAGCTACCCAAGAATTTGTAGTTTTATCAAATACTTCAACTTTAATTATTCTCTTACCATCAGCATTAGGTTTTTCATTAGCTTCATATCTAATGTTAGCTCCGTAAGGGAAAGCACCTGTTGATCCATCAACTAAAGCAAATTGTAAAGCTTCTTCTAAAACTTGTACTATTTCTTTACCAGGTATATTAAATGTAAATAATGTATTACCAAATGGTAAGAATGTATAAGCATCATTAAATGTAATATCTCCAGGAACTATATCAGCTCTAACTCCTCCTGCATTTTGTATAGTTAAATCAACATTATGCATTTGGTTTAACATAGTTTCAGCAACAAATCTAGTAGCTACTGAACCTTGAGGATTTGAACCGTCTCTTCCAGGAATTCTATTAGCAGATCCTCCAGGCATTGTTGAACCTTTAATAGAACCAACTACTTGTTTAGAAAGTAGATCTTTTTCTGCTTTAAATTTAGATAAAACTTTAGAAGTTTTAGGATCCTCTTGAGCTATACTTATAGATTTTAATGATTTTAATTTATTTATTGCATCTACTCTTGCTTGACCTTCAAGTTCTGCCCATTTTCCTTCTTTATTTCTAACTTGTAATTTATCTGTATGCATTAATACATAAGGATTATTTCTAGTGATACTTGCTATTCCATCAGCAGAGAATTTAACTCCTAAATCTCCAACAAGTCCAGAGTAACACCATGCTTCAACAACATATACTGGTTCTCCGTTAGGGTTAGTAAATTTAGTTGGATATTCATGAACAACAGGAAGACCAAGTCCTCTTAATTCATCATTACCATATAGGTAGTGAGAATCTCCTGTTATTATAACATCTATATCATTAACTTTTTGAGCTATTTCAAAATTCTTTTCTGTTCCAGCGTGAGATAATAGTATTATTTTATTAACGCCTTGTGCTTTTAAAGTATTAGCCATAATTTGTGAAGTTTCTATTTCATCATAGAATTTAACATCATCACCAGGACTTGAAGAGTTTATTGTTTTCTTAACTGTATCTAATCCGATGATTCCTATTTTTTCTCCATCTACAGTTATGATGTCATAAGGTTTCCATTTGTCATAAAGTATAGAACTTTTATCAGGTATTACGTTTGCAGATAATACAGGTATTTTTAAAGGTTCTAATAATTTTAATAATCCTTCATTTCCAGCATCAAATTCATGATTTCCTAATGTGAAGTAATCAAATCCACCTTCATTCATAACTGCAGCATCAGCAGAACCTCCGAATAGAGTAAAGTAAAGTGTTCCAGTAATTGCATCTCCGGCATGTAAAACTAAAGGATTTTTTCTAGTTTTCTTTAATTCTTTGATTTTGTAGTTTACAGCTGAAAATCCACCTATATTTACTTTAACTTGTTGACCATCTAATTTTATTCTATGCTCAGTTGGTTCTAAGTAAGAATGGTGATCGTTAATATGAATTATACTTAATTCTACACCTTTATGTTTAACAGATTTAGGTGTTGTTTTAACAATAGCTGCATTAGCTGTAGTAGCAAAAGCAAGTGCCATTACGCTAGCAATCATTTTTTTGTTCATAGTCTACTCTCCTTAATAAAAATTTCTATATATAAATTTAATATATACCATCAATTAGGTTTTTGTATGTATCTATTCTTGTATCAAGACTAGTTTCTTCTAAAGTCTTACGTGGTGCTTCTATGAAAGAAAAATCTTCAATTTCTACACCCTCAAAGTTTTTGTTAAATATACCATGAGCAAGAGCTAAAGTTTGTTTAGTTCTTGAAGTAGTAGCTATAGTCATAACTCTAACTTCTAATTGGTTAAATTTTTTTCTTCCAGGATAATCTTTTTTTATTTCCTTTTGCATTTCTTTTAATACATCTTTGCTAGATAGATTATCATAAATATTAATTTGTTTTTTATCAACTATTTCTTCAAGTTTAGATATTAAGAAATTAGCATTTCCATCTTTGTTGTTGATAAATATCTTAGCATTAGCATTGGCATTAGCTGCAACTAATAACTTTTGTGCTTCTTCATAAAGTACTTTTTCATCATCAGTTTTTATTGGTTCAAAATAAATATACTGAATTATCTTTGGTACTAAATTTTTGTCTGATTTAAAAATTTTTACAAATATTTTTTCAACAACATTAATATGTTTCATGAAATTATCTGCTTCTTTCTTGTTTATTTTATATAGTTTATTCTTAAGAGAATTAACATCTTTTTGATTATTTGCTATTGAGTATGCAAGTTTTGAACTAACAACTTCAAAGTTTTTTTCATCATTTTTATTCAAATGATTATTATTGAAATCATTAACACTTGATAGTGCAATACTTGATAAAGCAAATAGCATTAAAAACTTTTTCATATATATCACCTCTTTATATAAGTATACAATATTTTTGTGAAAAATCAAAATAAAAAAACTTAAAATATGTGTCATTAGATTTTAAGTGATTATGTAATAAGATTTTATTAGGAATATAAATTTTTATAGTAATTTAAAAAATGTGTTACATTGTTTATAACTTGTAGTATTATTTTCCTTTAAAATATGATGTGTTTTAAGGGTAAAAGAAATTATAAGGAAAAAATTGATGAGAATTTTTAATTATTTTAAAATTAAAGATAAAAAATGGGATTTAGAAAGAAAGAACGGTGTACCAAATAGATGTTTTTTATTATAAAAGATTATTTTAAAATATATTAAATAATGATATAATATAATAAAAAATGGTAAAAAATAATAAAAATGGCAAAATATAACAAAAAGTAAAATAGTGAAAATCATTAATTTAAGCAGTGTAGAAATTTAATTTTTTTGTAAAAGAAGGAGAAGTTGAAACATTATGGGTAAAAAAGTAGTAATTATTGGAGCAGGTGTTTCGGGGTTGAGTGCTGGAATATATGCATTGCAGGCTGGATATTCAGTAGAAATATATGAAAAAAACAAAATGCCTGGAGGTGAGTGTACAGGGTGGAACAGGCAAGGATATCATATAGATAATTGTATACATTTTCTTGTTGGATGCAATAAGGATGAACAACTATATAAAATGTGGGAAAATCTAGGAGTTATTTCTGATAGTTTGAAGATCTATCGTGAGCCATATTTTTATTGTATGAATATGGATGGAAAAACACTACATTTGTGGAGAGATTTAGAGAAAGCAAGAAAAGAGTTTTTAGAGCTTGCTCCAGAAGATTACAAAGAATTAAATTTGTTTTTTGACTGTGCCAAAACTTTAGAGTGTGTAAAGCCACCATGTGATTATTCGATTGCTCATATGAATCTTTTGCAATTTATAAAACTAGGTATGAGCATGAAAGATGCAAGTAAAGCAATTAAGGAATATGGAAAGCAGTCGATGGAGGAGTTTGTTAATCGCTTTAAAAATCATTACATTAGAGCAATGTTTAAAAATTACTTTAATAGCAATTTTAACGCTCTTTCCCTTGTTGTATCATATGCTTTTTTTACAAGCAACACAGCAGCTATACCAGAAGGAGGTTCTGTTGGATTGGTTGGTAGAATGCTTGCTAAATTTGAATCCTTAGGTGGGAAGTTGTATCTAGGTATTAAGATTGGAAAAATAAATATTGTAGATAGCCAAGTTGTTAGTATTCTGGGTAATAATGGAGAGGTAATTAAATCAGATAACTATATTTGGTGTGCAGACCCACATTATCTTTTCTATGACTTAATTGATAAAAAATATTTAGATAAAAATCTTAGGTACATGTATGATAATCCACAGGGATATGTTTCTAATACATGTTATCAGGTTGCATTTGGAATAGCTACTGAGGAGGATTTGAAATTACCTAAAGGAAGTATTATTTTCCCTTGTGATGAATATGATGTTGCAGGGGAAATACACAATTTTTGTGGAATGCGAGTTTTTGATTATGATGAGACACTATTTCCAATGGAAAAGAGAGTCATTCAATGTAGTATTTTACAAAATGATGAAAATTATGCCTATTGGTTTGGACTAAAAAATAATATTAGATTATACAATCAAGAAAAACAGCGTCTTGCAGATGACTTGAGATTAAGAATTGAAAAAAAGTATCCACAGCTTGAAGGGAAACTCATCGTACTTGGAACATATTCTCCAGTTACATTTACAACTTGGTGTAATGCATATAAAGGAGGCTACATGAGTTTTAATCCACAGAAAGGATATAAAAACAAGTATGTTAAGAGCACTATTAAAGGTTTAAATAATTTATACCTTGCAAGTCAATGGATTCAAACTAGTGGAGGACTTCCTATTGCTGCAGCAAGTGGAAAGTTTGCTATAGATATTATGAAATCTAGTAGATAAAGCGTAGTTTGTGTAATTGAATATAATAGTTTTAGCAACAGTAAATCAAAAAAGGTTTACTGTTTTTTGTTACTCAATTTTCAAAATACAAGCGTCAATAAATCAAAAAAGGTACTTAACAAAACACTCTCAGGGGAACAAGAAAAGATATAGATCCATACATGGATGAAAAGTTCCAAAATAATATCTTGCTTACCCAAACGGAGCTATTAACTATGAATAGCAGACCGGTAAATTCAAAGTATGTAAGAAATAAAAATGTACTTGTTATAGGTGGTTCAAGCTCCGGAAAGATAAGATTTTATGTAAAACCGAACCTAATGCAAATGCATTCGTCATATTGTATAACAATCCTAAAGGAACAATAGTCATTGAGTGTGGCAAAATTCTTGAAGATAATGGCTATGAAATAAAAATCTTAAATACCATCAACTTCAAAAAGAGTATGAAGTACAATCCCTTTGCTTATCTTAGAAGTGAAAAAGACATCCTCAAATTAGTGCAGACAATCATTGCAAACACTAAGGGGGAGGGTGAAAAAGTAGGTGAGGATTTTTAGTTAAAAGTCGAAAAACTCTACTATACAGCTCTTATTGGATATATATTCTATGAAGCTCCAAGAGAAGAAAAGAACTTTATGACATTGTTGGACATGATAGATGCTTCAGAAGTTAGGGAAGATGATGAAACATATATGAATCCTATTGATAGACTATTTAAAGCATTGGAAAAGAAAGAGCTCACACACTTTGCATTAAAGCAATATAAAAAGTACAAACTTGCTGATGGAGTAATAGAATTAAGAAGAACACTTCATCACAATTTTAGTGAAAGATGTTTTGCTTAATTCTTTTTTATTGAAGAATTTGAGCAAAAGGAGGTAATCGTGAGAAATTATGAGAAAATAACCGCTTTGTATGAGAGGTTAAGCCGAGATGATGAACTACAAGGCGAGAGCAATTCGATCGTCAATCAGAAGAAAATCCTTGAAGAATATGTAAGCAAAAAGAATATGAGGACAGATATAAGGCAAGGAGAGAAAAGAAAAAACAGGATAAGTTAAAGGTTTTGAAAAGAGCGGGGATACCGGTATGTGAAATGCAGAACATTTTAATTGAATAATATATCTCAGGAGTCAATGAATAAAAAAAATATTCATTGACTTTTATGTTTGCTGGTGATATGATATCTATGAATAAAAAATGGAAAATTCATAGATACATTTATAATATTTGGAGGCTTAAAATGGCAAAAGCATTTACAGAAGAAGAGAAGATTAAAATAAAAGAAGATATTATAGAAACAGCTCTTGATTTGTTTCATGAAAAAGGGAAAAAATCCCTTAGTATTTCAGAACTGACAAAAAGAGTAGGGATAGCTCAAGGAAGCTTCTATAATTTTTGGAAGGACAAAGAATCTCTCATTATTGATTTAATGGCATATAGATCCATACAGAAATTGAATGACATAGAAAAAGAATTCTCGAATTCATTAACAAATCCTAAAAAATTTCTTTCAGATGTGATTTATAAGTATGCCATAGATATTATCCTGAAGATTAAAATTCAGCCTATTTATCAAGAGGCATTTAAAATATTTACAAGTCAAGATTCAAAGAAAGTAAACAGAGTAGAAAATCTTTATGGAGATTTTGTAGATAGGTTAATAGACTATTGGTACAAAAATAATGCAGTAAAAACTGTGGACAAGCAAGGATTATCCAATGCTTTTGTTGGTAGTTTTGTTCTATGTTCAAATTATATTCATTTCAATGAAGATACATTTG
The DNA here is from genome assembly GCA_963539215.1 of uncultured Streptobacillus sp. Taxonomy (GTDB): domain Bacteria; phylum Fusobacteriota; class Fusobacteriia; order Fusobacteriales; family Leptotrichiaceae; genus CAURNT01. The sequence continues at coordinate 97,709 of CAUTJT010000001.1, read as the reverse complement.
AGGAAGTACTACATATCTACATAGAGAGTATTGTTAGCAGGTATGTAGAAATATAGTTTAAAAAGGGAGAATATTATGATACTGAATTTTGATGAGATAAAAAAGGAAGATGTGTTAATTGCAGGAGGGAAAGGTGCCAATCTTGGGGAAATGACCTCTGCAAAAATAAATGTTCCAAGAGGATTTGTAATTACAGCAGATGACTATAGAGATTTTTTAAAGGAAAACAGCATTGATATTTTTATTGAAAATGAAATTAAAAAATCAGGGAATGATGAAAAAGTTCTATTAAATGTAGCTGATGATTTTAGAACAAAGATAAAGTCCGGTAAATTTCCTACACTACTTGAGAATGCAATAAGAGAAAAATATTTTAATCTTGGAGATAATGTAAGAGTTGCTGTGCGTTCATCTGCAACAGCAGAAGATTTGCCGGATGCAAGTTTTGCAGGGCAACAGGAAACTTATTTAAATGTACGAGGCTTAGATGATGTATTAGAACAGGTGCGTAGTTGTTACGCTTCTTTATGGGGTAACAGAGCTGTGAGCTATAGATTACATCAAGGTTATGGTCAAAGCTCCGTTTCGATTGCTGTTATTATTCAGGAAATGGTAGAAAGCGAAAAAGCAGGTGTTTTGTTTACTGTGAATCCGGTAAGCAAAAAAGAAAATGAAATGCAAATCAATGCGAGTTATGGTTTAGGAGAGAGTGTTGTAAGCGGAAGAGTTACAGCAGACAGCTATATTGTTGACAAAAATGGAGAAATTATTGAAGTAGCTATTGGAAGCAAGGAAACACAGATTATATATGGAGAAAAAAACACGGTAGAGGTGAAGGTAGATGACAATGCTCGAAAAAAACGAGCATTAAATGATACGGAAATATCAGAGCTAATAAAGTCTGGTTTGAAAATTGAAAAGCATTATAAAATGCCAATGGATATTGAGTGGGCAATTAAAGATGATGAAGTATATATTTTACAGGCAAGAGCTATTACTACTTTGAAAAGTTCTATCAATCACATATCTGAAGATAATTTAGTACAAAAATATACAAAGGGTAAAAAAATCAATAGAAGTACACGAGAAGTGATGTCATTTTTTTTAGAAAAAATGCCTTTTGCACATAGAGCGCTTGACTTCGACTATCTGGCAGCAATAAATGATCAGAAAGTTAATATTTTATTAGAAGGCGGAATTGTTTTACCAAGAAATCCAATTATAGATGATGATGGAATACAAACTTTTTCTGATGCAGGTAAGCGAATCAATAAAAATATATTTAAGTTTTTTAAGATTTTAAAAAATATGAAAGATTTTAATGATTGCTATCATAAGTGTAAAGATTTTATGAAAATATATGAGTCTAAAATAGAAAAAATTAAGCATTTAAATTTTGAAAACATGACATTAGAAGAATACAAAAATTTTATGGAAGATAGCTACATTCTTTTACAAAAATTGGCTTATGACAGATTCAAATACGCTTTATTTCCATCTGTTTTAAACGATAAAAAATTCACTAAAATAATCAAAAAAGTAAATGCTAATTATTCATCATTTGATTTTTATTGGAATTTGGATAACAAAACATCAGCAGTTACAAATGATATTTATAAAATGGCTTGTGAGATAAGAAAAAATGAATCTTTAAAAAGAGCTATTATATCCGGAGAAAGTTATAAAGAATTATATGAAAATTATGATGACTTTAGAGATATAACAGATAAGTTTATGCGAGATAACGGATTTAAATCTGATTATAATTGCTATTGTTTATCTGCAAAAACATTTATTGAAGATCCTGATAGGCTAATAAATATATTAAGACCTATATTAAATACGGATGAAAATAGTGATGAGATTAAGCAAGGGAAAGATTTTTCCAAGTTAATGATAAGGCTAAAAGAAATTTATGGAAACAAGTATCAAGATATAGAAAAACAAATAGAATATTTCAGATATTTTCATGTGGTTCGTGAAGAAAGCCAATATATCTGGGAAACCTTATTTTATTATGTAAGACAATGTGTCAAAAGAATAAACTACATTCTTCTTGGCAGTGAAGATTATGAAGTTGGGATTGCAAATCTGTTTCATAAAGAACTTTTGGAGGTGATGAATAGGGGCAGCTTAAATGAATCTGATAAGGAAAAAATAAATAGGAGAAATAAAAAATTTCCTTTAGCAATAAAAGTATGGGATGCATCAAAATTGTTAATTTTTGAAACAAATGGTGATGTCCTAAAGGGGGTAAGTGGAAGTGCCGGTATTACAGCCGGAAAAGTATGCATAATAAATAGTCCGAAAGAATTTTATAAGATGCAAAAAGGCGATATTTTAGTTTGCCATCTCACTGATCCGGAGTGGACACCGTTATTTAAGCTGGCAAGTGCAGTTGTGGCTGATACGGGAGCGGCATTAAGCCATGCTGCAATTGTTGCAAGGGAGTTTAATATTCCGGCAGTGCTTGGCGTGGGCTTTGCAACTACAAAATATAAAGATGGGGATATGATTCAAGTAGACGGTAATAAAGGTGTAGTTAGAGGTTTGTAGCATGAACTCAAGTAATAATAAAAAAGAATTTAGAAGAAAAGCTATTTTAAACGATGCTATTCTACCATTATTAGTGAAAACTTCTATTCCTACCATTATAGGTATGCTCGTCATGGTAATTTATAATCTGACTGATACATTTTTTGTCGGTATTTTAAATAATAAATCCATGACAGCTGCTATCGGTATTGTGTTTAGCTTTATGAGTTTTATTCAAGCTATTGGATTTTGGTTTGGGTATGGAAGTGGAAACATAATGTCAAAAAAGATTGGAGAAAATGAAGAAAAGGAAGCAGAAATTATATCGTCTATTGGAATTCTTTTTGCTATTGTCATTGGTATTTTAATAGCTATTTTATCATGGTTTTTTGTTTTACCGCTGTCAAAATTTATAGGTGAAAGTGCTTCTGAAAACTTGTTGAATTTCACAGTAGAGTATCTAAAGGTAATTATTATCAGCATTCCGTTTGGTCTTTATTCTATTACGCTTTACAATCAATTAAGACTTTGTGGGAATGTGAAAGATGGAATGATAGGATTATTGATAGGAATGGTTGTCAATATGGTTTTGGATCCTGTATTGATGTTTGGGTTTAAATTCGGCTTTATTGGAGCCGGATATGCGACATTGATAGGACAAATTACAGGCTGCATCGTATTAACGAATTTATCAGAAAAAAATGGAAATATTGCTGTTGACTTAAAAAAAGCAAGGATAAATAAAGATAGAGTATATCATATTTTGGTAGGAGGAATGCCTAATTTTTCAAGACAATCTATTACAAGTATCGCTTTAATTTTACTGAATGTTGTAGCCGCAAAATACGGTGATGGTGTTATAGCAGCATTAACAATAAGCTCAAGGATATTAGCATTAGCATATATGATAATGATAGGCTGGGGTCAGGGTTTTCAACCTATCTGTGCGATGAATTACGGGGCAAAGCAATATGATAGAGTCAAAAAGGCTTTTAAATTTGCAGTAATAGGAGGTACTTTATTTTTAATTATAGCGGCTATTTTGTTATATATTTTTTCTGAACCACTTATTAAAACAATGTCAAATGATAATGAAGTTATTTTAGTCGGTGCAGAGATACTGCGTATGCAATGTATTACAATGCCACTTTTAGGATACTTTGCGATTAGTAGTATGCTAATGCAAAATATTGGACAATATTTTTGGACATCAATAATTTCAATTTCACGACAAGGAATATTTTATATTCCGTTATTATATATTTTATCAAATATCTTTGGGCAATTTGGAATATATTTGCTTCAACCAGTGGCAGATGTTTTGTCATTTGGTTTAGCTGTTATCGTAGTTAGGAAAATAAAATTTGCTAATGATAAATGCAAAAAAGATGGCATTTAAAGTTTATAAAAGATTTATTCATGAGGAAAAAATATGTAGCTAAGTAATGGAGGGATAAATAATGGAAACACTAAATTCTGTTATTCACATAAGATATATTTATCCTTTTTTATGTTTGTAATTGCTTACACATAGCAATATCATTTTATCAAAACCAACAAAGTAGAAAATCATATAAAGTATTAGTTTTTAACCTAAGAGGACATTTTACGCCAAAGTGTAGAAGTCCTCCTTTTTTATTCTCAAGAAGCAAAATCAGAGAACAGAAAAGGAGGAATACTGGGTGGATAAAGATAAAAGAGAATATTTCATTTATGTCAAAGAAAGGTGCTTAGCATTTCTTTATTTGGAACGCAACAATATTGAAACGGAGGAATGAAAAATGAAAGAGTTAGAAAAAGCGATTGATCAATTAAAAAAAGAAAACGACAGAATAGAAAAGGCATAGAACAGAGCAAAGTTACTCAATCAAAAGATAAATAAACTTAAAAGGAATGCTGAAACAAAAAGAAAGGTATAAAAAAAGGTGGAGTATTTGAAGCCTTTGAAAGAGAAATTACAGGTAGGAAAGAAGATACAAATAATGATTTAATCTATGCCTTTTTAGATTATGTACTTTCCGATAATCGAAATAGAGAAAAAGATCAAATAAATAGATATGGATAATTAAAAACATCAAAGAAATGAATAAATATTGGCTAATGACGATTGGAAAAAATCACTAATCGTCATTTTTTATTGCAAAGAAAGGAGAAAATATGCAAGAAAAAAGAAATGAACAAACTACAGGAACAAAGACGATAAAGAAGATTGGAAAAACCACTTATGAGGTGATTGTCCATTTTAATGATAAAAGTAGTGAAACTATGCAAGATAAACTAAAAAGGATAATGTTGAGGGAATTTCGGAGAAAATCGGACGAAAAAAAAGATGATTTTGATTAAAAAGTCCTTGACAAGTAACAATAGGAAAAACAGAAAAGTCTATTCTAATTTCATGTGGTGCAAGGCTTGCTCCATTTGATATTCAAGAGCTTAGGGACTTGATAAAAGAAGATGAACTTGATCTTGATACTCTTGGAGATAGAAAGATAGCACTCTTTGTTATTATCTCTGATACGGATGATGCCTTTAACTTTGTGGTGTCTAATCATGTACTCACAGCTATTTAAACTCTTATGTGATAAGGCAGATGATGAGTATGGAGGGAGATTACCTGTTTAAGTAAGGTGCTTGCTTGACGAGTTTGCCAATATCGGCTTAATTCCAAAATTCGAAAAATTGATTGCAACAATCTGAAGTAGAGAGATTTCTGCAAGTATTATATTGTAAGCACAATCTCAGCTAAAGGCAATTTATAAGGATAATGCAGAAACCATAAACCTATATAACACTTCGGAAACAAGGTCTAATGCCAATAGCTATGGACTGAATTATCAAAAGACAGGAAAAGAGCTGATGAGCCAAGACGAGATAACAGTTATGGATGGCAGTAAATGTATTTTTCAGCTTCGAGGTGTCAGATAGTTCTTATCAGATAAATTCGATATTGCAAAGCATAAGAATTACAAGCTCTTGGAGGACTATGATAAGAAGAATTTATTTGATATTGAAGACTATATCAAAAGAAAAGGTAAAGTTAAACTCAATAGGAATACAGTAATTACAAGATTGTAATATTTTATATTATGTAGTTGATTGATTATAAATGTAGTGGATAATTTAGACGAAAAATTACCTGAATTTACAAATATAAAATTAGAAGAAGATAAAAAACTTTTTGTTAAATTATTTAACGAAATAATTAAACTTGATAATGTACTTAAAAACTTTGATGAATTTGTTAATGAACCAAAGAAAATAAGTGAAAGAAAAATGCAAGATATGAAAAGTAAGTATTTAGCTATTAAAGAAGAGTTTAGACCAGCAAAAGAAGAGAAAAATAGGAATATAGATGATGATTTGGAGTTTCATATAGATTTACTTAAAACAGATGAAATAAATCTTGATTATATTTTGAAGATAATTATAGATAAAGTTAAAGAAGTTGATAGTGTGGACAAGTTGAAATCTGATGTTATAAGGTTAATACGTTCATCTATGGAAAGTAGACCTAAAGAAAATCTTATACTTGAATTTATTGATAAAATAGATATTTTAGATAAGGAAAGTTTAGAAAATATAGTTGAGAATTTCTATATTTATGCAAGAGATGTTAAAAATATAGAAATACAAGGATTAATAAATAAAGAAAAATTAAAAGAAGGCGCTGAGAGATTTATACAAAACTCTATAGAAAAGGGTGAAGTAATAGAAGGTGGAAATGAATTAAATAGTGTTTTACCAGCTCTTGGTAGAAGAGGGGGGCAAGACTTGAGAAAAAGAAACAAGTTTATGACAAGATAAAAGACTTAGTAAATATATTTGTTGGTATATAAAAATATTATTTAAATTTTATGATTTTAAAGTTTATCATAGATGATAAAAGAAAAAGTTTTATTCTAATAAAATAAATTTTATATTAATCAAGATTATTGATTTTGATATATCTTAAATGGTAATTCCTAACTATATTTAAAGATACATATGTATTTTAATAGTTAGGATTTTTTATTATTTTATTTTTATCTCTTGATTAAATTTCTAAAAAGTTGTAGAATAATAATAACGGATTATAAAGTGGTATATAAATAATTTGAACACAATATATTGTGTTGGAAAGGTGATTGTATGTGCTCTAAAATAGTAGTGTATTATGATTCCATGACAGGGAATGTAGAAAGATTTATAAAAAAAATTTCTAGATATAGTGATTTTGAATTTATTAAAATAAAACCTGATACAGTAGTGGAAAATTTTGCTCATTTTATTACTTTTACAACAGGAATAGGACAAGTTCATAAAAATACAGTTAAGTTTTTAGCAAATGCTAATAATTTTAATAAAATTAGAACTGTATCTGTAAGTGGAAATATGAACTGGGGAGAAAATTATGGTTTGGCTGGAGATAAAATTTCTAGAAAATACAATATACCATTGATTATGAAATTTGAGTTATCAGGTACTTATGAAGAAGCTCAAGAATATGTTAAAAGAATTTTAGAATTTGAAAGAGGTGTAGCTAATTGAAGTATATTTATTTAAACAATGAAGTAATGGTTAAAGATGCTGAAGGTAAATTACAATTAGAAAAAGATAAAGAAGCAGTTTATTCATATTTTGTAGATTATGTTAATAAAAATACAGTATTTTTCCATAATTTAAAAGAAAAAATGGATTATTTGATAAAAAAAGATTATTATATTGATTTTTATACTATGTATAATTTAGAACAAATACAGGAAGTATTTGATTTAGTTTATTCTAAAAAATTTAGATTTCAATCATATATGGCAGCATCTAAATTTTATCAAAGTTATGCATTGATGGATGATAGTGGAGAAAAATTTCTTGAAAGATATGAAGATAGAATTGCTATAGTTTCACTTTATCTTGGACAAGGGAATATTGAAAAAGCTAAAAGTTATGCCTTAATGTTAATTAATCAAGAATATCAACCAGCAACACCAACTTTTTTAAACGCAGGAAAGAAAAGATCTGGAGAATTAGTTTCTTGTTATTTAGATGAAATAGGAGATAACTTATCAGGTATAGGTTATGCTTTAGATGAAGCTATGAAACTATCTTCTATAGGTGGAGGAGTTGCGTTTAACTTATCTAAGTTAAGAGCAAGAGGTGAAGCTATAAAAGGTGTTGAAGGACGTGCAAGTGGAGTTTTACCTATAATAAAAATACTTGAAGATATATTTTCTTATGCTAATCAATTAGGTCAAAGACCAGGAGCTGGAGCTGTATATTTAAATGTATTCCATCCAGATATATTAGAGTTTTTAGATACTAAAAAGATAAATGTTGATGAAAAGATAAGAATTAAGTCTTTATCTATAGGTGTAATTATGCCCGATAAATTTATGGAATTAGCTAGTGAGGATTTACCTTGTTACACTTTCTATCCTCATACAGTATTTAGAGAATATGGATTATACTTAGATGAGTTGGATATGAATGAATGGTATGATAAATTAGTTGCTAATCCAAATATTAAAAAGAAAAAAATTAATGCAAGAGAATTTTTAGTTAAAATTTCACAGACTCAAAAAGAAAGTGGATATCCATATATATTCTTTAAAGATAATGCTAATAGAGAACATGCATTAAAAGAAATAGGACAAGTTAAATTTACTAATCTTTGTACGGAAATAATGCAAGTTACAGAGGTGTCTGATATTAATCATTATTATGAAGAAGATACTATAAGAAGAGGGATATCTTGTAATTTGGGTTCAGTAAATATAGTTCCAGTTATGGAAAATAAGAGAATAAGAGAAGTAGTAAGAGATGCTGTTGATTCATTGACTACAGTATCAGATATTACTAATATAGATATAGTGCCTAGTATAAAAAAAGCGAATGAAGAGCTTCATTCTATAGGGCTTGGTGCTATGAATTTACATGGATTCTTAGCTAAAAATCTTATACAATACGAATCAAGAGAGGCGCTTGATTTCTGTAATGTTTTCTTTATGATGATGAATTACTATTCTTTAGAAAGAAGTATGGAAATAGCTAAAGAAAGAAACGAAACATTTAAAGGGTTTGAAAAGTCAGAATATGCTAATGGTAAATATTTTGATAAATATATAGAAAAAAACTTTGAACCTGTTACAGATAAAGTTAAATCTTTATTTGAAGGTATATACATACCAACTAAAGAAGATTGGGAAAATTTAAAAGTTAAAGTTATGGAAAATGGAGTATATAATGCTTATAGAATGGCGATAGCTCCTAATCAATCTACTTCATATATTATGAATTCAACAGCATCTATTATGCCTATAGTTGATAAGGTTGAAGTAAGAGAATATGGAGATTCAACAACATTTTATCCTATGCCATATTTAAATTATGATAATTTCTTTTTCTATAAATCAGCATATGATATGGATCAAAAGAATATATTAAAACTTGTTTCTGTTATACAAAGACACGTAGATCAAGGAATATCTACAATATTGTATACTAAGAGTACAGATACTACTAGAGATTTATCTAAGTTATATATTTTGGCGCATAAATTAGGATTAAAATCACTATACTATACAAGAACTAGAAAATCAACTATAGAAGAATGTATTAGTTGTTCAGTTTAGAAAGGATAATAATGGATAATAAAGTATATAAGGCGGTAAACTGGAATACGCTTGATAATGATTATGTAGAAGTGTTCTGGGAACAGAATTTAAGACAATTTTGGATAGATACAGAATATATTCCCTCAAAGGATATAGATTCATGGCATTCTTTAACTCCTGAAATGCGTGAGGCATATAAGAAAGTGTTAGGAGGTTTAACACTTCTTGACACATTACAATCACATACTGGTATGCCAAAAATTATAGATCACATAGACTCTCTTCAATGTAGATCTGTACTTTCGTATATGTGTATGATGGAGACTATACATGCTAAATCTTATTCAACTATATTTACAACTGTTGCTTCAACTGAAGAAATAAATGAAATATTTAAGTGGGTACAAGAAAATCAACATTTACAATATAAGGCACAAAAAATAGATTATTATTATCAAGCTCTTAATAATCCTGAAGCTACGTTGAGAGAAATATATTTAGCTTTAGTTGCTTCTGTTTTTCTTGAATCATATTTATTCTATAGTGGATTCTTTTTACCTTTATGGTTATCTGGTCAAGGGCAAATGGTTGCTAGTTCAGATATTATTAAAAAGATTATAGCAGATGAATCTATACATGGTGTATTTGTAGGTAAACTTGCTCAAGAAATATATGAAAAAATGGATTTTGTTGAAAAAGAAAATGTTAAAGTTGAAATAATGCAATTATTCTATGATTTATATGAAAATGAATCTAAATTTACGGATGAGATTTATTCTGATGTAGAATTAACTTCAGAAGTTAAAGAATATATTAAGTATAATGGTAATAGAGCTTTAATGAATCTTGGGTTTGATGAAGAGTTTGAGGTTAGAGAAGTAAATCCTATTGTATTAAATGGATTAAATGTTGAAACTACACAACATGACTTCTTTTCTAAAAAATCAACTAATTATGAAAAAACTCTTGAAGTTGTTCATCTAAATGATGATGATTGGGATAGTGATTTTGATATTGATCTTGATATATAGAGGTATTGTATATGTACATTAAATATATATTTATACAAATATTTTACTGGGCACTTTCTTGCTCTACATATGCTTTTGCTAATTCATATTTATCAGCAAAAGGATTTAGTATATCAGATATAGGGAATGTACTTGCTGTATCTTCCTTGATATCAGTTGTTATACAGCCTTTAGTAGCTAGAGTTATAGAGGAAAATGAAAAATTTACGGTAAAGAGATTTATAATGTATTCATTATTTTTTATAGCGTTATCTTCTATTGGAATTTTTACCATTAATATTAGAATTTTAATTTTAATATTTTATGTTATATTAGTTATTTCACTACTTAATGCGCAAACATATCTTTATACTTTTATATTTGAATATATTAATAGTGGATATAATATTAATTTTGGATTTGCAAGAGGTATAGGTTCTATATCTTTTGCTTTAACTTCATTTTTTTTAGGTAGAATAGGAGATAAAATAGGTTTTAGTTTTATACCTATTTTTGCTTTCATGTTATCTATAATATTAATATTAATACTTTTAAGTTTTAAGAATTTAGAAAATAAGATAAAAGAAAATATTGAAAATGTTAAAAATAAAAGAGAGGGAACTATAGATTTCTTCAAAAAAAACCAAAATTTTACATTAGTTCTTTTAGGAATAATTTTTATAATGATGACACACAGTTTGATTAATACTTTTATGCTAAATATTACAGAAAGTATAGGAAAAGGTTCTAAAGAAGTTGGTGTAGGACTTATGATAGCAGCAATGGTAGAACTTCCTATTATGTATTTTATAGTTTATTTAAATAAAAAATTAGGTTATGTGAATTTATTTAGAATTTTTTCTATTTCTTTTGTTATAAAAATATTAATAACAATAATATCAGTATTAACAAATAGTATTTCTTTATTCTATATTGCACAATTTACTCAAAGTGGTGCTTATGCAATATATCTTCCTGCTACTGTATATTATACAAATGATGTTATTAATGAAGATGAAAGAGTTAAAGGTCAAGCTTATATGGGAATAACAAGTATAATAGGAGGGATATTAGGTAATTTTTTAGGTGGTATTATAATAGAAAAAAGTTCTGTAATATTGATGCTTTATTTTACTTTCGGTGTAGGTTTAATAGGGATGTTTATTATACTTTTAGCAGCACAAAAAATGAATTTAAAAGAGTAATATAAAAATAGGGGAAACCCTATTTTGTTTTAAAAATAAGATTAAAAGTATTGAAATTTACTTTATGATAAAATTGAAATATGTTGAAAGATAATCAAATTTTTTGTTTTAGTATTTAAATGGATTATAAAGGAGTTTAGCTATGAAGTATACTTATGAAGAATATATGGATATAAAAGGGATGAAATCTAGAGATGTATTGGAAAAATATATTAAAGATGAAATAGTTGAAAAAATAAAAGAAGAAGATGTAGTATATATAGTTGATAATCATGATAATGAAGATAAAAATGATTTTATAGATGAAATTAAATCAATAAATTTTGAACTTGATAATCAAATGAAAAACATGAATATATTAAATAAAAAAATGGAAATATTAAATAAAAAAATAGATGAAAAATTTAATGATGTTGCAAATATGCAAAAGGATGCAGAAGAACTAATGGCAAATTATAAAGAAATGTCAGAATTAATTTCAGAACAAAATAAAATTAATGATTTATTCTTAGAAAAAGAAAGACAAAAGAGGTGGTTTGATATTTTTAAATATAGATGTATGTTTAATTTTTTTAATAAAAAACGTTAAATACTAAAATTTAGAGTTAATTAATAGAAAATTAAAATAAAATCGATATATAATATACGTTTTTATATATTTATATAAAATTTAGAAAGATTAACTAAATAAATTATTAACATAAAAATTTATTGAAAATTTTTTAGATTATAGGTGTTAATTATATAGTATGACTTTAGTATTTAATAAAAATAGGTATAATAAATTTAAAATAAAAAATGAAAGAAGTTTAGTGGAATGGATAAAATAATTATTAATAACATATTTATTATTATAAATGTTTTTGTGAGTATAGTTAATATTTTAATAAACTTTTATTTTTCAAACTATAAAAAGGTGCATGATGAAAAATTAATAGAAAATGAAAAAGAAAAAATAGAACTTGAAAGAAAAAAGATATTATATGTTGAAGTAAAAAACAATAATGACATTATTGTTAACGAGTTATTAGAATTAAAAAAATATTATGAATTATTTACTTTAGAAGGATATGATTTTAAAGAAAGTGAAATTTCAGAAAATTTTGCTCCATTGGAAAAGAAGGAAAAGTTTAATGAGAATATTGGAAAATCATATTATTATCTTGATTTAGAAATAAAGAAAATTATAGATGAAATTAAAGAATCTTTAGAAATTCATTGTAAAATAGCCTTATATATTGCTATGAATAAAATTGAAAAAGAAAATAAAAAAGAAATTCAAGAAAATTATTTAGATCAAGTAGAACAACTATCGTATGAAATGGTAGAAAAAATTGAGAAGGTTATTTTTGAAATTAGGAATAAAGAATATCGGTTATTAATGTTTTGAATTGAATTTTTTAATAATAAAATTTTAGAAAATTAATATAAATATAAGTTTATAATCATGTTAGTATAATATATATAATGTAAATTAAACAAAAAAGAAAATAAAAAATATTGGTATTTAATTAAATTTGATTTATAATAAAGGTGAAAATTAATATATGATGTTAAATTTATAAATGTATAAAATTGATTAATAAAGTAAAAAAATGTAATGACTGAAGGAGTGAAATGTTAAAAATAGGAACAGTTTTTAGTCGGATTGGAGCAATAGAATAATATTTTGAATAAAAAATAAAATTAATTAATGTTTTGAAAAGTATTAAATAAAATAATAATAGTTAAATTAATTTATTTTTAAATAACATTTTATAAAATTATATAATTTTTTAAATACTTAATGATTATATATTAATCATAAATTATTTTTTAAAATATAATGATATTTATTTAGTGTTTTGTGTTTTATTTAAATAAATTGCTATTGAAATTTTTTTTGAAATGTGATAGAATCAATAAGGAATTGTTTTGAAAGGGAGATGTTTAAAATAAAAATATATGCAATAATTTCTATAATAATAACAATTGTAATATATTTTCTCATCAACGTCTTTGGAACAAGTTTTTTTTATGTAGGGCTAATAGAAAAGTCTTTTCTTAAAGAAAATGATGAAAATAACATTAAGAAAGTTTCATATTATTTAAAAAATATTTTAAAGTATAGGATTTTGATTAATGTTTTAAATACAGTAACGTATATATATCTAATGAGTAGATATTTAAGATTATTTGATGTAGAATTATACTCTATTGTATCTCTTATAATATTCTTGATATTTATGCATTTAATAGCAAGAGTAGTTGCTAAAATGGATATATATAAATCACTGATATTTAGCATAGATTTCATAGATTTTTTTATGTTTATACTATATCCTTTATTATGGGTATTAGAAAAATTCTATAATTCTTTAAATATATTATTGAATAATGGTAAAAATATGGAAGATATTTATTATAGTGAAGAGGATATCAAACGTATGCTTAATGATTCATCAAATAGTGATGTGGAAGTAGAAGAGAAAGAAATGATACATAGTATATTTAATTTCACAGATACTACAGTAAAAGAAATTATGACGCCAAGAACATCTATAATAGCATTTGATAAAGATGAGATTCTTGACAATGTTTGGAATGAAATTATAGAACATGAATTTTCTAGAATACCAATATTTAATGAAAGTATAGATGATATAATAGGAATACTATATACTAAGGATTTGTTGAAATATACTAAAAATTATGCAGCAAATATTAAACTTGAAAGTTTATGCAAACCTGTAGCTTATGTTCCTGAAACTAAACACTTAACTGATATGTTAGAATATTTTAGAAAAGAACAATTACATATGGCTATAATAATAGACGAATATGGAGGAACTTTAGGACTGATTACTATAGAAGATCTTCTTGAGGAAATTGTTGGAGAGATTAGAGACGAATATGATGTAGAAGAAGAAAAAATTAGTGCTAAAGGTGAGGATATATATGAAATATTAGGTGAAACTTTAGTTGAAGAGATAAATGAAGAACTGGGTATAGATATAGAGTTATCTGAAGAATATGATACTATATCTGGATATATACAATATAAATTGGGTAAAGTTGCTAAAATAGATGATAAAGTAACAACAGAAGAATATATAATACAAGTATTAAAAGTTGATAATAATAAGATTGAAAAAATTAAGCTTATTATAAAAAGATAGGAGAGAGTATGGACAATTCAAATGTATTGAAGGTAGAAAAATTAATTAGAAATATACCAGATTTTCCTGAGCCGGGTATATTATTTAGAGATATTACGACAGCTTTAAAGGATAAAGAAGGGTTAAAATTAATAATAGAAGATTTTACTAAAAGATATATTGATAAGAAAATAGATTATGTATTAGGTGCTGATGCAAGAGGGTTCATATTTGGTGCAGCTATAGCATATAATATAGGAGCTGGATTCGTTCCTGCAAGAAAAGCAGGTAAATTACCTGCAGAAACTGTTAAAGCTGAATATTCTTTGGAATACGGTAAAAATGTAATAGAAATACATAAAGATGCTTTTGAGAAAGGATCGAATGTTTTAATTGTTGATGATTTATTAGCGACGGGTGGAACGGCTAAAGCTATGGTAGATTTAGTTGAAGAATTAGGTGCTAATGTTTATGAGCTTGCTTTTTTAATAGAGCTTGATGATTTAAAGGGAAGAGAATTATTAAAAGGTAAAGAAGTTTATTCTATATTAAAATATTAAGGACACTATTAGTGTCCTTTTTTTTAGGCAAAAATTTTATTAGGAGGATGATATATATTATGGAAAATTTAACAATCAGAACAAAACTTATTCTTGGTCTGCAACATGTACTGGCTATGTTTGGTGCCACTATACTTGTTCCTTATCTTACGGGGCTTAATCCATCTATTGCTCTTATTTGTGCTGGTCTTGGGACTTTAATATTCCACTTAGTTACAAAAAGAATTGTGCCCGTTTTTCTTGGTTCATCATTTGCTTTCATTGGTGCGATAGCATTATTATTTAAAAATGAAGGTTTAGCAGTTCTTAAAGGTGGTATAATAGCTGCTGGTCTTGTTTATGTTTTAATGTCACTTATTATTCTAAAGTTTGGTGTAGAAAAAATTAAGTCTTTCTTCCCACCAGTTGTTGTAGGGCCTATAATAATGGTAATTGGTCTTAGACTTAGTCCAACTGCTTTAAGTATGATAGGTTATAATAATAATAGCTTTGAAATAAAAAATTTAATTGTTGCATTTTCTGTAATAATGACTATGATAATAGTAAGTAGCCTTAAAAAATCTTTCTTTAAATTAGTTCCTATTCTAATTGCTATATTTGTGGGATATATAGTTTCATATATGTTAGGTATACTTGATTTTTCAGGGTTTAAAGAAGCAACTTGGATAGGATTATCATCTGAAGCTTTAGATGAATTATTAACTATGCCTAAATTTACTCTTTCTGGAGTACTTGCAATAGCACCTATATCATTAGTTGTTTTAATAGAGCATATAGGGGATATATCTACTAATGGTGCAGTTGTAGGTAAAGATTTCTTTAAAAACCCTGGGATACATAGAACTTTATTAGGAGATGGTATAGCTACTATGTTAGCAGGTCTTTTAGGAGGTCCTGCTAATACTACTTATGGTGAAAATACTGGAGTTTTAGCTGTTACTAAAGTTTATGATCCACAAATATTAAGAATAGCTGCTTGTTTTTCAATAGTGTTAGGTTTAATTGGTAAATTTAGTGTTATACTTCAAAGTATACCACAAGCTGTTATGGGTGGAGTGTCTGTTATATTATTTGGTATGATATCTGCAGTTGGAGCAAGAACAATGGTAGATGCTAAACTTGATTTTGGACATTCTAGAAATTTACTTATAGTTTCTTTAATATGTGTACTAGGTATAGGTATAGGAGAGATAAATGTTTATAGTAATATATCTGTATCAGGACTTGCATTAGCTTCATTATTTGGTGTTGCCCTTAATAAAATACTTCCTGAAGATAAGTAATTATAGATTTTAGGATTAGATTATAAAAAAAGGAGTAAATATATAATGTGTATTAATAAATTTAAAATGAAAGTTTAAAAATATTTAGTCACATTTCTGTTTACTCCTATTTTATATTATTTTTTATTTAGATTATAGAATTCTAGTATACCATTTTCTACTAAATTTGGTATATATTCATCTATAAATCCCTGTAATTCTTTACTAATTTCTTTCCCTTGTCCACCAGTTGAAATGACAAAAGAATCAGAAAAAACTTTTTTATATTGAGTTATTAATTCTTTAATGGCACCTATATTTGCATAATATATACCGAGATTTATCTGATCGACTGTGGTATTAGCTAATACATTATCAGCCTTTTTGAAAATTATTTTAGGAAGTTTTGCAGTATTTTGAAATAGTGCATTTATTGAAAGTTCTATACCAGGAAGTATAGCACCACCTAAATATTCTTTATTATATATCATTTCAAAAGTTATAGCAGTTCCAAAGTCTATTACAATGCAATGCCTATTTTTAACTATTTTTTGTGCAGCTATAATTGCAGCTATTCTATCAGAACCTAATTTTCTTTCGCTACTATCGTCTACGTGTACTAAATTAGTTGTAGTTTCATAATTTAATATATACGGTACTTTATTGAAATATTTTTTTGAAAGATATATAAATATTTCATCTAAATGTGGAACTACAGAGCATATAATTATATCTTTAACTAAGGTTAAATCTATATTTTTGTTATCTGATAAAGTTTTTAAAAATGAGTAAAGCACATCTTCTGTAAGATGAGTTTTACTTGGTATTCTGAATTTTTCTAAAATCTTTCCATCTTCACTAAAGAAGATAGGACAAATGTGTGTATTTCCAATATCAAAAGCTAGTATCATTTTATCACCTCAATACCATTTTATCAAAAAAAAGTTGACAATTCAATAAAAATATGATAACATAATTATTGTCTTGAAAGAGATATGTGTGGATAAGTGGTAGAGAGGCCGAATACACTTCCCTGCTAAGGAAGCACTCGGGCATAAACCTGAGTCGTGGGTTCAAATCCCACCTTGTCCGCCATTTTTATTTGTACCTCTAGCTCAATTGGATAGAGCATCTGACTACGGATCAGAAGGTTGCGGGTTCGACTCCTACGAGGTACGCCATTTAAATTATATTGACTTTAGAATATTAATATATTAGACTTTTAATGTATGAGCCAGTAGCTCAGTTGGCAGAGCAACGGACTCTTAATCCGTGTGTCCAGGGTTCGACCCCCTGCTGGCTCACCATTTACTAAATTATTCAACTAAGTACATAAGTATTTAGTTTTTTTTTACTTGCAGAAATGAATAATAAGTTATATAATATTAATATTAAACGTAAAAAAATAGGAGGCCTATAATGGAAAATAAAAAAGAAGGATATATATATTCTTTTGAATCTTTTGGTACTAAAGATGGTCCTGGGATAAGATTTGTTTTATTCTTACAAGGATGTCCATTAAGATGTCTATATTGCCATAATGTTGATACATGGAATTTAAAAGATTATCATAAATTAATGAATGCAGAAGATGTTTTTAAAGAAATAATGAAGGTTAAAGGTTTTATTAAAAGTGGAGGAGTTACTGTATCTGGCGGAGAACCTTTGGTACAGTCTGATTTTATAATAGAATTATTTGAATTGTGTAAAAAAGAGGGTATACATACATGTATAGATACTTCAGGATATATATTTACTGATAAATCTAAAAAAGCTATTGAAATGGCAGATTTGATAATGCTTGATATTAAGCATATAGATCCTGAAAAATATAAAGTTTTAACTTCTGTTAATCTTGCGCCTACTCTTAAAATGGCTGATTATTTAGAAGAAATAGGTAAACCTGTATGGTTAAGATATGTATTAGTTCCTGGATATTCAGATGATGAAAAAGATTTACATAATTGGGCTAAATATTGTTCTAAATTTAAAAATGTAGAACGTGTTGATATATTACCTTTCCATCAAATGGGTACACCAAAATGGGATTTAATGAAAAAGGAATATAAGCTTAGAGAAACTCCGACTCCAACGAGAGAAGAAGTAGTTAAGGCTGAGGATATTTTTGCAAGCTATGGATTACCTGTTAGATTAACTAATAGAGATAGTTCAAATGCTAAATTATATAAATAGGAGAAAAGTTTGAAAAAGTTAAATATAAAAGATTTTTTACAGATAAGTTTTATGGTTTTTGGTATGTTTTTTGGAGCAGGTAATTTAATATTTCCACCATTAATAGGTAAGGAAAGTGGAGTAAATTTTTATTTTAGTATAATAGGATTTTCTTTGTCGGCTGTACTTATACCAATTATAGCTATTATAGTAGTTTCTAAATTTGGAGGTATAGAAAATATCTTAGAAAAAATTGGTAAAAAATTCTCTGCTGTTTTTTTAAGTATGTTATATATAACTATTGCTCCTTTAGTCGCTGTACCACGTGCAGCTAGTACATCATATAGCATAATATTTGAAAATATTGGAGATAAAACTATGATAAGAGTTATATATAGTATAGTGTTTTTTGCTATAATATATATGCTTTGTTTAACTCCAAATCATTTGGTTAATAAATTAGGAAAATATCTTACGCCAGTGTTATTTACATTAATATTAGTTATATTTTTTGGAACTATGATAAAAGGTGTATCTGGGTTTACGCCTCCTTTAGAGAAATATTCAAGAGTTCCAATGTTACAAGGATTTCTTGATGGTTATAGTACTTTAGATGCTTTAACGGCTATACTTTTTGGAGTTATAATACAAATAAATTTAAAGTATAAGGGTCTTGAAGATGATGATAGTATAAGAAAGTATACAATAAAATCTAGTATATTAGCAGGAATAGCATTGTTTAGTATATATTCAATTATAGCTTTTCTTGGAAGTTCAACTTCTACAATGTTTCCTAATACTAAAAATGGAGCAGATATTTTAAGTGATATTACATATTATGTTTTTGGTAATTTTGGATATGTTTTATTATCTATAGTATTTACTATTGCTTGTAGTTCTATATGTATATCTTTGTTAACTTGTATTAGTGAATTTTATTATAAAAAAAATAGTAAGATAAGTTATTGGAAATGGTTATTATTTTGGACTATTATTTCTACAGTTGTATCAATTTTTGGACTTAATAATATATTAAGTTTTACTATACCGTTATTATTACTTATGAATCCAATAACTATATGGATAATATTCTTAACCTTAACTGATGGATTATATAAAGGAGATAATTTAGTTTATAGATATACTACTTATTCGGTAAGTTTATTTTCATTAATTTCTATATTACCAAAATTAGGTATAGATTCGTCTAACTTGAATGTTATACTTGATTATTTACCTTTTAGTGAGTATGAATTTGCCTGGCTTTTACCAACATTTAGTATATATATATTATTACTTATACGTAGTAGGTTAAAGAAAAGTATTAATTGATTCTGTTAATATTGGAAAAGTAAAAAATATTTATTTGATTTATAAAATAGGAGGTTTTAAATGATAGTACAATCTATAGATAGAGCTATGAATTTATTAGAGATACTTTCAAGAGGGAATAATATTCCTTTATCTGAAATTTGTAAAAAAAGTAAACTTAATAAAACTACAGCTTTTCGTATATTACATTCTTTAAAAGAAAATGGATATGTTAAGCAAAATAAGAAGGGTCAATACTCTTTAACGTATAAGATGTTTAGAGTGGGGAATAGAGTAGTACAAAGTATAGATTTTGCACAACCTGCCAAAAGTTTCATAACAAAACTTGCTGTTGAAACAAATCAAACTATACATTTAGTTATACGTGATGGTAATCAAATTTTATATATAGATAAGTTTTCACCAGAAAATAGCTCTCATACTATGGAATGGTCAAAAATAGGAAGACGTGCTCCTATGCATTGTACGGCTGCTGGTAAGGCTATACTATCTAATTCTACGTTAGAAGATGTTGAAAATATTTGGAATCAAACTGAAATTATTAAATATACTGCAAGAACTATAGTTAATTTTGAGACACTTTTAGATAACTTAAAATTAATTAGGAAAAATGGATATTCTGTTGAATATGAGGAATATGAATTAGGATTATATTGTATAGGTTCACCTATATTTAATGATAAAAAAGAGGTTGTAGGAGCTATAAGTATATCTATACCTCTTGATGATGAAATACCTAAGAGTTTTTATGTTGAAAAAGTTAAGGAATGTACTAAAAAAATATCTAAAAAATTAGGTTATGAATCTTAAATAGATAAAAATTTAAAACAGTAATAATTTTATATTACTGTTTTTTTATTGTTTAAAAGATTGTTAGTTAAATTAAACTGTGATAAAATATATAAAAAGAGGGAAAAGGAGATGTTATGAGAAAATATGCGATTATGTTATTGCCACAACTTATGTTGGCAACTACTGTAAGTACAGATTTAAAACTTGAAGGATTAAAACCTATCTTAGAACTTAATGTATCACCAAAAGAAAATTTGTCTTTTAATAGTAAATTAAGTTATGATATGTTTGAACAAAATTTAGAAGCTAAGTATAAAATAAATGAAAATGTTGAAATTAGTGGTGAAACATTTATTGGTTATGAAAATATAAAAGAAAATTATAGTAAAGTAGAAAAAGAAAAATTTGAAGAAGATAAAAAAAATTTTGAAAAATTAAATACTGAGATTAAGAATGAAGATGATTTAGATAAAATTATAGAATCTGTAAGGAATTTAAAATCTGAAAATAATATAAAAGAATATATTAAGGGTGAAGTTACTAGAAAAGATTTATATAAGAAATTAAAAGAAAAATTAGAAACTTATGGTACAAGATTTGGTAATGCACCTAAATTATTAGAAAAAGCTATAGATGCTAAAACTGGAAATGATGAGCATACTAATGTTATTAGTGCTATGATTTCTATTGGGAGTGATTATAATAATAAAGAAATGGAATCTAATTTAAAACAAGGTTCTTTAAGTTTACGAAATGCTTTTGATAATGAAAAAGTGAATAATCAAAAAGTTAAAGAGTCTTTTGAAAGTTTTTACAATTTTTTCTCTAAAAGTAGAGAATTTAAAGATATAAGTGAAGATTTTTCTAAGGTAGCTAAATTATATGAAAAAGCAGAAGAAAAGAAATTTACTATAAAAGAAGAAGTTTCTAATAAAATTCGTGATTTAGATTCAAGACTTGATATGATCAAAAAGGGAGAAGGTCCTAATATAAATTTAATTAGACATCATATATATTATGGTATTGGTCTTGGCACTAAAGTTAACTATTTAGATTTTGAAACTATATTAAAAGCTAGAATTGGAGCTAGTACATATTTAACAAAAGTTGATGATGAAATGAAGATAGAAAATAAAATATATGGAACTTTAGATGGTAGTTTAAGATATAATTTGAGAGTAAATAAGTTTAATATTATTCCTAGTGTTGGGGTAAAATATATATGGGCAGAATATGGACAAAAAGGATTTATTCCTTACATTTCAATAGGAGCTAATTATAAGTTCTAGTAAAAGTAAGATGTTAGTAGTTTATGTTTTTAAAATATATATAAAATTTGAAACTAAATATAAGAAATATAGGTAAATTCTCTATTGACATTACTTTTAATTTGTGGTAAACTATGTAAGCTGATTAGAAATCAGTATCTGTATTACCAATACAAATTTTTATATTGGGAGGAATAAAAACAATGAGAGTACAAGTTATTTTAGAATGCACTGAAACAAAGTTGAGACATTATGTAACAACTAAAAACAAAAAAACTCATCCTGAGAGATTAGAGTTAAGAAAATACAACCCAGTGTTGAAAAGATATTCTCTTTATAGAGAAGTTAAGTAGTTAATTAAATAGGCCAGTAGTTCAATGGTAGAGCGTCGGTCTCCAAAACCGAATGTTGTAGGTTCGAGTCCTATCTGGCCTGCCATTTTTTTAAGATATGGAGTTAATATATGAAAAAAGAAAAGAAAAATTTGCTATCTCAGATTATAACTGAATATAAGCAAGTACAATGGCCAACAACGCCAGAAGTTATACAAGTAACAATAGTAGTATTATTGATTACTTTATTTATTTCTTTAATGATATTAATATTTGATATTAGCTTTACGAGTATCATGACAAGATTTTCAGATCTTATCAAATCAATAATTAAGTAGGGGGTGTATCTATGGCAAATGTAGACGAGAAACAATATGTTAATAGATGGTATTTAATCCATACTTATTCAGGGTACGAAAGAAAAGTACGTGATGATTTAACTAAAAGAATAATCTCTGAAGGTTTAAATGATAAAGTGTTTAGAATTTTAGTTCCTGAAGAAGAGGTTGAAGAGATTAAAATCAAGAAAAGAACTGGAGAAGAAATTAAAGAGAAAGTTTTAAGAAAGATTTTCCCTAGTTACGTTATGGTTGAAATGAGAACTACGAGAGAGCAATATGATGACAGTGTTAACTATAAAGTTGACAGTAAAGCATGGTATATCATACGTAACACTAATGGAGTAATGGGATTTGTTGGAGTTGGTTCTGATCCTTTACCTATGAGTGATAAAGAGGTTGAAGACATATTTGCCAAAATGAAAAAATCAGAAGATTCATATGATGAAATTGATTATAAAATTGGGGATTATGTAACTGATGAAGATGGAAATGGCGGAACTGTAGTTTCTATCGATTTAGTTAAAAAAGAAGTTAATGTTGAAACATTAATAGGAAGTAGACCTACAATATTGACTTTTGAAATGAATAAAGTTACTAAATTTATAAAATAATATTGTAATACAGTGGGAGATATAAATTCAATGACCACAAAGGAGGATAAAATATAATGGCTAAGAATAATAAAGAAGTAGTAGCTAAAGTAAAATTACAATTAGGAGCTGGAAAAGCTAACCCAGCACCACCAGTAGGTTCAGCATTAGGACCACAAGGTATAAATATACCAGAATTCTGTAAACAATTTAATGCACAAACTCAAGATAAAGCTGGATTTATTATACCAGTTGAAATTTCAATCTATGCAGATAGAAGCTTTAGTTTTGTTTTAAAAACTCCACCTGCATCAGATTTATTAAAGAAAGCAGCAAAAGTTGAAAGAGGAGCACAAAATTCAGTTAAAGAAGTTGCTGGTAAAATAACAACAGCTCAATTAAAAGAAATAGCTGAAACAAAGATGCCTGATTTAAACTCAGCTACTGTAGAAGCAGCTATGAATGTTATTGCTGGTACTGCAAGAAGTATGGGAATCAAAATAGAAGACTAATTAATATTGAAAATAAGTGGGAGATATAAATTCAATGACCACAAAGGAGGAAAAATATAATGTCAAAAAAAGGGAAAAGATATAATGAAATTTCTCAGAAAGTAGATAAATTAAAAATATACACACCAGAAGAAGCTTTAAGTTTAGTATTTGAAACTAAGAGTGCTAAATTTGTTGAAACTGTTGAATTAGCAATAAGATTAGGAGTAGATCCAAGACATGCAGACCAACAAGTTAGAGGAACTGTTACATTACCAAATGGTACAGGTAAAACTGTTAGAATATTAGCTATAACTTCAGGAGAAAATATACAAAAAGCATTAGATGCAGGAGCGGATTTTGCAGGGGATGACGAATACATCTCTAAAATACAAGCAGGATGGATGGATTTTGATTTAGTAATAGCAACTCCAGACATGATGCCTAAACTTGGAAGATTAGGGAAAATATTAGGAACTAAAGGTTTAATGCCTAACCCTAAGTCAGGAACAGTTACTACTGATGTAGCCAAAACTGTAGAAGAATTTAAAAAAGGTAAAGTTGCATTTAAAGTTGATAAATTAGGTTCAATTCATTTACCATTAGGTAAAGTTAATTTTACTGAAGAACAAATAGTTGAAAACTTTAAAGTTGCTTTAGATCAAATAATTAAATTAAAACCAGCAACTTCAAAAGGACAATACTTAAGAACTGTTGCAATTTCATTGACAATGGGACCTGGAATTAAAATTGATCCAATATTAGCTTCAGCTTTTGTAGCTAAATAGGAATTTAATATTTATATTGAAGAACGCATTAATTTGCGTTTTTCTTTTATTTGGAGGTATGATGATAAAAGAAAAAAATACTTATGATGAATTATTATATAAATCAAAACCTTTTAATTTTTCTGTTCCTATATATTTAGAAACTATATCAACTTTATTAGGATTAAAAGTTGCGGATTCTAGAAAATCTTCTTTTTTAGAATTAGGTTCATCTTTTGGTGGTAATATGTTATCTCAAGCCTTATTTAATCCAGAATCTAAATTTATTGGAGTAGATTTATCAGAAGAACAAGTTAAAATAGGAAATGAGATAATAGAATATATTGGGCTTGATAATATAAAACTTTATGCTAAAAATATTATGGATATTGATGAAGACTTTGGTAAATTTGATTATATTACAGCTCATGGAGTATATTCATGGGTTCCAGATGAAGTAAAAGATAAAATTTTGGAAATTTTAAAAAATAATTTAAAAGAAAATGGTGTAGGTTATATATCGTATAATGTCTATCCAGGTTGGAAGAAAGGGTCACTTCTAAGAGAAATGATGTTATATGCAAATAAATATCATAATAATTTGTCATTGACTGAAAGTATAGAAAGATCTAAAGCTATAGTTAATAAAATAGTTGAAGGTATTTCTTGTTTACCGTCAATTAAAGAGGAAAGACAAAAATTTATTGATTTTGTTGAAAATGTATTGAAAAAAGATAATTATTATTTAGCTCATGAGTATTTAGAAATTTTTAATGATCCGTTATATTTACATGAATTTGTTGATAGAGTAAGGGAGAAAGGGCTTGAATATGTGTCAGATATTAATTTAAATTTATCATTTATTACTCAACACACTTCTGAATTTGTTGAA
Source organism: uncultured Streptobacillus sp. (assembly GCA_963539215.1). Lineage (GTDB taxonomy): Bacteria > Fusobacteriota > Fusobacteriia > Fusobacteriales > Leptotrichiaceae > CAURNT01. The sequence goes on along the minus strand of CAUTJT010000001.1, from coordinate 72,433 downwards.
ATAGTAAATAACCTTAGCTTAGGAGATAGAGTTATTAAAGAGCAGTGTATAGACTATATTCTGGAAACGAATTTTAGAAAATCTTTAATATGTAAAGGTGAAAATTCAAATAGAATAAATTCTACTGAAAGTATTAATAGTAATATTTTTGATATGATGTATTATCGTATAAATTTAAGCAAAATTGATTTTGATCAAATTTTAGATAAGGAAATTAAAAAGTATTTAGAAGATAATAAAAATAATATATTTAAAATAGAAGAATTTGTAGAAAAATATAAAAATGATGATAAAAAAATATTGGATATGTATTCATTAATCTTGAATTTGATGATAAATGATAAAGTTTTTTATTCATTAAGCAAACCTGAAAAAATTGTTTTTGAAGAAAATGTTACTTATATTCCTGAGAAATTTATTAAATATACTGAATTATGTATATCTGAGGATAATAAATATATAGAAATGGGAAATTATTTTAATGAACTTATAGTAAATTATTTTAATTTAGCTGATCTTTATATTATGCAAGAATTAGCAAAACCCAACACTAAAGAAAATATAATTAAAAATGCACAAGAAAAAATTGAAAAATTAAATTTATCAATAACAAAAAATGAAGATGGTGAAATAAAAAATATTTCTATGTCTGAATATTTTGATTTAGCTGTAGATAAAATATCTTCTATGTCATTTTTTGTTAAATAAAATAAAATACACTAGCTTAATGTTTAAATTAAAAGTTAGTGTATTTTTTAATTATATAACTGTAATATATTTTTTATTTATAGAATATTCTATATTAATTCCAAATTCTTTGAATTTTTGTTCAATTATTCTATAAACATGATCATCTACATCTATATCATTTTCTTCTATTTTTTTTAATTCCATGCTTTGTTTTCCACAAGCATCTTTTAAACTTATTCTAAAGTTATATTCTTTTAATAATTTATTGATTTCAATTATGTGATCAAAAGTTATTATCTTCATTATTTAGTACCGAAGATTCTATCTCCAGCATCTCCAAGACCTGGATAAATATATTTATGTTCATTAAGACCTTTATCTATAGAAGCAATATATAAATCAACATCAGGGTGATGTGAAACAACTTTTTCTACACCTTCAGGAGCTCCTATTATACATAGTACTGAAATATTAGTTACACCTAAAGATTTTAAATAATCTATTGTGTATATTATTGAACCACCTGTTGCTAACATAGGATCTATGATTAAAACTTTACTTTCAACAACATTTGTTGGCATTTTTGCATAGTAATAAGTTGGTTCAAAAGTTTCTTCATTTCTATAAACTCCTAAATGTCCAACTTTAGCATTAGGTATAGATGCAAGCATAGCATCAACCATACCAAGTCCAGCTCTTAGTATAGGAACTATAGTAACTGGTTCATCAAGTACAAGAGTTTCAGTTTCTTGTATAGGTGTAGTTATTCTAGTTTTTTTTAGTTTAAGATCCTTAGTTGCTTCATATATCATAAGAGAAGCAATTTCATTTAAACTCTCTCTAAATAATTTTGTATCAGTTTCAACATTTCTTAAAATTGAAAGTTTGTGACTGATTAATGGGTGATTGTATTCAAATACTGCCATAAAAACCTCCTAAAATATTTTCTTAAAAAAAACAGAATTACAAAAGTAACTCTGTATTTTATTATAAATTGTATTTTTTCTTGAATTTATCAACTCTACCTGTTTCATCAACAAATTTAGATTTACCAGTATAGAAAGGGTGAGAAGTTGAACTTATAGCAACCTTAACAACTGGATATTCTTTACCTTCAAATTCAACAGTTTCTTTTGAAGATTTAGTAGATTTTCCTAAAAATCTTTCTCCGTTACTTGTATCTTCGAATACTACTAATCTGTATTCTGGATGTATACCTTTTTTCATTTATGGACTCCTTTCATAAAATAAGTATATATAATTTATGAATTTATAACACTAAACATGTGTATAAATATACAAAGTTAAAGCTTAAGCGTTTAATGCTTGAACTTTAGTAGCTAATCTAGATTTAGTTCTTGAAACAGTATTTTTCTTTAAGATTCCTTTAGAAACTGCTTTATCTAATTCTTTGTAAGCCACAGATAATGCTGCCTTAGCATCATCAATATTTTTAGAATCAACTGCAACTAAAACTTTTTTTATGAAAGTTTTAACTCTACTTTTAACAGCTTGGTTTCTTAATCTGTTTCTTTCACCAATTACGATTCTTTTTTTAGATGATTTAGTATGTGCCATTCTGTTTTCCTCCTTTATACACAATTTAACTAAGTAATTTTATCATATATTTACTGATTTGTAAATAGTTTTTTATATTTTTCAATTAAAATTTTAATTTATAATTACTTTTATAATTTATTTTTTTTTGATATAATTTACATATAAAATAAGGGAAGTGAGTAATTTTAATGGATATAAAAAGTATATATAATAAATTACATACTGACTTTAAATACGAAAAAAGAGAAAATCAAATAGAAATGTCGGAATTGATAGATGAAGGTTTATTTGAAAATTGGCAAACTTTAATTGAAGCAGAAACAGGGTCAGGTAAAACTTTAGCATATTTAATACCTTTGATTTTAAGAAGTATTAATAATAAAGTTAATGTGGTAATATCGACAAATACTATAAATTTACAGGAACAAATAATTAAACATGAGTTGCCATTGATTGAAAAACTTTTAGGAATTAAATTGAATTATACTTTAATAAAAGGTAGATCTAATTATGTTTGTAGAAGGAAATTAGAAGAATTTTATTTAAAAAATAATAAAAATGAAAAAATTATAGATATTATAAAAGATATAGAAATATCAAAGACGGGAGACAAATCTGATATAAAAAACAAAGAAATATTAAAAATATGGAATGAAATAAAATCTGAAAAAGAAACTACACTTTCTATTAAATGTCCATATTATGATGCTTGTTATTTCTATAATTCTAAGAAAAGAAATGATGCTAATATTTTCATAGTAAATCATAATATTCTTGTACTTGATTCTATAATGCGTTCAGAAAGTGATATTTCACTAATACCATCATATGATTCTGTAGTAATAGATGAAGCACATAATTTAGAAAATGTGGCTAGAATGTGTTATTCTAATGAATTTTCTTTTAGAGAAGTTAATAAGTATTTAGGTCAGTTATATAATAGAAATGCAAAAACTATAGATAAAAGTGGTAACATGTTAAGGTTATTAGAGAAAATATCTTACGGTGAACAGTATGAAAAGGAAATAATAACACTATTAGATGAAGTGTATAATAATATTTTTTTGATAATGAAGCAATTAGTAAAAATTTATCCGGAAATACCTGTAAGCGGTATTAGAGCAGATAAAATTTATGGGTTAAATATAGATGAGCAATTATTAAATATTAATAATTCTATTAAAAAATTAGATTTTTTATTTAAAGAAATAGGAGAAATAATTAAGGAAATTGGTGATAGTGAAATTGATAATTCTTATTCATTAGTTAAAAATTATTTTAAGTATATAAAAGATAATATATTATTACTTAATAATTTTTTTAAGTTTGATTTGAAAAATAATATATATTGGCTTAAATATGTAGATAATGTTTTTTTAACTTTAAATATTACCCCATATAATATATCTGAACTTTTTTCTAAAAGTTTTAATGATAAAAGACTAGTGTTAACTTCAGCTACTTTAACTGTTAATGGAAGTTTTAAATATATTGAAAAAAGTTTAGGATTAGAAAATGTTAAATCAAAAATTATAGAATCTACATTTAATTATAGGGATAATATGAATATATATATACCTTCTGATATATCGCTAGTTGATAATCCTAATTTTAAAGAGGAAATGTCTCAATTTATTTATGAGTATATAGTTAATCATACTGGTAAAACTTTTGTTTTATTCACTTCATATATTGATTTAAATTATGTTTATGAATATATTATGAAAAAAAATCATAATTTAAATATTTTAAAACAAGGTGATTATGAAAGAGGGCAACTTTTAAATAAGTTTAAAACTTTAGATGATACTGTTCTTTTGGGGACAGATAGTTTTTGGGAAGGAGTAGATGTTAAGGGTGAAAAATTAAGTAATGTAATAATATCTAAGATACCTTTTCAAGTTCCTAATGATCCTATAGTTAAATCTATTTCAGAAATATTGGGAAGTAAATCTTTTACTGAATATCAATTACCATATGCTACTATAAAAATGAAACAAGGTGTAGGAAGACTTATAAGAGATAAAGAAGATAGAGGTAATATAGTTATATTAGATAAGAGGATATATAGTAAAGGTTATGGTAAGATGATAATGAAATCATTACCTAAGGGGAAAATTGAAATATTATCTCTTGCCGAAATTTTGCTAAAATGATATAATCTATTATGAAAATATTAGAATTGGAGAAAAATTGTGAAAATTAATTTTTTTGGTAATTTAATAGAAATAAATGTAAAAAATAAAGACAAAAAAGATGAAAGTTTTTTTAAATATCTATTCAAGGATAGATATTTTTCACATATATTGATGTATATTTTGATGGTTGGTTTTTTCTTTACATTAATATCTTTTAAAAATAATACAGAAACTTATGTTTTAGGTTCTGTTGCTAAAAATGATGTTATAGCATATAAAGATCTTACTTATACTAAAAATATATTAGATGATGATCTTAAACAAAAGATAGAAAAAAATACTACGCCTGAATATGATAGATTAGAAGATGTGTCTAAGACGGAATTAGATAAATTAGAACAATTTTTTCAAAATTTAAATTCATTAGATTTAAACGATAAGCAAGCTATTAGTGATTTTATCACATTATATTCTTTAAAATTAAGTGTGAATGATATAAGAAGTTTAGGAATGAATAAAGGGGTTAAGTATTATCTTTATTTATACAATATTCTTGATGAAGTATATCAAACAGGTATATATCATGAATCTGATTTTTCTAAAATACTTGCTAATAAGCAAATAATACTTACAGAACAAGAGAATAAATTATTAAAAAACTTTATAGAGCCTAACCTTCAAATAAATAGGGCTAAAACTTTACAAAAAATAGAAAAAAATATGGAAATGATGAGAAATAGTGTAGTAAAAATTCATAAAGGAGATTTAATTATTAAAGAAGGAAATGTGATTACAGATTCTATATATAATGATCTTAGTCATTTAGGATATGTAAGTGCTAAAGATTCTATGTTAAGAATTGTAGGTGGACTTTTGACTTTTATAATTGCATCTATAATTTTTGCTTCACTTTCAATTATTAAGTTTAAAGAAAATTTTATTTCTAAAGAATTTTATCCTATAATTATAACAACTGCAATGATTAATCTTGGTTATTATTTATTTATGGATAAATTAAATATTAACTATATAGCTCCTCTTTTACTTGTTCCAGTAGTTGCAAGTATATTATACAAGGAATATATGTTTGTATTTAGTTTAATTGCTTATAATTATTTTTTCATAATTGATGATTTGAAATGGATGGGAGTTATATTAATTTTATCAATACTTGCAATATATATAAATTCTAAAGTTACGAGTAGAAATGAGATTGTAAGAAATAGTATATATTTAGGACTTATACAATCTATATTTACTTTCGCTGTTGGAGTTTCTCTAAATTATGAATTACTTCAAATTATACCTAACGTAATATATTCTATAATATCAGGTGTATTAACTGGTGTATTTTCATTAGGATTATTGCCTTATTTTGAAAATTCATTTAATATTTTAACTAATATTAAATTATTAGAATTATCTAATTTTTCAAATAAGTTACTTAAAGAGCTTTTACTTATAGCTCCTGGTACATTCCATCATAGTATAATGGTTGGAGCACTTTCAGAAGCAGGAGCAGAGGCGATAGGAGCAAATTCTATATTATGTCGTGTAGCGTCATATTATCATGATATAGGTAAGATGAAGAGACCTAAATATTTTGTAGAAAATCAACAAGGTATAATAAATCCTCACAATAATTTAAAACCACAAATTAGTGCTTTAATTATTACTTCACATAGAAAAGATGGCTATATATTAGGTAAACAATATGGATTACCTAAAGAAATATTGGATATTATACTTGAACATCATGGAACTACATTAGTTCAATACTTTTATTATAAAGCTCTAGAGAGTGGAGAAGATATATTAGAAAAAGACTTCAGATATGGAGGACCTCGTCCAACTACTAAGGAATCTGGTGTAATAATGCTTGCAGATACTATAGAAGCAGCGGTTCGTGCTACTAGTGATAAACGTATGGAATCTATAGAGAGATTAGTGAGATATTTAATACAATCTAAAGTAGAAGATGGACAACTTAATGATTGTGGAATGACTTTTGAAGAAATAGAAAAAGTTATACAAAGCTTCTTAAATATACTTAAAGGTATATATCATGAAAGAATTAAGTATAATAATGGAATAAGTTAATATTGATAATAGATAAATTAATCATTAACCAAATATATTGAAATAATATATAACATATATTTGAAAAATAATAATTAATGTGTTAATATACTAATATAATAATTATGGAGGTATAAAAATGAAAGGAAATATAGTTGTTAGAGAAACAGTTATGATGTACATGCATTGATAGCTTGTATCTTTTATAAAGGTACAGGCAGTTTTGCGTGTGCCGACAACTATATATTATATATAAATCAGGCATACAGCCTGATTTTTTTATACAAGAAAGGAGTTTTATGGCATATTTAAAATTTGAAAATATAACAAAAAGTTTTGGAAATAAATTAGCAGTAAATAATGTTAATTTAGAAATTAATAAAGGAGAGATTTTTGGAATCATAGGATTATCTGGAGCGGGGAAATCTACCCTAATACGTATGATAAATAGATTAGAAACACCAACGGAAGGAAATATTTTGTTTGAAGGAGAAAATATACTGAAATGGACTGATGAAAATATTAGATTATACAGAAAAAAGACTGGTATGATATTCCAAAGTTTTAATTTACTTTCTTCAAGAACTGTATTTGATAATGTTGGACTTTCTTTAGAATTATTAGGTATTCCTAAAAAGGAAAGAGAAGGTAAAGTTGAAGAATTATTAAAACTTGTAGATTTATATGAACATAGAGATAAGTATATTAATAATTTAAGTGGAGGACAAAAACAAAGAGTAGCTATAGCAAGAGCATTAGCACTTGAACCAGAAATCCTTTTATCTGATGAATCAACTTCAAGTTTAGATCCTATAACATCAAATTCTATACTTGAGTTACTTAAAGATATTAATAGAAAGCTTGGTATAACTATAATATTAATTACACATCAAATGGAAGTTATAAAAAAAATATGTGATAGAGTTGCTGTTATGAAAAATGGAGAAATAATAGAACTTTCTACAGTAAGAGAATTATTTATTTCACCTAGGACAGAACTTGCACGTAATTTAATAAGCGATTTAAGACTTGAGGTACAGACTGGAAGAAAAAATACAATAAAATTAATATTTGATGGGGAACAATCAGATATACCTTATGTATCAGTTCTTACTAGAAAATTTAATATAGATATAAATATCCTAGGGGGTGCTATAGATACATTAAGTAATGATAATAAAGTAGGTCATTTAGTATTAGAAATAGAAGCTGATGAAATAACAGAAGTTATAGAATGGTTAAAAGGACATAAATTAGGAGTAGAGGTGATAAATTAATGATAGTAAAATCAATATATGAAACTATATACATGATAGTTCTTTCAATAATTATAGCAAGTATTATAGGGGTTCCATTGGGAGTTTATCTTTCTATTAGTAAAAAAGGAGGAATAAAAGAAAATCAATTTTTAAATAGAATTATAGATTTAATAATAGTAAATATTACAAGATCTATTCCATTTGTAGTCCTTATAGTTTTACTAATACCTTTATCAAGAGTTATTGTAGGTAAATCATATGGAACAACTGCATTTGTAATTCCATTATCTATAGGATCTGCTCCTTTTGTTGCAAGAATTATAGAAAATGCTTTAAATGAGGTTAATTATGGTTTGATTGAAGCAGCTATTTCAATGGGAGCAAGTACTTCTGAAATTATACTTAAAGTATTAATACCTGAAGCTTTGCCGAGCATAATAAATGGAATAACTTTAACTATAATATCACTTGTTGGGTATTCAGCAATAGCTGGAATTATAGGTGGAGGAGGACTTGGAAATTTAGCTGTAGTTGAAGGCTTTCAAAGAGGTAACTATAAATTAATGTATTTATCAACATTGTTATTGATAATATTAGTTCAAATAATACAATTTATTGGAACTAATATAGTAAAAAAAATAGAAGAAAAGAGAGGTAAGTAGTATGTTAAAAAAATTATTATTAGGATTAGTAACTGCTTTTATAGCAATATCATGTGGTTTTAAGTCAGAAGAAAAAGTAGTAGAAAGCCAAAAATTGTTAGTAGGAGTATCACCGGTTCCACATAAGGAACTTGTAGAATTTGTTAAAGATGATCTTAGAGCAGAAGGAATAGATTTAGAAGTTGTTGTATTTAATGATTATGTTCAACCTAATTTACAATTGAAGGATAAAAGTATAGATGCAAACTTTTTCCAACATGTACCTTATATGAATGAATTTGGTAAACAAAATAATATTGAAATGGTAAGTGTAGGAGCTATACATCTTGAACCATTAAAGGGATATTCAATAAAAATTAAATCTAAAGATGAATTAAAAAATGGGGATGAAATATTAATTCCCAATGATCCAACTAATCGTGGTAGATCTTTGATATTACTTGATGCTGAAGGTATTATTAAATTAAAAGATAATACTAAACTTGATTCAGATATAAGTGATATAGTAGAAAACTCTAAAAATTTAAAATTAACTGCTCTTAATTCTGAACAAATATCACCTAGATTATCAGAAGTTGCTTTAGCAATTATTAATACTAATAATGCTTTAGCTGGAGGAATAACTAAAGATAAGGTTGTTTTTGTGGAAGGTAAAGATTCACCATATGCAAATATCATCACTGTATTAAAAGGTAATGAAAATGATGAAAGAGTTAAGAAATTAGTTAAAGCGTTACAATCTGATAAGGTTAAAAAATTTATTGAAGAAAAATATGATGGAGAAGTAGTTCCTGCATTTTAGATAATTTAATATTAATATTTAGTACCAATAATATTTTATTGGTACTTTTTGTTTGATGAGGATATTGACTATTATTTAAAACGGGGTATAATATATTGAAAAGAAAAAATCTTCAAAAAAATGAAAAGTTGGTATTATGAAAGACGTTAAAGTTATAAATAAAGTTGATATAGCGATTATAGCTATTTCAAGAGATTTACTATGTTTAGGATTAGGTGAGAAAGTAAAATCTGTTAAAGAATATTCAGATATTTTGGAAATATCTGTTGGAAGTGTACAAAAAGCATTTGATAAATTGGAATCTGAAAAAGTAATAGTATTAGATAAAAAAGGTGTTCTAGGTAAAGTGTTAATATCTAAGGATAAAAATAAATTAATTTCTCATTCAGAACTTAAATCAGTTGTAGGGGTTATGCCCTTACCTTATTCAAAAAGATATGAAGGACTTGCAACAGCTATAAAAACAGCTTTTGAAAATTTTGGTATTAATTTTTATTTTGCATATATGCAAGGATCTAGAATACGTCTTAAGATGTTGAAAGAAAATATATATGATTTTGCGATTATGTCTGAATTAGCTTATATTAATTTTAAGACAGATAAAATTAAAAAAGTTATTGATTTTGGTAATTCTTCATATGTATCAAAACATATTTTAATCTCTAATGAAAATGATAATGGAAAAATAAGAATAGGTATAGATAAAAATTCAGAAGATCAATATTTTCTTTCTGAAAGATATTTTAAAAATTATGACTATGAATTTATAAATATTAATTCCGATAATGTATTAAGAGAGATTTTATCTAATAATATAGATAAAGCAATAATAAGTTTTGATGATATAGAGGATAAAGAATTAGAAAATGCAAGTATAATAGATTTAGAAGATAAAGAATATGTTGATAAAGCAACTATTGCGAGTATTGTAATAAATTCAAATGATAAATTTATTGAAAGTTTATTATTACAAATATTAGATAAATATAATATTAAATCTATACAAAACAAAGTTATTAATAAAATTATGATACCGAGGTATTAATAATTTTTTAAATAAAATATTCAAAAAAATGAAAATTAGGAGGAGTTATGGAAAAATTATTATTAAGACTAGAGATATTTAAAAATACAGGCATGTTATCTGAAGAATATTATTTAAAAGTACTTAAGATTATAGAGCATTTTAAATCATTAAATATAGATATAAATGAAGAAAATGGTTCAATGTTGATTACACATATTGTAATGTATATAGATAGATTGAAAAAAGGAGATATTATAGAAAATTTAGACCAAGAAAGTTTAGAGGAATTAAAATTATTCGATCAATATTATGCTGCTGAAGAAATATATGATTATATAGAAGATACATTAGGGAAAATTAATCAAAATGAAAAAGGGTATATATTAGCTCATTTAATAAATTTATTGAAAGGAGAATAAAAATGAGAATTGTAGTTGGTGGACAAATTGATAAAGAAAATGTGGCTAAAATATTAAAAGAAGAGTTTAGTGATGCGCAAATAGATATTAAATCTGATATAGATGCCGCGATGGAGATGAAACTTGGAAATTATGATTATTATTTTGGTGCTTGTAATACAGGAGGTGGTGGTGCTCTAGCTATGGCTATTGCTATATTAGGTGCAAATATATGTTTGACGGTAGCTAGTCCAGGAACTATTTTAACTGATGAAGAAGTAAAAAAAGAGATAAAAAGTGGGAAAAAAGCATTTGGTTTTACACCTAATGCAGCTGAAAAATCAATAAAAATGATAAAAAAATATTTATAGGAGGAGTATATGTTTATTAAAATTATTTTAATTGCAATTTTATCAGGATTAGCTTCAATATTAGCTAATAAAGGGATTGCTGTATTTAATGATGGATTAAGACCACTAGTTCCAGAACATTTAGAAGGAAGATTGGATAGAAAATCATTACTTGCAACAAGTTTTGCTTTAAGTTTTGGGTTGGTTATAGGATTTGGTATACCATTTTCAATAGGTAAAAGTATAATTCTTATACATAGTATATTATTGGGAACGGATATAATTGGTACAGCATTTACAAATGATAATAAGGGAAGTATATTTTCTGGTATTGCTGGTGCTATATATGGTATAGGTTTAGTTCTTGGATTACAAGCAATAGTTGATTTATTTGCTAAACTTCCAGTTAATTTCTTACCAAATCTATCAGAAATGGGAACACCTATTATAGTTGCATTTGCTGTATTTCCTGTATTGGTTATTGGATATCAATATGGGGTTAAAAAAGGTGTTTTTTCATTATTTATTGTATTAATTGTAAGACAGCTAGTTTCTATTTTTGGTAAAATAAGTATAGGTGAAGCTAAAATTTCATTAAATTCTGATGGTATTGCATTATTTGTTGGTATAGTTGTTATGTTGATATTTGCGATTATGGATAAGACTGAATCAACAGGATCAAATACTAAATTATTGGGTATTTTTTCAGAAAGAGTTGCTAAAGTTAAGAAAAATATAATTATACTTTCTGTAATGGGTGGACTTGTTGCAGCTGCGGTAAGCTTAAATATGTTAGCTGGAGATCCAATTTCTTTAAATTTGATACAAGAAGGTAAAATGTCAGATGCAGGAATAGTGGCTTTAGCTAGAACGATTGGATTTATTCCTTTAGTTGCTACAACGGCTATAACAACTGGAGTTTATGGTCCAACTGGATTGACTTTTGTATTTGCAATAGGTATATTTATAAAAAATCCTATTGTTGCATTTATAATTGGAGCTATAACATTATCATTAGAAATATTTTTATTAGAACAAATTGCTAAATTATTAGATAAATTCCCTGGAATAAAAGCTTGTGGAGACCAAATAAGAACAAGTATGACAAAAGTTTTAGAAGTAGCAATTTTAGTTGGAGCTATGATAGCTTGTAATAATATGGCAGGAGGAAATGGATTAGGATTTTTATTTGTAATAGGATTTTATTTATTGAATAAATCAGCTAAGAAACCATTAGTTGATATGGCAGTTGGACCTATAGCTACTATATTATTTGGAATAATACTAAATATATTATTTATACTTAATTTATTTGTTCCTGTTGTTGCTAAATAGGAGGATAAATATGCTAAAGGATGGATATACTTTAATGCATGAACATATGTTTATAGATCTTTCTGGAGTGAAACAAAATTTGGATTGTAGATTAGATTGTAAAGAACATACTATTGAAGAAATGAAAAAATTATACGATTTAGGTGTTAGAAATATTGTTGAAGTTACAAATAGAGGTATGGGAAGAGATGTAAAATATATAGAAGATATTTCTAAAAAAAGTAAAATTAATTATGTTTGTGCAACAGGTTTTTATAAAGAACCTTTTTTACCAGATTATGTATATAATATGACTGTAGAAGAACTTGCTAATCTTATGATAGAAGATATAGAAAATGGTATAGATGGTAGTGATATAAAAGCTGGTATAATAGGTGAAATAGGTACAAGTAAAAATCAAATGACAGATGAAGAAAAAAAGGTTTTTAGTGCGGCTATTATAGCTCATAAAAAGACTGGTAAACCGATAACTACTCATACTACTCTTGGGACTTATGGTAAAGAACAAGTGAAATTTTTTAAAGAAAATGGAGTAGATTTAAATAATGTGGTAATTGGTCATGTTGATTTAAGTGGAGATATTGATTATATTTTATCTTTATTAAAAGAAGGAGTTTATGTAGAATTTGATACTATAGGTAAAAATAATTATATGTCAGATGATGTTAGAGTAGATATGCTTAAAACTATACAAGACAAAGGATTTATTGATAAAGTATTTTTATCATTAGATATTACAAGAAAATCTAATATGCAATATATGGGAGGTATAGGTTATTCATATATATTTGATATATTTATACCAAAATTAAAAGAAAAAGGAGTTACAGAAGATTCTATAGAAAAGTTATTACATTTGAATCCTAAAAATTTTTTTGGATTATAAGGAGTTTTGATTATGAAGAAATTAGTATATGCTTTTTGCTTAATTTTATTTGGAATAATTACATATACATATGATTTTAATGGTATAGGAGATATAACTAATAAATATATACAAGAAAAGACGTTTCCTGGTTCGGTAGTTCTTGTTTCAAAAAATGGTAAAATACTATATTATAAGGCATTTGGGAATGCTCAGGAAATTGAAAATGGTAAAACTTTTAAAAGAAAAATGAATGAAGAAACTATATTTGATCTTGCTTCACTTACTAAAATATTTGCTACAACACAGGCAATAATGAAGTTAGATTCAGAAGGGAAAATAGATTTAGAAGAAAAAGTATCAACGTATATTCCTGAATTTGCACAAAATGGGAAGGAAAATGTTAAGGTTAGGGATTTATTAACACACACATCTGGATTAACTCCTTGGTTACCTATATATTATCATGCAAATAATTCTGATGAGGTTTTAAAGTATATATGTTCACTACCATTAGAGTATGAAACTGGAACAAATAGGAAATATAGTGATTTGTCATTTATGATGTTGGCTTTTATTGTTGAAAGAATAACAGGAGAAAAAATAAATGAATATGTGTTGAATGAAATATATAAACCTTTAGGGCTTCAAAAAACTAGATTTTTACCATTAGAAGTTTTTCCTAAAAGTCAAATAGCATCAACTTCACATGGAAATCCATTTGAAGAAAGGATGATAAAGGATGATGACTTTGGATATAAAATAAATGAAGATTTTTATTCTTTTAGATATTGGAGAAGGCAAACTTTAACAGGTGAAGTTAATGATGGTAATGCATATTATGCAAATAATGGTGTTGCAGGTCATGCAGGACTTTATTCTACAGCGTTTGACTTATATATTTTAGGGGAACTTATTTTAAATAAAGGAACTTTAAATAATATAAAGATTTATGATGAAAAAGTTGTAGATAAATTTATTAGTCAAGAAAGTAAATTTGGACATGGATTTGGATATGAGATTAATAGAGGTGGAGAAAAAACAGGATATATGGGGAAATATGCAAATTCTAGATTTGTTGGTCATACTGGATTTACAGGTACACAGGTTGTTTATGATTTAGATAATAAAGTTCAAGTGATATTATTGACTAATAAACAAAACTTAGGTGTTGGAGAAAAAGGAACTTATAAATCAACTTGGGCATATGCAAGAGAAATAATGGCGTTAGTTGGTGATGAGATATATAAGAAATGAGGTTAATTATGGAGTCATATCCTTTGCAGTCTATAAGTTTAGATGAAGCAATAGAAAAACAATTTAAATTAATTGAAATAATATGTAAAAATATTAATGGAAGAGATATATTGAATTTAGGTGATTTAGGTGTAGAAAAAACTAATAATATGCCCATAAGAACTAGAAGTGTAGAAAAAATTATTGCTGAATTTTTTGGCGGAGAGGATTCATTTTTAGTAAGAGGATCTGGAACTAATGCACTTAGGTTATCTTTTGTAGAATTATTAAAAAATGAAGATAGAATATTGGTTCATGATGCACCTATTTATAAAACAAGTGAATTTAATTTAAAATCATTGAAAGTAAATATATTGAAGTATGATTTTAATAATTTAGATAATTTAGATTTTTATATTAAAAAAAATAAAATTAAGGTAGTTTTATTACAACATACAAGACAGCAATTAAAAGATAAATATGACTTAAAAGAAGTCATAAATAAAATTAAGAATATTGATTCAAAAATAAAAATAATTGTAGATGATAATTACGCTGTATGTAAAACTAAAGAAAATGGTGTAGAAATGGGAGCAGATATAACTGCTTTTTCATCATTTAAATTATTAGGACCAGTTGGAGTAGGAGTTATAGTAGGAAATAAAAATTTAATATCTAATATGAAAAAAAATAATTATTCAGGTGGATCTCAAGTTCAAGGTTTTGAAGCAATGGAAGTTCTAAAAGGTTTAGTATATGCTCCAGTTTCTTTAAGTATACAGGCAAGAGAAATTGAAAAATTAAAGGAAATATTATCTGATAATTTAAGATTTCCGTATATAAAAAATGTGTATATAGCAAATGCACAATCAAAGGTAGTTTTAGTTGAATTTAAAGAATCTATAGCAAAAAAAATATTAGAAAAAACAGTTGATTTTGGTGCACTTTCACATCCCGTAGGAGCAGAATCTAAATTTGAATTTTCACCATTAATATATAGAGTTTCAGGCACTTTCTTAGATTTAGATTCTACTTTATCTGAAAGAATGATAAGAATAAATCCTAATAGGTCAGGAGCTGAGAATATTGCTAATATAATAGAAAAAGCATATTATTGGAAAAGAGATGATGAATAATGTTCTTAGAAAGACTTATTAAAGAGAATACTGATTTTGTAAAAACTGTAGAAAAATTACATAAAGATTTGAAAATACTACCAGATACATATTGTATAGACATGGATATGTTGGAATTGAATGCTAAAAATATATTAAAAGAAGCTGATAAGTATGGAATAACTTTATATTATATGTTAAAACAAATAGGTAGAAATCCATTAATTGCTAAAAAATTAGAAAAAATAGGATATAAGGGAGCAGTCTGTGTAGATTTTAAAGAAGCAGAATTAATGATGGAAAATAATCTTCATCTTGGTAATGTTGGACATTTGGTTCAAATTCCTCAAAAAATGATAAAAAGGATTGTTGAGTATGGAACAGATGTTTTTACAGTTTACTCTATTGATATGATGCAAAAAATATCAGATGTAGCTTTAAATTTGGGGAAGGTTCAAGATATAATAATTAGGGTTATAGAATCAGATTCAAATATTTATAGAGGACAAGAATCTGGATTATCAATTGAGGATATAGAAAAACTTATACCTAAAATAAAAAAACTTAAAGGAATTAGATTAATAGGTCTTACTTCATTTCCTTGTTTTCTATACTCTAGTGATCAAAAAAAAATAAATAAAACAAATAATTTGATATCTCTGTTAAAAATGAAAGAAATTCTTTTGAAAGAGGGATTTGATATTAAACATATAAATATGCCATCGGTAACTACTGTTGAAAATATGAAAGTTATAAGTGAGTTTGGTGGGACTCATGCTGAACCAGGTCATGCTTTAACTGGAACAACACCTTTAAATAGTGAAGGAGGTATAGAAATTCCTAGTTATTTATATCTTTCTGAAATATCACATATATTTCGAGAAAAGTCATATTTTTATGGTGGAGGATATTATCCTCGTGGTAATATGAAATATGGTTATATAGATGGGAAAATTGTAGAAGTTGATGATTTTAATTCAGAAAATATAGACTATTATTTATCTTTGAAAGGGAAATATGATATATTTAAAAGTATAATTTTAGCTTTTAGAACACAAATTTTTGTTACAAGATCAGATGTAGTTTTAATCGAAGGAATACATAATGGAAATATAAAAATATTGGGAAGATATGATTCTCATGGGATAGAAAGAAGGATTTGAAATGAGTAAATTTATTGTTCTAGTTTTAGATGGATTTGGTGTAGGTTATATGGATGATGTTTTAGAAGTTAGAGCTAGAGATTATGGTTCAAATACAGCTTTACATATACTAGATAAGGTTCCGAATTCTAAATGGAGTAATTTAGAAAAATTAGGATTGATGAATATTTTAAATATAGAAACAGAAGTAATGAAGAAAGTTGAAAATTGCGTTATTGGAAAATCTAAATTACAACACCATGGAGGAGATACATTTTTAGGACATCAAGAAATTATGGGTACAAAAACTGAAAAACCTCTTAATAAGCCTTTTTCATATTATATTGATGAAGTAGAAAATAAGTTGAAGGAAAAGGGGTATACGGTTGAAAGAAAAGGTGAAAATGTTAAATTTTTATGGGTTAATGATAAAGTGGCAATAGGTGACAATCTAGAAACTGATTTAGGACAAGTGTACAATGTTACAACTACATTTAAAGAAACTACGTTTGAAGAAGAGTTGGAAATAGCTCAAGTTGTAAGAGATATAGTTAAAGTTGAGAGAGTTATAGTATTTGGTGGTACAATGGCAACTAAAGAAAGTATTTTAGGGGCAGCACGTGAAAAAGAAGGTAAATATATGGGAATAGATGCTCCATTATCTTTGGTGTATGAAGAAGGATATATGGTTAGACATATGGGTTATGGAGTAGATCCTAATACCCAAGTTCCTACAATATTGGCAAATAATGGTATTGATGTGACTCTTATAGGAAAGGTTGCAGATATAGTATATAATGCTAAAGGTAAGAGTTTTATAAATTTAGTTGATACTAAAACTATACTAGAATTAACTTTAAAAGAAATGGATAATATGAAAAAAGGATTTATGTGTATTAATGTTCAAGAAACTGATCTTTCTGGACATGCACAAAACTCTGAAAGATATTCAAAAATTTTAACTATTGCTGATGAATATATAGGAAAAATTTTAGAAAAATTAGGAGATGAGGATATATTAGTTATTACTGCTGATCATGGTAATGATCCAACTATTGGTCATTCACAACATACTAGAGAAAATGTACCATTATTAATATACAATAAGAAATTAAATAATAAATATATTAATGTAGGACTTAGAAATACAATGTCTGATACAGCTGCAACAGTTCTTAAATATTTTGGAATAAATGAAAAATTAGAACACGGTCAAAGCTATTTAGAATTATTAATATAATAATATTATTATTTTACTAAAATATTTAAAGAATTTTTTTATTAATTTCATAGTTTATGATAAATTGTTAATACTTATTTATTGTAAACTATGTTTTTTTATTAAAATGTTTTAATTATAAGATTTATTTTAATTAATAATATTTAAAATAACTTTTTTAACTAAAAATTCTAATGGTAAACTTCTCTGTATTTTGATATAATATGAAAAAGAAGTGGAGGATATATGTCAGAAAAAAGAGAATTTACATTTAATAGGTTTATACCGCTTATATATATATTATCAGTTTTAATTATTATTTTACTTGCATTTAAGCTAGCAATATTCTTAATACCTTTTGTGATAGCTATGCTTGTAGTATCTATTACGAGACCTTTGGTAAAGGTTTTAGTGAATAAATTTAAGTTTAGTTTAAAATTAGCAAATGGATTAGTGATAAGTCTATTTTATATAATATTATTTTCTATTATAGGGATTATAGTATTTATATCACTTTCTGAAATTTACTCATTTTCTAATTGGGTGATAAATAATTCAGGTAATATATCAGTATTTGTTAAAAATAGAATAAATGAATTTGATGGTCTAAAATTAATTATTCCAGATTTTGCAACAATTGCAATTAAAAATTCAATAAATTATATAATTTCAAAATTAACTGGTATTAGTGTTAATTTCTTTAATTATATAGTAACTGTATCTCTTAGTTTACCTGTAGCTCTTGTTTATGTGATAATAACAGTTACAGCATCATTTTTAATGGCAAATGACTTAAATACAGTAAAAGAGTTTTTTAATAAACAATTTCCTAAATCTTGGATTTCTAAATTTGAATTAATTAAAGTTGATGCATTTAGTGTTGCATTTAAGTATTTTAAAGCTCAAATTATTTTAATTTTCTTATGTTTTATAGAATTACTTTTAGGGTTTAATATAATTAATATATTTATACATCCAATACCTTATGTATTGATACTTGCATTAATTATTGCTATAATTGATGCTTTACCAATACTAGGAACAGGGTCTGTTTTAATACCATGGTCTATTTATCTATTAGTTAATAATGAATATAGTTTTGGTATATCATTACTTATACTTTATGTAATAATATGGTTATTACGTAGTATTATGGAACAAAGAATATTAAGTTCAAGTCTTAATATTAATCCATTGATATCTCTTGTATCACTTTTTGTTGGATTTAAATTATTTGGAGTTATAGGATTTTTATTTGGACCTATTTTATTTACTATAATGACTATAGTGTTTGATGAGGAAATAAAAAGAGGATTCTTTAAAATATTATCTGGTGAGGAACAGTATGGAGAAAATTAATTTTTTTAATAGATATTTACCGTTAATTAGATTATTAACTATATTAATAGTTTTGTATATATCTATAAAAGGAATGATTTTTTTGTTCCCTTTTGTATTTGGATATATAATGGTGAAAATTACTAGGCCTTTTGCTGATTATTTAAATAAAAAATTTAAATTAAAGTTTAGGTATGCTAATATAATATCTTTACTTAGTTTTTATTTTATTTTTATACTATTTATTATCCTTTTAGTTTATATTAGTTTTTCTGAATTATTTAAATTATCTGAATGGATAAAATTAAATTATGTAACTTTACATAATTATAGTCAAGTTTTTAAAGAAAATTATAAATATTATGTAGCTACATTATCACCGGATATTCAAAATCAAATAGCAACAAGTATAGGTAAGATAGTAGCTATAACTTCTGATTTTGGTGAAAATGTTTCAAATTCAATATTAAGAAGTATATATAGAATACCAGAATTTATAGTTTATACAATAATATCTATAACTTCATCATTTTTGATGGTTAATAATTTAGAAAAAATGCGTAGATTTTATTATGAACAATTCCCAGAAAGTTGGATAAAAAGAATAAAAATAGTTAAAATACATAGTATAGATACTGTTTTAAAGTATTTAAAAGCGCAGGGAATAATAATATCATTAGTTTTCCTTGTATTATTTTTTAGTTTTGGATTTGTAGATATATTTATTCATCCAGTAAAATATGTATTTTTAATATCTTTAGTATGTGCAATAATGGATGCACTTCCTCTAATAGGGACAGGCCCTATACTTCAGCCTTGGTTTGTATATCTATTAGTTAAAGGTGAATTTAAATATGCGTTTTCTATATTAGGAATATATATATTAGTATCAATTTTTAGAATAATGATAGAACCATATATTTTAACAGATAATTTTAATCTTCATCCTATAATTTCTTTAATAGCAATGTTTACAGGATATATATTTTTTGGAATAGTAGGTTTTTTAATTGGACCTGTTATATTTTCTGTAATAAGAATGTTATTTGCTGATGAGATTAATATTGGTTTATTTAAATATATATCAGGAGAAAAAGAATGAGAAGAAAGAAAAAATTAAAAATAAAATTAAATAAAAAATATTTTAGTTTACTTATAGTACCTTTAATATATATATTATACATTATGATTTCTTTTGCATATTTACCACAAAATTTAAAAGGTAAAAGTATTGAAGTCAAACACGGTATGTCTTATATAAAGGTATATGAAAAATTAGGAATTAAATTTAGCATAATAGATAGAATTTATGCTAAAATTAGTAAAAAAAATTTAAAAGAAGGAAGTTTTAAATTTGAAGAAAATATAAGTAAAAGAGAATTGATTAATTTACTTAATAAATCTCAAGGAAGAATAAAACTTACTATACCTGAAGGATTTACTCAAGATCAAGTTTTAGAAAGAATAGAGTCTTTAGGTCTAGCAAGTAAGTCAGAAATGATAGATGCTTTAAATTCTATAAAATTTCCTTATGTACATGAAAAAGATAATTATGACGGTTATCTTTTCCCGGAAACATATTTTATTTCTTCAAAAATGACTGCTAAAGAAATTGCTAACATTATACTTGGAGAATTTATGAAAAATTTTCCAGATAATGATTATCCTGATAAAAAACAGTTTTATGAAGATTTGAAATTAGCTTCTATAGTTGAATTTGAAATAGGTTTTCATGAAGTAGAAAGTGGAAATGTTGCAGGTGTATTTAAAAATAGATTGAAAAAAGATATGAGATTGCAATCAGATGCAACTTTAAAATATGTTTTAAAAAGAAAAGTATTGAGAAAAGATTTACAAGAAAATATGTCTGTTTATAATACGTATAGACATAAAGGGTTACCGCCTACACCTATATGTAACCCAAATAAGAAAACGATAATAGCAACAATTAATGCCCCAGTTAGTAAATATTTATATTTCTTTATGTCAGGTAATAAAACATATTATTCTGTTACACATGAGGAGCATTTAAAAAAGAGAAATGAGGTAGAATGAAAAAATTTAGTTATATAGGTATTTTTTTAGCAACAATATCTTGCACAAGTTTAGTTGCAAATGAGACCTTGACTACAAACTCTAATGATGTTATAGAACAAACTATACCTATAAAAGAAGAAAATAAAGAAAAAAAAGCTTTAGAAAATCAAATTAGAGTTAGATTGTCAAGTGTAGAAAAAAATGATTTAGATATATTTTTTAGTGATAAATTCAGTTTAAATGGTGAATTGATAACTGATAGAAATAAAATTAATATTAAGAATATTGATGGTAAAGTATATATAGATAATACTGCATATGATAAAGTAGATATAGTTAATAATGGAATTATGACTATAGGTAAAAATAAATATTACGGTGATTTATATATTAAATCTATTGATTCAAAAATACAAATAGTAAATTTTGTTGATATTGAAAAATATCTTTTAGGAGTAGTTCCGTTTGAAATGCCTAGTAGTTTTCCATTAGAAGCTCTTAAAGCTCAAACCGTTATAGCTAGAAGTTATGCACAAACTAATATTAATAGAAGAAAAAAAGAATTTGATTTATATGATGATACAAGAAGTCAAATGTATTCAGGTATACCTAAAAATAAATTAAATAATGTTGAAAAAGCCATAATGGAAACTAGTGGTGAGGTTATAACTTATAAAGGTGTAGTTATAGATGCCTTATTTCATTCATATAGTGGAGGATATACAGCTAGTGCTAAAGAAGTATACGGTAATGATATAGATTATTTAAAACCTGTTGAAGATGTATATTCTAAAAGTGTACCTATGTCAGTTCTTACTTGGACATATACTATACCTAAATTACAACTCGAAAAAGAATTAGGCTTTACTCCTTTTGATTATGATATAGAATATACGGAAAGTAATAGAGTAAAATATATATTGTTATATAATGAAGACAGAAGCTTAAGTAAAAAATATACAGGTGCTGAGTTTAGGCGTAAATATTCTACTAGTCAAATAAAATCTACAGCATATAATATAGATATACAAGATGGGAGTATTAAAGTTATAGGTTCAGGATTTGGGCATGGAGTAGGATTTTCACAATGGAGTTCTAAAACTATGGCAGAAGATGAAAAAATGTCATATGAGGATATAATTAACTTTTTTTATACGGGAGTTAAATTAGAAAAAAGGGGAATATAATGTTTACTAAGTTTATTCAAAAATATGGATTGATTGATAAGAAAGACAAAATATTATTAGCATTTTCAGGTGGACCTGATTCTGTATATATGTTAGAACAATTTTTAAATATAAAAGATGAATATGAACTTACACTTCATCTTGCTTATGTTAATCATAATTTAAGAGAAGATGTTTATAAAGATATAAGTTTTGTAAAAAAAATAGCAAATAAATATAATATAGGATATACAATACTTGATATATATATGGATAAATTTTCTGAAAATCTTGCGCGTGAATTGAGATATGAAAAGTTAGAAGAATTAAAGAGGAATTTAGGATATAATAAGATAGCAACAGGACATAATAAAACAGATAATGCAGAAACTATAATATTTAGAATAATTAGAGGAACTTCTATAGATGGTATTAAGGGTATATCTCCTAAAAGAGGTGATATTATACGTCCTATACTTTATTTAACTAAAAAAGAAATATTAATGCGAGTAAATAATGAATATATAATTGATAGTACAAATCTTGAAAATAATTACAGTAGAAATAAGATAAGAAATCAAATATTTCCTATATTTCAAGATATAAATAATGGATTTATTGATAATATAATCAATCTATATGAAAATATCTCTAATAGTGATGAGGTTAAACAAAAAATAATAAATATTCTTAAGAGTAATAATATATCTTTAAGTAGTAGAAAAATAAATAATATATACAATTCTTATTTTTCTAATGAATCAAAAATTATTGATTTAGGTAATGATTATGTGTGGTATAAATCATATGATGATTATGGAGTAAAGAGAAAAGAAGAATTTTTGTTAGAAAACTATAGTTATGAGTTAGAGTATGGTAAGGAAATAAAAATTGAAAATTTTTATATAGGCTATGTTGATAAAATATTACTTGAAAAAAAGAGTTATAGCGAGTATAATATACATAGATTTTTCTACAAATTAGGCGATAAAATTATTGTTAGAAATAGAAAAAATGGGGATAAATTAGGTAGTAAAAAGATAAAAAAAATATTTATTGATAATAAGGTAAATAGATTTGAAAGAGATAGTATACCATTGGTTACTATAAACGATGAAATTGTTTTAGTTGGAGATAAATTTAAGTTAGGAAATAATAATGATACACAGGGTGATAGGGTTGTGTATATAAGGAGGTCAAATGGAAGATAAAGAAAAAGAAGAATTTCAAAATGAGGAATTAAATAATAACGAAAATAATAATGAAAATAATAATGAAAATGCAGAAGATGATTTGAAACAAGAGGATGAAAATGATCAAAAAGAAGATAAAAAAGAAGAAAGTGAAGATGATATAAGGAAAGATCCTAAGTATAAGCTTTTTGAAGATTTAATAAATGATCAAGAAATGAAGAATGCTAAAAAAGTTACTATAAAACTTAAACCATCTATGTTTTTTGGATTTATTTTTATTTTTATTTTACTTTCTTATTTATTCTTTGGTTCAAATATGATGACATTTAATGAAAAAAGAAGTATATCATATAGTCAATTTATTCAAAAGATAAATATGGGTGAAATAAAAAGTGTTAGTGAATCTGAATCACAAGTTGAAGGTATAGGAAATTTAGAAGGTAAAACTACTATATATACAACTAATTTGGTTACAAAAAGAATAGGTGATGACGCTAATTTAATGTCAGTTATAAATAGTAATAATGTTGATTTAACTGTTAAGCCAGCACCTTTAAGTACAGCTTTATTCAGTTTTGCATTATCTATTGCTCCACTTGTTATAACGGTAGTAATATTTGTTTATATTAATAGAAGTATTATGAGTGCTTCTAGAGGAGGGCGTGGAATTAATCCATTTGGTTCTAATAAAAGTAGTAAAATAAGTGAAAAACCTAAAGTTAAATTTAGTGATGTTGCTGGATTAAAAGAGGAAAAAGAGGAATTAAAGGAAATAGTAGATTTCTTAAAAGATCCATCTAAATTTGAAAAAACTGGGGCAAGAGTTCCTAAAGGTGTATTACTTTTAGGTGAACCAGGAACAGGTAAAACTTTACTTGCTAAAGCTGTTGCTGGAGAAACTGGAGCTGCATTTTTCTCGATGTCAGGTTCTGAATTTGTTGAACTTTATGTTGGAGCTGGAGCTTTAAAGGTTAGAGAATTATTTGCAGATGCTAAAAAGGAAACACCTGCTATAATATTTATAGATGAAATAGATGCTGTTGGTAGAAAAAGAAATCAAGGTAAAATGAATGGTGGAAATGAAGAGCGTGAGCAAACATTAAACCAATTATTAGTTGAAATGGATGGATTTGAAACAGATCAAAGAATAATAGTTATGGCTGCAACAAATAGGGCTGATATATTAGATCCAGCTCTTTTAAGAGGAGGAAGATTTGATAGAAGAATAGAAGTTTCAGCCCCTGATGTAGAAGGAAGAGTTGAAATACTTAAATTACATTCAAGAAACAAAAAATTAGCAAAAGATGTTAAATTAGAAGATATAGCTAAGATAACTCCTGGATTTGTTGGAGCTGATCTTGAAAATTTATTAAATGAAGCTGCAATTTTAGCTGCAAGAAAAAAATCAGATACTATAACTATGGAAGATTTAGATGAAGCAGTTGATAAAATTGGTATGGGTCTTGGACAAAGAAGTAAGATAATAAGTGAAAGAGATAGAAATATGTTAGCTTATCATGAAGGAGGTCATGCTTTAATTGCTTCTCTTTTACCAGATGCAAGTAAAGTTCATAAGGTTACTATTATACCACGTGGTGATGCTGGAGGATTTATGATGCCACTTCC
Organism: uncultured Streptobacillus sp.; assembly: GCA_963539215.1. GTDB lineage: Bacteria > Fusobacteriota > Fusobacteriia > Fusobacteriales > Leptotrichiaceae > CAURNT01. The sequence continues at coordinate 47,196 of CAUTJT010000001.1, read as the reverse complement.
TGAAGAAACTTTAGGTAGAACTAAAAAACAATTATTAGCTGAAATAAATGTTTTATTTGGAGGACGTGCTGCAGAATCACTTATGATGGATGATATAGCAACTGGTGCATACTCTGATATTAAAAGAGCAACAGAACTAGCTAAACTTATAATAACAAGAGTAGGTATGAATGATGAATTAGGTCCTATAAACTATGAAATAGATGAACAAAATACTTTTGTTTCTAATGTAAGTAATGAAACTACAAGAGAAATTGATATGGAAATTAGAAAATTATTAAAAGAAAAATATAATGAAACATATAAGCTTTTAAGTGATAATAAAGATGTATTAGAAAATATTGCTAAACTTCTTAAAGAAAAAGAAACAGTTACTGGTGCACAAATAAGAGCATTAGTTTCTAGAGTAAGTTTAGAAGATGTATTAAATAACAATATTGATTTAGAAAAATATTATTAATTTATATAGTATATATAATTAGATTTTTAAATATTAGTAAGCTTAAAAAGAACTTGACAAAGATATCTAAATTATGTAAAATATAGTGTATTAATACAAAATTACATGTAATAACATGATGTGAATCATGTAGAAAGGAGCTCAAAATGGCAGTACCTAAGAAAAGAACTTCTAAAGCTAAAAGAAATATGAGAAGAGCACACGACTCTATAAGTGCACCAAGCATAGTTGTGGAATCAAATGGTAGTGTAAGAAGACCTCACAGATTAAATCTTGAAACAGGTGAATACAGAGGAAGAAAAGTGTTAAAATCGTCAGTTGAAGAAATAGTTGAATAGTCTAAATACTGATTAATACTAGCTTAATTGATAGTAACAAAAAAAGGTAATCTTTAATGATTACCTTTTTTATATATAATTTTATTAAAAGTTATAAATATTCTAAGTTTTATTAATGAGTTTATATTAAAATGTACTTAAGCAGTAATACATAATGAAATTTTAATGATATGTCCTAAAGGAAAATGTAAAAATTAATATAATATATATTAAATATTTAGAATACTTCGATAAATATTTTTTGAATTTTACTTATTAGTGTGCTATACTTTATATATAAGAACAAATTATAGAAAGGAGAGTATGATTTTTATCATACTATTGGATATATGGGATTTTTTGATTTTTTATTAGGTAAGAAAAAAGAAGTAGAACAAGGTCCAGTAATAGTTAAAATTGTTTCACCTTTAAATGGAACAGTTATACCTTTAAGTGAAGTACCTGATCCTACATTTGCAGAAGAAATGCTAGGTAAAGGTGTTGGAGTAGTTCCTGAAGAAAGTGGAGTAGTTTGTGCTCCAGTTAGTGGGACAATAATACAATTATTTGAAACTAAACATGCTTTTGTTGTTGAAACTAAAGATGGGATTCAAGTGTTAACACACTTCGGATTAAACACAGTTAAATTAAATGGAGAAGGATTTGAAGCAGTTGCTAAAGAAGGAGATAAAGTAAATGCTGGAGATCCAGTAGTTAAATATGATTTAGAATTTTTAAAAGCTAATGCTGATTCTGTTGTAACTCCAGTAGTAGTACTTGAACCAGATGATTTCAAAAATGTTGAATCATTAGTTCCAGGAAAAGGTATTGCAGGAAGCACAGAAATAATAGTTGTAGAAAAATAATAAAAGTGTTAAATTAACTTTAAAAGCATATGTTTTTGACATATGCTTTTATTAAATAGAAAGATGTGATATGAATTTATTTAAAACAAATTTAGATGATAGAAGAGAAATGATATTAAATGGAGATATTGTTAAATCTATACTTTTTTTAACGATACCAACATTTATGATGGCTATAGTACAAACTTTGATTCCATTTTCAGATTCCTTATTTCTTAATATTAAACTTGGTACAGATGTAGGAGCTGCAATTTCTTATGTACAGCCAGCAATCAATATGCTAATATCCTTATCACAAGGACTAGGGGTTGTGGCTATGTCAATAATAGGACAATTAAATGGTAAAAATGATGTCTTAGGTGTGAAAAAACGTTCTTTAGAAATATTAATTTTTGGATTGACGATAGGTATATTTTTGATGCCTGTAGCTATTTTTACCTCTCAGTTTTTTGTTCCATCTGATAATAGGCTTAAAGATTATTCTTTAATATATTTTTCTTTAAGTTCTATAATAATACCTTTTCAATTTATGGCTTCTATATTTAATTCAATTAAAAGTGCTATAGGAGAACCTGAATCTTCTTTTTATAGAATGGTAGTTTTATTAATATTAAAGTTACTATTTAACAGTATTTATTTAATAGTATTTAATTTAGGTATATATGGATCAATAATGGCATCACTTAGTTCATATATATTAACTGGAATATGGATGTATTATGATTTATTTATACGTGATTACAAATTTAAATTAAATATTAGAGATATTAAATTTGACTTTAAATTTTTAAAAGAGGTTATAAGATTATCGATACCATCTATGATGATGTATATGGGTATAAATCTTGGATTTTTTTTAATAAATATAGAAGTTGTAATATATGGTGCAGATGTTCTTGCAGGTCTTGCGATTGCTTCTCAAATTAATGGTATATGCTTTACTATGCCAACTTGTGTTGCAACTACAGTTACTACTATGGTTAGTATGAATATTGGGGTAGGTAATGTAGATAAATCAAAAAAAATATTTAAAAAAGGATTATTAATAGGTAATATAGTAGCGTTAATATTAACATTGTTGATAATACCAAATTCTAAATATATAGTAATGATGTTTAAGCCAGGTACAAATGTTGAAAAGATTGCAATAGATGCATTAAATTATTATACATATTCAGCATTTCCTTATTCTGTATTTATGATGTGTCAATCAGTATATAACGCTCTGGGTAGAAATATATATCCATTAATTATGACTTTCTTAAGAATATGGGTATTTAGATATTTATTTATACTATTAACTCATAATATATTTAGTTATTATTCTGTGTTTTATGGTAATCTTTTTTCTAATTTTATGGCAGCAATAATTTTCTATATAATAGTTAAAAGAAGTAGCTGGAGGAGTGATATTCATTATGAATAAAAAATATATATTAATAACAGGGGCAAGTTCAGGTATAGGAAAGAGTTTAGCTTATGAATTTGCCAAAAGAGGAGAAAAATTAATTTTAGTTGCAAGAAGAATGGATATACTTGAAGAATTTAAAAAAGAATTTCCAGAAACTATAATTTTTAAAGCAGATTTATCAGATTTAGACCAAGTTAATGATATTTATAAAAAAACTAAAGAAATGAATATATTTGTATACAAATTAATTAATAATGCAGGTTTTGGAGATTATAGTTTATTTATAGAAAGTGATAAACAGAAAAATATAGATATGATAAATTTAAATATTACAGGATTAATTACTATGACTAGAAATTATCTTGAAGATATGAAAAAATATAATGAAGGATATATATTAAATGTTTCTTCCATAGCAAGTTTTATGCCAGGACCTTGGATGGCAGTATATTATGCTAGTAAAGCTTTTGTAACTTCATTTTCAAAAGCTCTTAATTTTGAATTAAGAAAAACTAATATTTTAGTTTCTATATTAGCTCCAGGTCCTACAAATACAGAGTTTAGGAAAAATGCCAATATTAAAGGAAGTAGCTTGGATAAAAGTTTTGAAAGTACAAGTTCAGAATATGTTGCAAGATATACTGTAGATAATTTAGGTAAAAAATTAATAATACCTGGATGGAGTAATAAAATAACGGTATTTCTAGTAAAGATACTACCAACAAATATTGTGTTATATTTTGTTAATTATATGCAAGAAAGGAAAAAGAAATGAAAATATTAGTTATAGGAACAGGAGTAATGTCAGATTATGTATTAGATTCAATTAGGAATAGTGAAAATATATGTATAGGAAGATATGATAAATTTGGCAATGGAGATTTTTCAAATTTTGAAGAAATAAATGAAGATTTTGATGTTATAGTAGACTTTTCAAATCATTCATTAACTAAAGAATTGTTAGAATTTGCTGTAAAAAATAATAAAAATATATTAATAGCAACTACTGGACATAATGAAGAAGAAAATGATTTTATAAAACAAATGTCAGAAAAAATAGCTATACTAAAAGCTACAAATACTTCATTTGGAGTTAATGCTTTAAATAAAATAGTTGCATATGCAACTAAAATATTAAAAGATTTTGATATAGAAGTTGTAGAAAAACATCATAATAGAAAATTAGATGCACCAAGTGGTACAGCAAATACATTACTTGATGTTATAGATGAAGCTTTGGATAAAAAAATGAATAGAGTATATGGAAGACATGATGTTAAAAGAGGAGAAGATGAGATAGGGGTTCATTCTATAAGAGGTGGATCTATAGTTGGGGAACATGAGGTAATATTTACTAAGGGTGATGAAATTATTGAAATTAAACATACAGCTTTATCTAGAAAAATATTTGCAGATGGTGCAATTGCAGCTTTAGAAATATTAGTTAACTTAAAAAAAGGTATGTACTCAATTAATGAAGTAATTTAAGTATATTCTAATTGTTTTTTAGTAGTTTTTATGGTAGAATTTATAAAAATATAGAAAGGAATAAATAAATGACAGAATTAGAAAGATCAAAAGAAATTATTGAATATATTTCAAACTCAACTAGAAAGACACCTGTGAAAATGTATACAGATGCAGAAATTAAGGGTGAATACTCTTGTCAAATATTTGGAGATACTCTAAAACTTGTTATAGGTGATTTAGATGAGGTGGAAAGATTAATAAAAGAGAATAATATAGAAAAATATCATCTTGAAGTAGATAGAAGAAATTCAGCTATACCTTTACTTGATATAAAAAAAATTAACGCTAGAATAGAACCAGGTGCTATAATTAGAGATAGAGTAACTATAGGTGATAAGGCTGTAATTATGATGGGTTCTGTTATAAATATTGGAGCTAAAATTGGAGAGGGAACTATGATAGATATGAATGTAGTTCTTGGTGGACGTGCAACTGTAGGTAAAAATTGCCATATAGGTGCAGGAACAGTTCTTGCAGGAGTAATTGAACCACCTTCAGCAGACCCTGTTGTTGTTGAAGATAATGTAGTTATAGGAGCTAATGCTGTAGTTTTAGAAGGTGTAAGAATAGGAGAAGGTTCAGTTGTTGCAGCAGGTGCTGTAGTAACAGAAAATGTTCCTAGTGGTGTTATGGTTGCTGGAATGCCTGCTAAAATAATAAAAAATATAGATGATAAAACTAAATCTAAAACAGAACTTGTTGAAGGTTTAAGAAAATAATTAAATATGAAAAAATTAATTATTATTTTTTCATTATTTATCTCTATTTTTTCAATGGCAAGTACTGATGATGAACTTCAAAAAGCTAGTAAACTTATAACTAAGGGTGAATTAAAAAAAGCTCAAATTATACTTGAAAATTTAAGTAAAGAAAATTTAAGTAAAGAAGTATCATTAAGAGTTTTTAACAATTTAGCTTTGATATATAATAGTTGGAATAATGTAGAAGAATCTAGTAAATATTATACTAAAATATTGGAATTACATTCTGATGATAATTGGTATAATATAAATTCTAATCAAAAATTACTATCTTATGCTTTGGATGAAAAAGACTATGATAGTGCATTAAGATATATAGAAAATATTAATAGTTTAACTAAATATACTGAAATTCCTTTTGTTGCTAATTTGATTTATTTATATGAGAATAGTAATAAATCAGATAAATTATTTAATTTAAATAATCTTTATATAGAAAAAATGTCAAAAAATAATAAACTTATGTTATATACTTTATTATTTAATATGTTTTATGAAGATACAAATATAGATAAATCTTTAAAGTATTTAGATAAAATTAAGTTAATTCAAACTAGTGAAGCTAAATTAACATATTTTGTGTATGCAAATAAGTTTAAGAACATATACGATGGTTTATTAGATATAGAAGATATAAATATAGATTCTATAAAAAATGATATTGATATTAATATTTTAGATGAACTTAAAAATATATATATAATCAATAATCAATTAGAAAAAGCATATAAGATAATAAATATAATGCTTGAAAAATCATATACACCAAGAATAGTAATGCAAGCTTTAAAACTTGCAACAATTTTTGAAGATACCCAAAATATTAGAAAATATACTAATTTCTTAGAAATAAATTCAGATAGAGGGTATAATCTTGGGATTGCATATTTTAATGAAGGTATGGATGAATATGCTGAAAAATATCTTTTGAAAGCACTTGAAGAAAATGATAAACGTTCATATTATATTTTACTTAGAATATATTTTCATACATTTAACGATAAAGGTTTAGCTAATTTATTAAATAAAGCTATAAAAAAGAATATAATAAATGAAGAAGAAAAGAATAAAGTAAATTATGAATATTTACAGTATAAAGAATATAAAAATCGTAAAGAAAGAGTAGGTGTCAAATAATGACACCTTTTAGTTATGGAAAATAAAAGGGAAAAATTTTTAGAAATATATAATAGTATAAAAGAAGAAATATTATCTTCTGGAAGTAGTAATGATAAACTTTATAATCTAATACAAGATAAATCTTTTATTGAAGAAGTTGATTTTGAGGATGGATTAAAAATATTATCTAGTATGAATAAAAATCAGGTTATAAACTATAATAAAATATTAGATAGACTTATAAAACAATGGACTAAAAATCAAAAGAGACCTAAAATACTTTTACATAGTTGTTGTGCACCTTGTTCAACATATACATTAGAATTCATGTCTAAGTATGCAGATGTAACTATACTTTTTGCAAATTCAAATATTCACCCTAAATCAGAATATGATAAAAGAGCTAGAGCTCAAAAAGAGTTTATAACAGAATTCAATAAAAGAACTGGTAATAATGTAGGTTTTATAGAAGATGAATATAATCCAAAGTATTTTGTTGATTTGACTAAAGGTGAAGAATATGAACCAGAAGGTGGTAAAAGATGTGTTACTTGTTTTCAAATGCGTTTAGATATAGTAGCAAATTATGCAAAGAAAATGGAATTTGATTATTTTGGTTCAGCATTAACTTTATCTCCTAAAAAAAATTCTAAATTAATAAATGAACTTGGATTTGAAGTTCAAGAAATATACGATGTTAAATATTTACCTTCAGATTTTAAAAAGAATAATGGATACAAAAGAAGTATAGAGCTTTGCAATGAGTATGATGTATATAGACAATGCTATTGTGGATGTATATTTGCACTTAGAGATCAATTGAAACAACAAAAAGAAAGAGAAAATTTATGAATATAGGAATAATTGGAGCAGGTGCTTCTGGAGTTGTACTTGCAATATTATTAGCTGAAAAAGGTTATAGAGTAACTTTAATTGAGAGAAAAGAAAGAATATTAAAAAAATTATTAGTTACAGGTAATGGAACTTGTAATTATACTAATATTAAATCTACATATTCAAATTATTTTTCAATAGATAAAAAAATAAGTGAAGATATATTTGAAGAATTTTCATATAATGATGTACTTGAATTTTTTAGAAGTATTGGAATTGAACCTTCTATTGAAGATAGTGGGAAGGTTTATCCAAATTCTTATCAAGCATCTTCAGTTGTAGATGCTTTAAGATTTAAACTTGAAAGTTTTGATAATATAGATATAATTTTAAATGAAGATGTAGAAAAAATTAGAAAAAAGAATAACAAATTTAATTTAACAACCAATAATGCTGAATATATCTTTGATAAGGTAATACTTGCTGCAGGAGGAAATTCATATAAAGAACTTGGATCTAATGGGAGTGGGTATTTATTGGCTTCTAAAATGGGGCATACTTGTACGGAGATATATCCTATATTAGTTCAACTTAAATCGGAAAAAGAATATATTAAGGGATTAGAAGGTGTTAAACTTCCTGTTATATTAAAAGCTTTTGTTAATGGAAATAAAATAAGGGAAGATAAAAATGAGCTTTTATTTACACCATATGGAATATCAGGTCCAACTGTATTTAACTTATCATATTTAACGGCTTTATATGGTTTTGAAAATGTAGATTTTTATGTAGATTTTTTACCAAATATTGATAAAAAAGAATTGAAAAAAAATATTTTTGATAGAATTTATAGATTAGGATATTTAAATTCAGAATATTTATTAAATGGTTTAGTCAATAAAAAACTTGGTCTTTTTTTACTTAAAAAGTCTGGACTTGAAAAATTAGATATTAAGGTTTCTGAAATAGATAAATCTATAATTAATAGATTGGTTGATAATTTAAAAAATTATCACATTAAGGTTTATGATACAATGGGATTTTCTAATGCCCAGGTAACTGCAGGTGGAATAAAATTAAGTGAGGTAAATAATAGAACTTTAGAATCAAATATTGTGAAGGGGTTGTATATAATAGGAGAAGTGTTAGATGTATTTGGTGACTGTGGAGGATATAATCTTACTTGGTGCTTCATGTCTTCATTTGCAGTAGCAAGATGTTTTTAAGAGGAGAAAAATGTTAAGAATAACAAATATTAAAGTAGATATTAAACATGATTTAAATGATATTATAAAATCTGTTAAAGAATTATTAAATATTAAAGATATTACTGAGGTCAAAATAAGTACAAAATCTATTGATGCAAGAAATAAAAATAATATAAAATATGTATATTCTATAGATTTTAATACTAATGATATAGCTGATATTGATGTAGATAAATACAAGAATTTACAAATAATAGAAGAATATGTATATCCTCAAAAAGTAGTAGAAAATTTTAAAGGTTTAAGACCTGTTATTATAGGAACAGGGCCTGCAGGTATGTTTGCAGGTTTAATACTTGCACAAGCCAATTTAAGACCTATAATTATAGAAAGAGGAGAACCAGTAAGAGAAAGAGAAAAAACTGTATATGATTTTTTTAATACTGCAAATTTAAATGTAGAAAGTAATGTCCAATTTGGAGAAGGAGGTGCTGGAACTTTCTCAGATGGGAAATTAACAACTAATACTCATAATATACGTATACAAAAGGTTGTAGAAGAATTAATAGAATGTGGTGCTGATCCTGAAATAAAATATATATCAAAGCCTCATCTAGGTACAGATGAATTAATAAAAATAGTAGAAAATATTAGAAATAAAATTGAAAGACTTGGAGGTAAATATTATTTTAATACTAAATTTATAGATTATACAACTGATTTAAACGATGAAATTTCAAGTATAAAACTATTGGATATGAAAAAAAATGAAATTTATGAATTGGAAACTAATAATTTAATATTAGCTATAGGACATAGTGCAAGAGATACTTTTGAAATGCTATATAATAATAAATTGGATATGACTAAAAAACCTTTTTCAATGGGTGTTAGGATTGAACATAAACAAGATATGATAAATCAAGCTCAATATGGTAAATACAAAGATTTTTTACCACCAGCAGAATATAAATTAAATGTAAGAACATCTAATAATAGAGGAGTATATACTTTTTGTATGTGTCCAGGTGGTGTGGTTGTACCTTCAGCAAGCGAGAAAGGTCGATTAGTAGTAAATGGAATGAGTTATAGTAAAAGAGACTTAGAAAATGCAAATTCTGCAGTTTTAGTTAATGTTATGCCTGATGATTTAAATGAACATGTTTTATCAGGTATGTATTTTCAAAGAGAGATAGAAGAAAAGGCATTTATTTTAGGTGGTTCAAATTATAAGGCTCCTGTTCAGATGGTAGTTGATTTTATAAATAATAAACAGAGTGATAAAATAGGGTCTGTTAAACCTAGCTATAGTATAGGTTATAAATTGGTTAATATGAATAACTTATTTCCTGAATATATTACATTTTCGTTAAAAGAAGGATTGAAATTATTAGATAATAAAATTAAAGGATTTGGAAGTGGGGATGCAATAATTACTGGAGTTGAGAGTAGAACTTCCTCTCCTATAAGAATAACTAGAGATGAAAACTTAAATTCTAGCGTTAAAGGTTTAATTCCATCTGGAGAGGGTGCAGGATATGCAGGTGGAATAATGAGTGCTGCTGTTGATGGTATTAGATGTGCAGAGCAGGTTATAGAAAATATATTGAAAAATAATTAGAGGATAGTAAACTATCCTCTTTTTTAATTTATTCTATTCTTTCTCCAACTTTGAATCCGTATTCATAGTCAACAATTAATTTAGTTCCATCTTCTTTATAATATATAGAAGGTCCAAATAATTTTCCATCTCTATAAGCTATATCTCTTGTTAGCTTACCACCAGTATAGAATATGTGGTGACCATCTTTTTTATTTTTTCTATAGTTTCTTTCAGCTGTTAATAAACCATCTTCATCATAGTCAAACCAAGTTGATTTTTCAGGGAAAGATTGATAAAGTTCAGAATAATATTCAATTAACATTATTTTACCATCTTCATGGAAAAATACTTGTTCACCAATATGATGATTATCTAAGAAATTTTCTATTGATAATAAAATGGGCTTTTCTAATGAATCATTATCATAAAATACCCATTTATGACCTTCTAATAATCCATTTTTCATACTGAAAATAGAAGTTTCATTATGAGTATATAGTATATATTTTCCTGTTCTTTTTGTTTTTTGAGTTTCTTCAGGCATAAAATCTACATAACGTTCAGACTTGATATTTTCTTTTGTCTCTTTAAGTTCACCTTTTTCGTAAACGTTTATAGACATAATAATTCCTTCTTTGTCAAAACGTAATTGGTCACCGTCAAGTAAACCGTCTTTATAATTAGCAATGCCTATAAATTCAGTTTCAGTATCTGAATTTCTTAATAATTTGTAGGTACCATTCAAAATAGTTGTATTATCTAAACCTAGATATTTCTTCATTATTACCACCACTTTCATATAGTATATATTATAGTATATCCTAAAAATATTGAAAAAGAAATAGCTTTGATAGAAATTTTTCAAAAATATATATTAAAATGAAATTTTTTTATAAAATATATAATTTTTTAATTAAAAATTAAAATTTATAGCCTGAAAACTATTTAATAAAATGTATGTTTTCTGTTTCCCATTGTTTTTTTCTAATAGGAACAATAAATCCATAAATACCAAGTGTTATTAAAGAAAGTAAAGCCCAAATTATACATTTTAAATAATAATCTACTGTTTTACCTTCAAATACTAATCTATTACCATCTATAATAGTATGGCTAACTTCCCAACGTTTAAATAAAATATATGAAAAAGGATAAAGTATACCAAAAGAAATAAATGTTGAAATATACATTAATAGAGAATAAGCTATATATTCTATAATATTACCATCGAATTTTGAATTGTACATATTTCCTCCTAAGTTTTTTAATTTTTTAAAAGTATATCATTTAAAATATTTTTTTTCAATATATATTGTTGATTAATTTATATATTTAAAAAAATTGGAAAATATGATAGAATATAAGAAAATAACATAGGAGAAAAAACATGGGAAATAATATTATAGTTCATAAATATGGTGGTTCATCAGTTGCAACAACGGATAAAATTAAAAATATTGCAAAACATTTAATTGAAGTTCAAAAATCTGGTAAAAAATTAGTCGTTGTAGTATCTGCTATGGGTAAAACAACTGATGGTTTAATAAAACTTGCAAAAGAAATATCAAGTAATCCCAATAAAAGAGAATTAGATAGATTAATGTCAACAGGAGAAGAACAAACAATAGCATTACTTTCTATGGCTTTGATAGAGATGGGAGCAAAGGCTATATCTTTAACTGGTGCACAAGCAGGTATAAAAACATTAGGAATACATACTAAAAATACTATAGATAGTATTGATAATACTAGTATAGTTAATTATCTTAATGAAGGTAACATAGTTATAGTAGCAGGTTTTCAAGGTATAAATGAAAATGGTGATGTAACAACTTTAGGAAGAGGAGGATCAGATACTTCTGCAGTAGCACTTGCTTGTTCTTTAGGTGCAGAATGTAGAATATATACAGATGTAGATGGTATATATACTATAGATCCGAGAGTTTATCCAAATTCTAAAAAATTAGAATATATTTCTTATGAAGAAATGATGGAACTTGCATATCTTGGGGCAGGTGTAATGGAACCTCGTGCTGTAGAATTAGGATTTAAATATGGTATACCTATATATGTAGGTAAGACTTTGGGTGAAGAAAATGGAACTATTATTACATTTAAGGAGAAAGTAATGGAAAAAAAAGAAATTAGAGGAATATCAGTTAATAAAAATGTTATTATGGTAACTATAGATAATATACCAACTTATGCAAAAAATATATATCCAATATTTAAAAAAGCATCAGAAAATGGAATAACTATAGATATGATAAGTCAAAATGATGTAATATCAGAAAATGGAAGTATAGCATTTACAACAAATAAAACAGATGAAGTTGTTATTAATAATATATTTAATCAATTAAATGAGAAATATAATGTAATTATTAATAATAAAGTAGTTAAAGTTTCACTTGTTGGTATAGGTCTTTCAACATCTATTACAACACTTACTAAAATATTTGAAGTATTATCAGAAAATAATATAAGTTTCCATCAAATATCTTCTTCTGAAATTACTATTTCAATAATTGTTAGTGAAGAAGTTGGAGATAAGGTAGCTAGTTTATTAGCTAAAAAATTTGAATTGTAGGTTTTTTATGAAAAATAAATTAATATATACAATCCTATTTTTTATAACTATATCTTGTACAAATATAGATAGAATTGATAAAAGTGATTATAGAAAAATAGATGAAACTTATCAATATAACATTTTAAAAGAAAAATTAAAAAATGAAGGTTATAAAGATTATGATAAAGTTATTGATATAATATATAGTCAGTATAAAACTAGTGTAGATAAAGTTAAAGTTCAAAACATAGAATCTTTAATAACCTTAATGTTAAATGATGTTGAAATAAAAGATGAAAATAAAATAAATGAATTATACTCACTTAACTCTTATGATAAAAACAATATATTTAATTATTTAAGTTTATTTGAATTAAAAAGAGGTTCTTTAAAAAATGCATATAATGATGCTTGGATAGCTAAAACTCGTGAGGATAATTATCTTTCTAATGAGTTATTTATATATATGTTAAATGATAAGGAGAATACTGAAGAAATTTTATATGATATGGAAAAGAAATTTAAAGATTACCCTTTAAATAAATATAATAGGTTAACTTATAATACTCTTATTGATATAGATAAAATAAAAATAACAGATTTTAATGAAGTTCGTAAAGATTTAAAAAAAATAGGCCCTTCATTTTATCCTGAACTTGAGGTATATAAGATAAAATTATTGATGATAGTTGATCTTATGGAAGCTAATTATTTATATCATATTAAAGATTTTATGAAACTAAAAGAACTTAAAATGAGAGTAAATAGTATAAAATTAGAAAATGAATTAGATTTAAGCAGATTTAACGGTTTTGTGGATCATAGATTAAAGGAAGGGAATTGATATGAAATATTTTGGTAGTTATGTTGCGCTTATAACTCCTTTTAAAGAAAATTTAGAAGTAGATTATGATAAAATTAAAGAATTAGTTAATTTTCATATAGAAAATGGAACAAATGGTATAGTAGCTTGTGGAACTACAGCAGAAACTCCAACTTTAAGTGAAGAAGAATATATTAAAATTATTAAAGTTATAAAAGAAGAAGCTAAAGGTAAATTAAAAATTGTGGTAGGAGCAGGAAGTAATTCTACAAAAAGAGCAGTAGAATTAACTAAAATTTGTAAAGAACTAGAAGTAGATGCAGTTCTTTCTGTGGCGCCATACTATAATAAACCTACACAAAGAGCTATAATAGAACATTTTAAAAAAATAGCAGAAGTTGGTATAGATGTAATACTATATAATGTTCCTTCAAGAACTGGAGTAAATATAGAATCAAAAACAACAATAGAATTATCTAAAATTAAAAATATAGTAGGAATTAAAGAGGCTACGGGTAGTATAGAGCAAATGATAGAAATTGCCAATAATGTAAATAGTGATTTTGATATATTATCAGGTGAGGATAATTTAGTAAGACCTATGATATCTGTAGGAGCAGTAGGGGTTATATCAGTAACTGCTAATGCTTTTCCAAAAAAAGTTGCAGATCAATTTAAATTAGAAAATTCTGAGGCTTTAGAACTACATAAATATATGTATGATATACATAAAAATATGTTCATTGAAGGTAATCCTGTAACAATTAAAGCTGTTATGAAAATAATGGGCTTAATGGATAATAAGAAAGTTAGAGAACCTTTAATGGAAACATCAGATGAAACTGATAATAAATTAAAAGAATTATTTAAATCAAAAGGTTTGATTTAAATGGAATTTCAAAAATATACAGGTCTTGGAAATGATTTTATTATTACTGATAAAAATATTTCAGAGGATAAAGTTATAAAACTATGCAATAGAAGATTTGGTATAGGAGCTGATGGTTTAATTATTGCTGAAAAAAAGAATGATAAGTTTTTTATGAAATTCTATAATTCTGATGGAAGTCGTGCTAAAATGTGTGGTAATGGTATAAGATGTTATACACAATATTTAGTTGAAAATAAATTAGTAATAGATAATGGAAGTTTAGAAATTGATACTTTAGCAGGTATTAAAAAAGTTGAATATTCAAAAGTTGATGGTAATTTTAATGTAAAAGTAAATATGGGTAAGGCTATTGATTTATCTTTAAATAATATTTTAATGATTGATGAAGTAGAGTTTGTATATCATTATGTATTTACAGGTACTATTCATATAGTAATATATGTTAATGAAAGAGAATTAACGAAAGAATTTGTAACAAAATTTGGAAAATTAATACAAGAAGATAAGAATAGATTTCCTGATAGTATAAATGTTAATTTTGTTTCAGTTATAGATAAAAAAAGTATTAAAGTTATGACTTATGAAAGAGGAGCGGGGCTTACACTTGCCTGTGGTACTGGTTCTGTTGCCGCTGCATATATTTCTAATATTTTGAAGTTAACTGATGAAAAAATAAATGTTGAATTATTAGGTGGTAAATTATTTATAGAAAAAATAAATGATGATCTATATATGACAGGTTTAAGTGAATATATATTTAAAGGAAGTGTTAATAATGATTAATATTGCGATAGTAGGTGCTACAGGACTTGTAGGTACAACTTTTTTAAAGGTTATAGAAGAAAGAAATATAAAATTTGATAACTTATATCTATATGCTTCAGCTAGATCAGCTGGTAAAAAAGTAGAATTTAAAGGAAAACAATACACAATAATAGAGCTAAAAGAAGAGAATATATTAGATGATATTACATATGCTTTATTTTCAGCTGGTGGTTCTATATCTGAAGAATTTGCACCAAAATTTGCTGCAAAAGGAGCCATAGTGATAGATAATTCTAGTGCTTGGCGTATGGATAAGGAGGTACCATTAATTGTTCCGGAAGCCAATCCAGAAGCTATAAAAGAAATCAAAAAAGGTATAATTGCTAATCCTAATTGTTCTACTATACAATGTATGGAGGTTCTTAAATTACTTGATGATAAGTATGGTTTAAAAAGAGTAGTTTATTCAACTTACCAATCTGTATCAGGAGCTGGAGTTAAAGGATTAAATGATCTTGATAACGGATTCAAAGGAGAAGAATTGACTAAATTTCCATATCAAATAGAACATAATTTATTACCTCATATAGATATGTTTTTAGATAATGGTTATACTAAAGAAGAAATGAAAATGGTTAATGAAACAAGAAAAATATTATCGAAACCTGATTTAAAAATAACAGCAACTTGTGTAAGAGTACCTGTTAGATATTCTCATTCAATATCGATAAATGTTGAATTAGAAAATGATTTTGATTTAGATGATGTTAGAAAAATGATAAAAGATTCTAAAGGTTTAATATTAGAAGATGATGTTAAGAATAATATTTACCCTATGCCTATAAATGCTGAAGGTAAGGATGAAGTATTTGTAGGTAGATTAAGAAGAGATGAATCAATAGACAAGGGACTTAATTTATGGGTTGTAGCTGATAATATTAGAAAAGGTGCAGCAACTAATACTGTCCAAATAATGGAATTATTCTTGTAATACTTTACAAAAATAATTAAATGTGATAGGATATACAAAAGCTTAAAATTGATAGAGGTGCGAAAATTAAGAGTATAAATTAGGAGATGGTCAAATCAGTGATTAATTTAAAAAGGGATTTTTGCCGAACTGTAGAAAATGACAAATTCTATGGTGGTATTACAGATAATATCTGTAATATTGTCATTATGAAAATAATGGAGTGCTATCAGTTTACATATATTTTTTTATGTAAAACTGATAGAGATATCAGTTTTTTTATTGAAGGGAGAATATATGAAAAAAATATTAATGTCAATATTATTAATGTTATCTTTGATAAGTTTTTCTGATGAAAAAGTTTTGAGAGTAGGTATGGAGGTAGGATATGCTCCTTTTAACTGGTTTCAGAATACAGATGAAAATGGTGCAGTAAAAATATCGAATGGTTATGCAGGAGGATATGATGTAGAGATAGCTAAAATAATAGCAAATAAACTTAATAAAAAATTAGAAATAATACAAAGTGATTGGGATTCTTTACTTGGTCCTGCACTTAATTCAGATAAAATAGATCTAGTGATAGCTGGAATGTCTCCAACTGAAGAGAGACGTAAAAACATGGATTTTACAAGTCCCTATTATGAATCTGATTTAGTTGTTGTTATAAAAAAAGGTTCTAAATTTGAAAATATAAAAAATATACAAGAATTATATGGTGCAAATATTACCGCTCAGTTAAATACATTTCATTATAAAGTGATAGATCAAATAAAAGGAGTTAATAAGCTTTCAGCAAGTGATAATTTTGCTAATATGTTAGTTGCACTTAAGTCAAATAAAATAGATGGATATATATCTGAAAAACCTAGTGCAATATCAGCTAAGGTTTCAAATGATGAAGTCACATATATAGAGTTTAGTGGTGATAATGGATTTAAATATAATAGAGATGATGTCAATGTATCTATAGGTGTTAAAAAAGGTAGAGAAGATTTGAGAGAGGAAGTTGAAAAAGCTTTAAATAGTATAACTAAGGAACAAAGAGAAGAATTGATGAAAAAAGCTATAAAGAATCAACCTAGTTCTATTAATATCGATGAAACACCAAATAACTTTACAGGATGGATAAAATATTTTATAAAAAATTATTGGAAAGATTTTTTAAAAGGAACTTGGACAACTATATACTTATCATTAGTTGGTACTTTCTTTGGATTTTTTATAGGACTTATCTTATCTTTGATAAGAGATGATAGAAATCTTAATAATAATTCTATTTTATCTAAATTAATGTTTAATTTATTTAAATATTTAATTGCTATATATGTTACAATAATACGTGGTACTCCTATGATAGTTCAAGCAATAATATTTTATTATGGATTTTCTCAAATAACAGGAGTTAATATACCAGCTATGTATTCAGCGTTAATTATTGTTTCTTATAATACTGGAGCATATATAACTGAAATAATAAGAGGTGGTATAAAATCTATAGATAATGGACAATATGAAGCAGGTCAAGCTTTAGGTATGACACACTTTAATATAATGAGAAAAATAATATTACCACAGGCCATTAAAAATACACTACCTTCAGTTGCAAATGAGTTTATTATTAATATAAAAGATACATCAGTATTATTTTCTATAGGAGTTACAGAATTATTTACAACCTCTAGATCTATAGTAGGAACTCATGTAAGATATTATGAAGTATTTTTAATTACTTGTGTCATATATTTTGTTTTAACGTTTACTTTATCTAGATTATTTAGATATTTAGAAAAAAGAGCAGAAATAGTAGTTAATGAGGAGGGTTTAATATGAGTGTAATTAAAATTGAAAATTTAAAAAAAGAATATGGAAATAGAGAAGTATTAAAAGATATATCTTTTGAAGTTAATGAAAGTGAGGTTGTGTCTATTATAGGTCCATCTGGTGGAGGTAAATCTACATTACTTAGATGTATAAATCTTTTAGAAAATTTTACAAGTGGAGATATTAATTATAGGGGTAAAAGTATATTAAATAAAGAAATGGATTTAAATGAATATAGAAGCAAAGTTGGAATGGTATTTCAGCAATTTAATTTATTTAACAATTTAAATGTTTTAGAAAACTGTATACTAGGTCCTATAAATGTTTTAGGTATATCTAAAGAAGAAGCTAAAGAAAGAGCAATTATGTTTTTAAAAAAAGTTGGAATGAATAGTTTTATAAATTCTAAGGTGACTCGTTTATCAGGAGGACAAAAACAAAGAGTTGCTATAGCACGTGCATTATGTATGAATCCAGATGTACTTTTATTTGATGAACCTACATCAGCTTTAGATCCTGAAATGGTAGGTGAGGTTCTTAAAGTTATGTCAGAACTTGCAAAAGATGGATTGACTATGATAGTTGTAACTCATGAAATGGAGTTTGCAAGAGAAGTATCTAATAAAATAGTATTTATGGATGGAGGACATATATTGGAAGAAGGAAGTCCAGAAGATATATTTTCTAGACCTAAATTTGATAGAACAAAAGAGTTTTTATCTAGAGTTATTAAATAAAAATAAGGAATTAATTATTCCTTATTTTTTTATAATCTCAATATATTTAATATTCATATTATGTTTAGATAAAAATAGATGTTCGAACTCAGTTTTTATATTAGTTTCTATAAGATGTGTAGAGTATAAATCATCTGTATGATACACTACATCATACTTATCTGAGTTATTAATCAATTCTAATGTATCTAAATAATAATTTAAGTGATCAGTTTTAAAAAATATTTTACCTGATTTTTTAAGTACTACATCAAGATCTTCTAAAAGTTTTTCTCCTAAAATTCTTTTATGTTCTTCACCTTCCCATGGGTCAGGGAAATTAATGTATATACCAGAAAGTTCATTTTCTCCTATAAATTCAGTTAATCTATTTACCATTTTTTTTAAAAATACAAGATTATTAAGATTAAGTTTTTCAGCTTTTCTTGCAGCTTGTATTAGTCTTTTAAATCTTATCTCTACACCTAAATAGTTATTGTTAGGATTTAATTTTGCAAGTGTTGAAGTAAAGTTTGCACTCCCACTTCCTATTTCTAAATAAAGATTATTTGAATTTTTAAATAAGTTTTTACACCAATTTCCCTTTAATGAAAGTATTCTTTCATTATCATACATTAAGTGATTTGGAAAATTTGGCATTTCAAACATATATTTATTGTAATTCTTCTTAGGTTTATTAAAAAAGTATTGCCATAATTCCTTTTTTTCCATTATTTAACATATTCCTTAACTATATCATCTATTTTAAAATCAACTACTATTTTATTAATTATTTCATCTCTAACTTCTAAAACTTTTTGGTTTAACATAGTATTTCCAACATTATGGAATAATTCTTCTTGAGAATAATTTTTAACAGCCTCAAAATTGTTTTTAGAAATTTCTTGCATTGTATCAATAACTTCTTGTTTACTTACTACTGCTTTTTCTTCAATTAATTTATTTAAATAGTAGTTTAAACGAGCATCTTTTTTTAATAATTCTATTTCTTCATTGAAATCATTAAAGAAATTATCTTGTTTTGCATTTTCATTTAACACAGATATTAATAGTATAGCTTTTATTAAATTAGGATCTCCTTTAGTGAATAATACATCTTCTTTAGAAAGTGTTACATTATTTCCCATTTCATTCATTAATTTTTTTACTAAATCTTCAAATAAGCCTTCATTTACTTTAGTTGTTAATTTTTCAATAATGTAGTTTCGTGCTTGTTCAAAATTAACATTATTTTCTTCAAATATTTTTTTATTGTTATTATATTCTTCTATAACAAGATTTTCATTAACCATAACTCTTGGCTCAACCTTTTTTCTCATATAAAGGTCAAGTATTAAATTTTGTTCATTGAACCAAATGTTTTTTAAATCTTCTTCGTTAAATTCAAAATTTAAACTTTCGTTGTATAAAGCTTTAGATATAAGGTTTAATTTTATTGCTTTTTCATCGTGTGATAAATTTTCTAATTCTTTTTCAGTCATTTTTAATTCCATAGTATATATTCCTTTCAGTTTTATTATAAAAAAAAATGGTGACTAGGAAGGGACTCGAACCCTTATGGTTTCCCGGCAGATTTTGAGTCTGCTGCGTCTACCGATTTCGCCACCCAGCCAACTATAATATTTTATCATGAATCAGTAAAAAAATCAAGATAATAAAAATTAAAATAAAATTAAAAAAATCTTGATTTATTTTTAATAAAGTAGTATAATGAATTCATAGAAAGGGGGAGAGATGAAAATAATTGAACAAACAAATAGAACTATTGTTTTGGAAAAATTTAGCGAAGAAAAACACAATATCTTAACTTTAATAGGTGATGTTGAAAATATTGAAAGTTTGGATGATGAGATTATATCTGAAATAAATGATAAACTTGTAGTAGGAAGTTTTGAGGAGTTTTTAATAAAATTTGAACCCAAAATATACAGCTTTATGGATGTTGAAAATAAAAAAATTTCATATACTTTAGAAAAGGATATGAGATTACCAGAGAGCTTGTATAATGAAATCCCTATTAATTTAGAAAATTCATTTATAAAAATGTTGGTAACTCTTATTGAGAATAGGAAAAGTATAGATTTGAAAAATATCGAATTTAAATTTGAAGATATACTTGATATGCTTTCACCTAGAAGAATAATATCAGATATTAAACAATTAAGAAAAGATATAAGTTATCTATATGATAAATACGAAAAATTATCGGACAGTAATCCTAAAAAGTTAGATATAGGAGATCAACTTAATGATAAATTTTATCAAGCATCTAAAAATTACAATAATATATTAGCTATGTTACCACTTGCAATAGAAGACACAAAAACTAAACTTTCTATAGGAGAGGAGAGAAGTTCTCAAACTATAGAAAATATTAAAGCGGGGTTAATTGAGTTTAGCAACGATGGAAAACTTGAATTTATAGAGGTTAAAACTTCAAGTAATGAATTGGCGTTAGTAAATGAAACACGTAATGGATTGGTTGAAATATTTAAGGAAGATTACAATCAAAATTCTAAAAATCCTAATAAGTATATAGGCGATTTGATTTGTAGAACATTTGTTCCAATGAATTTAGTGGAGGAGATTGACTTTAAAAAAGAGGTAGATAATTATAATAATTATTTAGAATTATATAAACAAGCTCAAGATGATTTTATTAAACAAGCAAAATCACTTATAGAAAAAGTATTGGCAGTTAAAATATATTTTGATCAGTTTGATTCTAATATAGAAATGAAACCTAAATTATTAATAACTAATGTTGAAAACTATATTTTATCAGAAGCAAAAAACTTAGAAAAGTTGGACAAATTTTTAAATACAGTTAATACAAAAAATGAGTTTAATAATACTATATGGTTTGCAACTATAACAGATATAGATATGCATGAATCAAAACCTATACAATATAAAAAATTATTTGCTAGTAACGAAGGTTCAAATAAAAAGAATTCACATTCGTTAGAAACTGTTATACCAATAATAGAAATATTTGCAAAGTATAAGGTTGAAGTATTTATGAGTTTTGAAAAAAATGAAGAAACAACTTTTGAAAATTTGTCTACTTTTGGTATAGGAAAATATAGAGAAAAGACTAAAATATTAGAAAATAAAGCGTATTCAGAATATATTATACCTGTATTACCTAATTTTACTATAATACCTAAGGATAAATCAGGGATTAAAATAGATAGTAAAGTTGAATTCGATGATAAATGTGTTAATTTTTCTAATGATAAAGATTCTATTGTAGAGTTTTTCATTAATGGAATATATATAGATTCTGCTTTTGTAGCAGCAGCTATAGTTGGATCGTATCAATCACCAACACAATTAAGAAAAAGATTCAAGAATGTAAATATTAATAATCCAGGTGTAAGATTTAATATAGAATTAGATGATAATGCATATATTTTACCAACTAGTTTACCACGAGAAATTTCAGGATTTACTTCAAAGATTAAAGAAGATATTAACTTGAATAATTATGGATTTGTTTTTGCTTCAGAAGCGGGGCATATAGGCGGAAATAAGATAAGTAATATAACAGTATATAAGGCAAGGAATTTATCGAAAAGTAGTTTAGGGGGTTATGAAGGAATATATAAAACACAAACTACTACCTATATAGAAAGAGTATTAAGATATATAACTAATGATTTTAAAAATGATAAATTAAATCACTTTTTCTCTAATAGTCCAACAAGTCAAAAGAGTTTGTGGTTGAAAGAAATTGGAGGAGTCAATTCTATATTGAATAAAGGTGATGATATATCTCATTTAATAGATGAGATAAATAATACCTGCCAATTGAATTTAAGTTTTGCAGGTGAGGTAAAGAATTTAAAAATTGAAATTAATAAAAATAATAATTAAAGGGGATATAAATGGGGTTTAGAATTAGTTTAAAAAGCAGTAATGATGAAATAGTGTTGGAAAAAGAAAATGTTACAAATATACGTTTTTTATCAGATACACAAGATGATAATAATGCAAGATCTACAGATATTAATGTAGGTATAGAGGTAGAAGGTAAAATTATTGCACCACTTGGTGGAGAAAATAGTGAAGATGGTACAAGAAAACTTTTACTGTGGTCTTTAGTAAGCGCAGAAGAATCAGATGCCTATAGAAGTCTAGTTTTAGAAGTTATATTAGCAGGTAATGTTGTTAGAAAGTATAATATGCCAAACATTTTTGTGGTAGATTATGTAGAAAGTTATGATGATAAGGTTGGTAATGGTAAATTTAATTTAAAACTTAAACAGAAAAAAGAGAAAATTAAAGACATAACAGTAGATGGTGGGTATCAATATAGCCAAAATTAATAGGGGTGGAATATGAATGAAACATATAGTAGAGTTCCAAAATTTTTAAGTAATACTATACTTAGAAGTTTGGATTTAAAAGAAATAAATAATAATATACACAATGCATCATATCTTGAATTTTTTGATGATAATACAGGTATAATTAATGGACTTGAAGTTACAACAGATGGTAATCAAGTATATGTATCAGAAGGTATATATAAATATATGGATGAAATAATATTTTTAGATACTAAACTATCTATAAACATTCCAAGTGAGGAAAATGAGTATACTTTAAATATATGTACTAAAATAGTAGAAGAAGAATATTCTATATCTAAAAAAATATATTTAAGTTTTAAAGATCCTGGTTTTGAACTTTCAAAATTTAATATTAGAAATGGCGCTACTCTTCAAAATTCGGATTATGATGTATCTAAATTTGAATATAGATATAATACTATAAATATAGAAGAAACTATATATTCTAAAACAGGTATAAATCCTAAAATTTTAAAAACTTGGTCTAGTAAAATGCTTAAATTATCTAAATTAAAATCTTTTGATAAATGCATAGCTTATTTATGCGAAATATCAAGTATTAATAAATCTTTATTAATTAAATACTTAGTTGATAAATTAAACATAGAGTTAAAGGATTATAGCAATACAGAAGTTATATCTTTTCTATATGAAGTTTTAGATAATGAAAATAAAGAAGAAGAAAAATTGGTATATGATTTTGAAAAAATTAAGGTAGATTAATAAATGAATAAATATATACTAAGATTATTAAAATTTTTAAAAAAAAATAATCTAAAAAAAGATAATAGCAAAGTAGCTAAAATATATTTTTTAAATATTTATGTGATCGTATATATAATTTTATTTTTGATTGTAATTTTTACTATAGTTATAACTAAATTTAATTTAAAATATGTTTCTATAGTTTTAATATTTCTTAATATTTATACTGCATATTTCTTTATATTTTTTTATCCAAATGATAGGAAAAAACATATCATATACATTAATAAAGTATTAGATAGTAAAAAAAATGAATTAGTTAAAGATTTTATTCAAATAGAAAAGAGTAAGAATAAAAAAAGAAGTATAACAAAATTAATTTTAAAAGATATGGATAATTATGATTTAGAAACATGGGATATATCTAAAAAAACTACAATATTAATAGGTAAGGGTAAAAATGTTGATATAGATTTATCAAATAATGATTTTTCACATATTGTTAGTCGTGTACATGGTGTTTTAAATAAGGTTGAAGACACTTGGATATATGAAGATATGGAGTCTAAAAATGGAAGTGGAATTGAAAAAAATAATGGAATTAAACAAAGAATAGATAGTTTAGTACCATATAGTCTAGAATATGGAGATTATTTATATATAGGGACTATAAAGATTTTAATTAATTAAATAAAGTAGGGGAAAATATGAAATTAATAAGATGTAATAATGGTCATGTTTTTAATTCTCAAGCACATAAAAGTTGTCCTTATTGTATGATTTCTAAGCCTGATACGGGGGTGTTAAGTAAGGTTAATGATGCTATAGTCTTGGAGAATTCAAACAAGACTATAGCTTATTGGATAAGTGAAACTTCGGTTGCCCCAGTTGTGGGTTGGTTAGTTTGTATAGCAGGTAGTGAAAAAGGAAAAGATTTTAGAATAATTAGTGAAAGGAATTTTATAGGTAGAAGTGAAGAAATGCATATATGTATACAATCAGATAAAAATATCTCAAGAAAAAATCATTGTTCAATTTTATATTCACCAAAACAGAGAATATTTATGTTAAGTCCAGGAGAGGGGTCTGGTATAGTTTATTTACAAGGTATAGCACTTTATGAAAGTAAGCAAATATTTAATAATGATTTAATTGAAATAGGGGATAATAAATTTATATTCATTGCCTTATGTGGAGAAAAGTTTGATTGGAATCTTTGATGAAAAATATAGAATTTAAAATTAAAAATATAGATAAAAAAGATGGATTTAATAGTTTATTTGGTTATATAGAAAATGAGGATTATGCTATATATTCATATATACAAAAAGAAAAATTATCAGAAGATGATACTTTACTTGAAACAGTAATAAATATTAGTATAGAAGAATTTCAAAATAATCCAGAATATAGTATAAAAAATATCAAAAATATAATATATAATTTAAATGAAAAAATAATAGAGGTAAATATAGATAATATAGATTTTTCTATGCTTTATATAGTAACTGATTATAATTCGTTGGTATATATGAGTTGTGGTTCTTTAAGTTTTAATTTAATTAGAAATGATAATGTATACATGACAAATGTTGTTGATACAAATTTTATAGGAATAAATAAAAGTTTTTATGTCAATACAAATAAAGAAAATATTCTTATTAATAAAAATGATATATTTATGATATATTCAAAAAATTTATCTGAAGTAATTAATATATATGAAGATTTAGATGATATGGAAATTGATTTAGAAAAGTCATATGTACTTTCTAGTTTAAAAATAGTAGAAATTTTAGATAGAAGTCTTTTTATAAAAAAATCTAAATTTAATTTTTTTAAATATTTAATGATTATTACATTATTAATATTAGCATATATTTTTGTTATTAAATTATATATTTCATTTCAATATACAGAAATAGATAAATTAGATAATAAATTTAGAATTTCTATGAAGGATAAGAAGTTGTCTAAAGCTAAAGAATATTTAAATGAAGAAATAATAATACTTAGAAACTTAGATAAAAAATATATATTTATGAATAAAAAGGATTCTATTAATAAATTAAATAAAAAAACAAATAAAGAAGATATTTTAGATAAAATAAATTTAGTGGAAAAATATTTAGAAAATATAGAAAAAGAAAAAGGAAATATTAAAAATAGAAAATTTGAAAATTCATTAAAAGAATATATTAAATTAGATAATATTTTAGATATATTTCCAGATTATTTTATATCTTTTAAAGATGAAGTTGTTTCTAATATAGAAGATATTAATAGGCTTATCGATAATAAGAAAAAAGAAGATGAATTTGAATTTTTAGAAGATAAATTATTTTCATCTATTAAGAATTTGAAAGAAATTATAGAAGTATATAAAACTAGTAGTTTTAATATAAATATTTCAGATCTTGAAGATAGGTTAAATGGATATATAAAAGATGCTGAAAAATATAAATTAAAATTAGAAGAAGAGTTATTAAATATTAAAATTTTACAAAGTGAAAATATTACTTTAGCTGAAAAAAAATTGATTGAGATAAAAAGTAAATTAGAGGCACTAGAAGATGAGAATAAACTTAAAGAAATAAATGATATGTTATTAAAAGTTAGTGAAGAAATAAAATATAATAAAGAAGAGTTAGAAAAGAATTTTGAGTATGGGATTTCTGCGTATGAAAATAAAAATTACGATAATTCAATTGAATATTTCAAAATTGCTCTTGAAGTAGCAGATAAATTAAATGATTTTGAAAGAATTAAAGAAATAAAAGGTAGAATTAAATATATTAATAAAAAAATTATAGAAAAAAGAAATGTTGAAAATGTAGTTGTTAGAGATCCATATAAAGAAGAAAATATAAAGAAACAAAAATTGAAAAGTATAATGCTTAGTATAGAAAAAGGAGATGAGTATCTTAAAAATAATGAATTTAAGAATGCTTATATGGAATACAAAAGAGTTATAGAAATGTCTTCTGATATTAATTTAGATAAAAATATTAAATATAAAACACAAAAGAAAATAGAATATATAAAGAAAAAACTAAATAAAAAATGGTGGGAAGTTTGGAAATAGAAAATATAAAATTGAAAACATATACATATTCTAGTGGAAATCTATTTTTAAAAATGTATATATCAGAAAATATGGAAGCAATTAAAACTATAGTACATAAGGAAGTGATGTTTAATAATTATTTAAAAAGTGTTGCTTTTGAATATATTCCAAAATTACTTTCTGTAATCAAAAAAGGTAATTGTTTATGTTTTGAAAGAATAAATTCTAGAAATTTAGGATTGTATATAAAAGAAAAACATGATTTTAAAAGTAGATTTTATTTATATATTAAAATATTAAGAGTTTTTGAAATTCTACATAAAAAAAATGTATTACATTCTGATATCAGTTTAGAAAATATTTTAGTAAATTATGTAAATGATGTAATTATTATAGATTTTTCCGAATCTGTATTTGTTAATCAAATTAAATCTTTGAAAAAGTATGTGGCTATTAATGTTGATTTTAGTTCAGAAAAAAAATATATGAATATAGAAGTTGCAGATTTAAGTATTGACACATATTCTTTAATTGTTTTAATAAAATATATGTTTAAAAATGAGCAAGAAATATTTAAGGATATTATACAAAAAGGATTAAATAAAAATTTTAATAAAAGGTATATGAATGTATCTGAAATATTAGATGATATCAGGGGGAAAATTGAATATATTTAATAGAAATGATTTGATGATAAAAACGGACTTTGAATTAAGTAAAATAGCTAAAAGAGAAGAATTGCTAAATAGATATGCTATGTATAATAAAAAAGATGTATTGATAGATAAAATATTAGAACATCTGAATAAAAAGTATAAATATATAATATCTAAATTAAATGAAGATAAAAGAAGTAATATAAGTAGTTATATTAAAGATAATATAGTTGATTTAGTATATTATGAAAATGATATAGTTTTTGAAGAGGAGTTTAGAATATACTTAGATATAGATAACATTGTAAATAAAGTATTTATTTCTAATGATAAACGAATTTCTACGGATTTAATAATATTATCTAATTTAGAAAACGAAATATATGCAGTTGGTTATTTAGAATATGTAAGCTCTAGTAGAGACTATAGAGAATATAAAATATGTATACGTAAAGACACTAATTTTATTAAAGAAAAAATAT
Organism: uncultured Streptobacillus sp.; assembly: GCA_963539215.1. Classification (GTDB taxonomy): domain Bacteria; phylum Fusobacteriota; class Fusobacteriia; order Fusobacteriales; family Leptotrichiaceae; genus CAURNT01. The sequence continues at coordinate 19,236 of CAUTJT010000001.1, read as the reverse complement.
ATGATAAATTGAAAATTATATTTTTTGAAGAAGGATCAGATTTAAGGGTTTTTAACATATATGATGAGATTAATGTTAATGACTTAATACATGAAAGTATATATACTTATAATGTTTTTATTGATAAATATGAGATAATAAAACCTAAAATTTTAGATAAATTATATATAAATTTAGGTAGTAAGAAAGTTGAGTCTATATATAGAAATGAAGAATTTTATATTTTGTTTGTAAACTATACTAAAAATATAATATATTTTGGTGAAGATGTTAAAGATTATTTGATTAATGATAATTTTAAATATAGAGAATATGAAATTTTAAATATAAAGGATGTATTTAATTATTTTGATGAAGAAATTAAATGTATAGACATGAATTCAAATATTTTTGTCTTAAAAGGGAGAGAAATTTTTAGTTTATTTATAAATTCATACATTTCTAAAATCGAAGCTGATAAACTAATTAAAATAAAAGAAATTGAGTATATATCAGATTTTTGTGATAAAAAATTAAATTCTAAATATAATAAATACTTTTATGTTAATCTTAAATATATTGATAATAATAAGAAAAATAGTACATATACTTTATTTTATATAGATGATAATGAGTTTTCTTTTTTAGATGTAAGCTATACTATAAAAGATAGTAAAGTTTCATACGATTTAGTACTTAATGTGGAGAAAAAATATCAGTCTAATATTTTTAATAATGATAACATAAAAAAATTTTTAGTTTATTTAATTAAGTTTTTAATAACAGACAATGAATTAAATGATATATATTATTTAGATTTAATAAATTTCAGAGAAAAAATAAATGATTTAGAGTATACCTATCCTATAATGTATGATAAATATGTTGATAATAATTATTTGTATTCTAAAGCTAAACAAAATTATAAGATTTTTGAGTATATAGCTGAACGTGTGTGGCATGTTTATATTAATAGTATACATGAACAATATATAAAATTAGATGATATATATAATTTTGATAATAACTCAATATTAATTGGTAAATATATAAGTAGAGAGGTAATAGACTATTTGGTAAAAGAATTTTCAAAAATACATATAGATAATTTTTTTAAAAATTATGATACTATTGATATTATTAAAAAATTTATTAATATTAAAATGTCTGGAGAATTACTAAAAACTAAAGTAATATATGATGTTTTAAAAGAATACATACCAGGTAGATATATATCAAATAATACTTCTAGTGATAAAGAAAATTTATTTAAATATTTATATAAATATGATGAATTACAGAATAAAGGAGAAATAAAATTTGATTATATTTTTAAAGATATAAAGTACGAATTTACTCTTTATTCTTTAAATTATAAATCAGAAAAAGAAGAAGTTTTAAAATCAAATATCGATAAATATGGATATATAGATAAAATAAGTGAAACGATTTATATATCTTTTATTTTAGAATATGAATATGAATACATGGAAAATAATATAAAAGAACTTAAGTGGTATTTAATTAAAGAATATACTGAAATGGATGAAAATGATTTTTTAGAAATGAGTAATATAGGTATAGAAAAAAATTATATAAATGAAGTTGTAGAAGGAAAGGTTAGAATATTTGTACATTATGAAGAAAACAAACTTAAGTTTTATCAAATAAAAAGGATTAATGATCAACTATATATAAATTTTTCAGAAAGTCTTATTTAAAGCTGTTAAAATTTATGAAATTTGACAGAGAAAATATTTTATGATAGAATTCTATTAAGTCAGAAATGGAGGTACGATGAAAAAATTACTAACTATGATTCTGCTAGCATTACCTTTTTTAGGATTTGCTGAAGTGAAAAGTAGTAGTAGTCATTTGGAAAATGCTTCAATTAAAGAAAAATTAGTGAATGAGCTTTTAGGAGAAGTTAAAGAAACAGGGGAAAGCATCGAGAAACAAAGTAAGACAGATGATAAAATGGGTACAGTTTTTCAAACTGGAGGTGCATCATTCTATGGTGAAAAATGGAATGGTAGATTTACTGCTAGCGGAGAAAGATTTAACACGGAACAGCTAACTGCTGCTCACAAAAGTTTACCTTTTGGAACTAAGGTAAGGGTAACAAATGTAAGTAATGGTAAATCAGTTATTGTTAAGATTAATGATAGAGGGCCTTTTATTAAAGGTAGAGTAATTGATTTAAGTAAAGCTGCATTTAGAGAAATTGAAAATATTAGTAAAGGTGTGACAAAGGTAAAATTAGAAATTTTAGGTAAATAATTTTCAATTAAAAAGAAATTCAAATGACTATAAATCTAATTTTATATTATGTATAAAATTATTATTAAGTTCAGCTTAGGCTGGACTTTTTAAATTTGAAAAGAATTTCTAAGTGTGATATAATAAATGGTAATAGATAAAGAAATGATGAGAGGAGATAAAATGTTTCAAAAATTAGATGAAGTTGTAGAAAAATACGATGAAATTAATAAATTATTGATGACAAATGAGGTTCTATCTGATCCTAAAAAGTTGATGGAATACAATAAAACTTTAAGTTCTATGACTGAAATTGTAGAAAAATATTTGATTTATAAAAATAAAAAAGAGGAATTAGAGACATATAAAGAAGAAATAAAGACAGAAAAAAATGAAGAAATGATTGAAATGTTAAATATGGAGATATCTTCTTTAAATGAAGAAATTCCTGTGTTGGAGGAAGAATTAAAAATATTATTATTACCTAAAGATCCTAATGATGAAAAGAATGTAATAGTAGAATTAAGAGCTGGTGCTGGTGGAGATGAAGCGGCTCTATTTGTTGCAGATATTTTTAGAATGTTTACAAGATATGCTGAAAGAAATCGTTGGAAAACAGAATTAATAGATAAAAATGAATTAGGTAATGGTGGACTTAAGGAAATAACTTTTTTAATAAGTGGTAAGGGAGCATATTCTAGATTAAAATATGAAAGTGGAGTACATAGAGTACAGAGAGTTCCTGAAACAGAAGCTTCTGGAAGAATACATACTTCAACTATAACAGTTGCTGTACTTCCTGAAATTGATGATGTAGAGCAAGTAGAAATAAATCCATCTGATTTACAAATAGATACATATAGATCGAGTGGAGCTGGAGGACAACATGTTAATACTACGGATTCTGCTGTAAGAATTACTCATAAACCAACAGGTATAGTAGTTACTTCACAAGATGGAAGATCACAAATAAAAAATAAAGAAGCTGCTATGAAAGTTCTTGCTTCAAAACTTTATGAAATAGAAGTTGAAAAACAAAGAAGTAGTGTAGAAGCTGAAAGAAGAAGTCAAGTAGGAACAGGGGATAGATCTGAAAAGATTAGAACCTATAACTATCCACAAGGAAGGGTTACAGATCATAGAATAAAATTAACGTTACATAAATTAGAAGCTGTACTTGATGGAGCATTAGATGAATTAATAGATGCCTTAATTGCTTATAATCAAGCAGAGATGTTGAAACATTCGGGAGATAATTAATATGGAAGATACTTTATTGAATATTTTAGATAAGTCAGTAAAGTATTTATCTAATAAGGGAATAGAAAATCCAAGATTTGTAGTTGAAAAGATTTTTTGTACTGTACTTAATATAAATAGAATAGAACTATATACTCAATTTGAAAGATTGTTATCAGAAAATGAAAAAAAGATTTTAAGAGAATCAATAATTAAATATGATGAAGGTGAAGAAGTAAAAATTGAGTTAAATACAGTTAAATATTATTATGAAAAAACTAAGAAATATTTAGATAAGAAAAATATACCTGAAAGTAATATTTTATGTAACATTATTTTTTCTAAATTATTAAATGTTGATATGGCTATGCTTTTTTCAAAATATAATAATATTTTAGATGAAAGTATTATAGATAAACTTAAAAGTATATTAAAAAAAATAGTAGAAAAAAGAATACCTATACAATATATTTTTAATGAACAAAATTTTTATGGATATAATTTTTATGTTGATAAAAATGTTTTAATACCGAGAATGGATACAGAAACAGTTGTAGAAAAGGCTTTAGAATTAATATCTAATATTGAAAAACCTTTAGTATTAGATATAGGTACTGGAAGTGGGGCTATAGCTATAACTATAGGGCTAGAAAATAAGGAAGGTAAAATATTAGCTGTAGATATTTCAGAAAATGCCTTAAAGGTGGCTAAAAAAAATAGTGAACTTTTAGAAGTTGAAAATGTAAAATTTATACATTCTGATATTTTTGATAATGTAGAATTTAAAAATTTTGATTTGATAGTATCTAATCCACCTTATATATCAAGAGATGAAATGGAATATATGGGTGAAGATGTAATACTAAATGAACCAGAAAATGCACTTTTTGCAGAAAATGATGGATTATATTTTTATGAAAAAATATCTTCACAAGCTAAAGAGTATATGAAAAATGGAGCATATATATTATTTGAAGTAGGATTTAAACAAGGTGAAAAGGTTAAAGAAATAATGGAATTTTATGGATTTAAAGATGTGGAAATAGGTAAAGATCTTACAGGTAATAATAGATTTGTATATGGAATGAAGAAAGAGGTGGAACATGAAAGTAAGTGATTTTGATTTTGACTTACCTAAGGAAAATATTGCACAACATGCAATAGAACCTAGAGATCATTCTAAGTTACTTGTTTTGAATAAAAATACTGGAGAATATTCTGATAATCATTTTTATAATATTATAGATTATTTAAAAAAAGGTGATGTTTTAGTAATAAATAGGACTAAAGTTATACCTGCAAGACTTTTTGGTAGTAAAGAAAATGGAGTAAATATAGAATGTTTTCTTTTAAAAAGGATTGAGTTGAATAAGTGGGAAGTTTTATTAAAGCCTGCTAAGAGGTTAAAAATAGGTGGAGAAATATTTTTTTCGGATAAATTAAGTGCTAAATTATTAGAAATAAAAGAAGATGGTAATAGAATACTTGAATTTAAATATGAAGGTGTATTTGAAGAAATACTTGATGAACTTGCAGAAATGCCTTTGCCACCATATATTACAGAAAAGTTAGAGAATAAAGAAAGATACCAAACAGTGTATGCTAAAAGTGGAGAATCTGTTGCAGCTCCAACTGCTGGGCTTCATTTCACAAATGAATTATTAAAAAAAATAGAGGAAAAAGGAGTTACTATAACTGAAGTATACTTAACAGTAGGTCTTGGAACTTTTAGACCTGTACAAGTAGAGGACACTAAAGATCATGTTATGCATAGTGAAGAATATGAAGTTCCTGAAGAAACGGCTAATATTATAAATAAAGCACGTTTAGAAAAAAGAAGAATAATAGCGGTCGGAACTACATCTATGAGAACTCTTGAATCTTCTTTGGATGAAAATTATAATTTGATTGCCCAAAAATCATCTACAAATATATTCATATGTGGAGAATATGATTTTAAAATAGTTGATGCGCTTATAACTAATTTTCATTTACCTAAATCTACTTTAATAATGTTAGTTTCATCTTTTGCAGGAAAAGATAATATAATGAAAGCGTATAAACATGCAGTCGAGAATAACTATAGATTCTTTAGTTTTGGTGATGCAATGTTTTTATACTAGGAGGTTAAAATGAGAGTGACATCAGGTTATTTAAAAAATAGAGTAATTTTAAGTAGAATAGGTAAAGAAACTAGACCTACTCTTGAAAGATTAAAAGAAGCTATATTTAGTATTATTGGTGATAAAATTGAAAATGCAATATTTCTTGACCTTTATTCTGGAACGGGAAATATCAGCTTTGAGGCTTTAAGTAGAGGTGCTAAGCGTTCTATAATGATAGAAGCTGATAAAGAGGCTTTAAGAGTAATAATAGAAAATGTTAATAAATTAGGTGTTGAAGAAAAATGTAGGGCCTATAAAAATGATGTTTTAAGAGCTATAGAAATTTTAGAAAAAAAGAATGAAAAATTTGATGTGATATTTATGGATCCTCCTTATAGGGAAAATTTAACACATAAAACTTTAAAAAAAATTTCAGAACATAATTTATTAAAAGAAGACGGAATAATAATTTGTGAGCATGGTAAATATGAAAAATTAGATACTGAAATAGATAAATTATTAAAATATGATGAAAGAGAATATAACAAAAAAATTGTTACTTTCTATAAGTTGAAGTAGGAGGAGAAATGGCTGCAAAAGTAAAATATGAGGATATAATAAATGAACTTAAGGAAAATATAAGTAAATTAGAAGATCCTAATTTAAGTTTGGATGATTCTTTAGTAATTTATGAACAAGCAACTAAATTATTAAAAAAAGCTGAAGAAAAATTATTGGAAGTAGAAGGTAAATTTAAAAATATTAAAATTGATGAAGAATAGGTTAGGAATATTATGGAAAAATATCTTTTGGAATTAAAAAATGAATTTAATGAAGTTATTGATATGAAATTAAAAAAGCATTCTTCACAAAATGAAAAATTAAATGAAATGTTAAGATATGCTGTAGTTTTAGGTGGGAAAAGAATACGTCCGATAATTATGTATATTTTAGCGGATATATATGGTAAGGAACATAGACTTATAGAAAATGAAGCGGTAGCTATTGAACTTATTCATTCATATTCTTTAGTTCATGATGATATGCCTTGTATGGATGATGATGAATATAGAAGAGGTAATTTAACTGTTCATAAGAAATATGGTCAGGCTAATGCATTACTTGTTGGAGATGCACTTCTTACCCTTGCTTTTCAAATATTAGCAGAATCTGAATATTCTAATAAAAATAGTATACTAGCTCTTTCTTATTATTCTGGTTATAACGGAATGATAAAGGGTCAGTATTTAGATATAATTTCTGAAAATATGGAAGTAGACTACAATAATTTGATGGAAATTCATTTAAATAAGACAGCTATGCTTTTAATGGCTTCTGTGGAACTTGCTTGTATAAATTTAAAAATTGATTTAGAAATACGTGAAAAACTTAGAAAATATATTATGTATGTTGGACTTGCTTATCAAATACAAGATGATATACTTGAAGTTAGAGGTAAGTTTGAAAAAACTGGTAAAAAAAATACTGATATTAGAAATAATAAAAAAACATTTGTTACAGTTCTTGGCCTTGAAAGCTCAGAATTAATTAAAACATATTTTATAAATGAGGCAAAAGCATTAGTTGAAGGTAATGAAAAATTAATAGAATTTGCTGAATTTCTTTTAAATAGGGAGTCTTAATGTTTAAGGATAAAGGAAAATATTTTTTAGTGGAAGAGTTTAAAGAATATGGTATTAATGCTATTTTTACTAAAAAAGAATGTGGTAATATGGCAGATTATATAGGGGAAAATGGTTATGAAAATAGAAAAAGATTATTAGAATCTTTAGGTTTAGAATCTAAAACAGTGGTACAAGCTTTACAAAAACACACAAATAGAGTAGAATATATTGAAAAATTAGATAATTTAGATAATCTTGAAGAAATAGATGGATTTGTGACTAAATCTAAAGATTTCGTTATATTTACATATTATGCTGATTGTTTACCTATATTTATTTTAGATAAAAAACAAAAAGCTTTTGGTGTTGCACATTCTGGTTGGATGGGAACTTATAAAGAAATGATAACAAATTTAATTGAAAAAATGAAAGAAGTATTTAATTCCAATGTAGAGGATATAATTATAGCTCTAGGTATAGGAATATCTCAAGATGACTATGAAGTTGGTGAAGATTTTTATAAAAAATTTTTAGATAAATTTGGAGAATGTGTAAATTCATCGTTTAAATTTGAAAATGAAAAAATATATTTTGATAATACTAAATTAAATGTTGAATTTGCTAAAAAAAATGGTATAAAAGAAATTATAGTTGATGATAGAGGTGTTAAAAAAGCAAATGCTTTTTCTCATAGACTTGATAAGGCAAATATAGGCAGATCTGCAGCAATTATTACAATAGGGGATTAAAATGAAAAATAAAAAGATAATATATTTATTACTTTTGGGAATGATACTTATTGTATCTGAACAAAATATATATTCAAATAATATCGATTTTTCTAGAAATATATTTCCATTATTTAAGGTTATAGAAAGCAAAATAGAAAAAAAGGATGTAGTTAAACCTAATAAGAATAAGTTCTATTTGATTTTTTTACCTGAAATATATGATAAGTATATTTATATTCAATATATAAATCCTAATATTTTTAATATTTTAAATAATAATATATTAAAGTTTTTAGAGTGATATATATATTTAAAATCAAATATAAAATATATAAGGAGATAAAAATATGAAAATAATAGATATTATTAATAAAATGTTTGGTATATCAGATGAAAAAATAATAAAACAAATGCGTAAAGAAGTAGATAAAATTAATGCATTAGAACCATCTATGGTAGCATTAACTGATGATGAATTAAGAGCTAAAACTCAAGAATTTAAGGAAAGACTTTCTAAAGGTGAAACTTTAGATGATATTTTAGTAGAAGCTTTTGCTGTAGTTAGGGAAACGGCTAAAAGATTAACAGGGATGAGAATATATGATGTTCAGTTAATAGGTGGTATGATAATACATAGTGGAAGAATAGCAGAAATGAAAACAGGAGAAGGAAAAACATTGATGTCAACTCTAGCTGTTTATTTAAATGCTTTAACTGGAAAAGGTGTACACGTTGTTACTGTTAATGATTATTTAGCGAAGAGAGATAGAGACACGGGTTCACAAATTTATGATTTTCATGGTTTAACTTCAGGTGTCATTATAGCAAATCTTGATAATACGGCAAGACGTAATGCGTATAATTCTGATATAACTTATGGAACAAATAATGAATTTGGATTTGATTATCTAAGAGATAATATGGTACATGATCCTAAGGAAAAAGTTCAAAGAGAACATAACTATGCTATAGTTGATGAAATAGATTCAATTTTAATTGATGAAGCTCGTACTCCACTTATAATATCAGGACCAGCAGAAGAAACTACACATTGGTATGATGTATTTGCAAATGTTGTATTAAGATTAAAGAGAAGTTATAAGACAGAAGAAATAAAAGATAAGAAAAATACTGTTATACCTGATGAAGATTGGGAAGATTATGAGGTCGATGAAAAAGCACGTACTGTTACAATTACAGATAAAGGTATAAGAAATGTAGAAAAAATATTAGGTATAGAGAATTTATATGCTCCAGAGTATGTAGAGTTAACTCATTATCTTTCACAAGCTTTAAAAGCTAAAGAATTATTTAAAAGAGATAGAGATTATATCATAAATGATAAAGAAGAAGTAATAATAGTTGATGAATTTACTGGAAGACTTATGGATGGAAGAAGATATTCTGATGGATTGCATCAAGCTATAGAAGCAAAAGAACATATAAAAGTAGCTGGAGAAAATCAAACATTAGCAACAATAACACTTCAAAATTATTTCAGAATGTATGCTAAATTATCTGGTATGACAGGTACTGCAAAAACTGAAGAAGAAGAGTTTAAACAAATATATAAATTAGGTGTTGTTGTAGTTCCTACTAATAGACCTGTTCAAAGAAAAGATATGCCTGATGTAATTTATCAAACTACACGTGCGAAACATAAAGCTATAGTTAAGAAAATAATAGAATTATTTGAAAAAGGACAACCCGTTTTAGTAGGTACTGCTTCAATAGAACATTCAGAGTTATTATCATCATATTTAACAAAAGCTCGTATTCCTCATGAAGTATTAAATGCTAAGTATCATGAGAGAGAAGCAGATATTGTAGCACAAGCTGGAAGATTTAAAACTGTTACAATAGCTACAAATATGGCAGGTCGTGGAACAGATATTAAACTTGGAGGAGATCCTGAATCTTTAGCTTTAAAAATTGCTGAAAGAGGTACTCCTGAATTTTATGATACTCTACATACTTATGAAAAAGAATGTAATGAAAATAAAGAAAAAGTTCTTGAAGCTGGTGGATTATTTATACTTGGTACAGAAAGACATGAAAGTAGAAGAATAGATAATCAATTAAGAGGTCGTGCGGGGCGTCAAGGAGATCCAGGTGCTTCTGAATTTTATTTATCACTAGAAGATGATCTTATGAGATTATTTGGTGGAGATAGAATTAAATCTATGATGAGTGCTTTAAAGATAGATGAAGAAGAAGAATTAAGAAATAAGAGAGTATCAAAATCTGTTGAAAATGCTCAAAAAAGAATTGAAAGTAGAAATTTCTCTACTAGAAAAAGTTTGATAGAATATGATGATGTTAATAATATGCAAAGGGAAGTAATATATAAACAAAGAGATCAAATTTTATATAATCAAAACTTAAGAGAATTAGTATTTGATATGATAGATAATACTGTAGTTACTATGGTAGATAATTTATTACCTCAAACAAAATCTAGTGAATGGAATTTTGAAGATTTAAATTCTAAATTAATAGAAGTTTATGATATGGAACTCCCTGAATCTGTAATGAAAGCTAAGAATAGAGAAGAAATCTATGATATTTTATTTGAATTAGTTTCTAATAGATATAAAGAAAAAGTAGAAGAAATTGGCGAAGAACAATTTTCTAATATAGAAAGATATATAATGCTTGAAGTTTTAGATCAAAAATGGAGACAAAATTTAAAGGATTTAACAGAACTAAGAGAGGGAATTAATTTACAATCTTATGGTCAGAAAAATCCTGTAAATGAGTATAAAATATCAAGTACTGACGTATATAATGATATGATAGATGGAATAAATAGAGAAACAACTTCATTCTTATTAAGACTTAAATTAAGAGAGCAAGAAGAAAATGCAGAAAATATTCCTAATGTTGATGAAATTAACGAAGATGAAGAAAAAGAAATTCCAATGTCAAGACGTGAAAAAATGGAGTAATAATATAATTTGACAAATATTATTAAATATGATAGAATAAACTTACGCATGCGAAAGGCTTGCTAATGCCTAATGCAGCGATAGAAACTCGGAGGTGAACGTATGTTTGCAGTGATTAAAACTGGTGGTAAACAGTATAAAGTTGAAGTAGGTTCATTATTAAAAGTTGAAAAATTAGCCGTTGAAGTTGGAAACGAAGTTACAATTGAAGAAGTATTAATGGTTGGAGATAAAGTTGGGGCTCCATTCGTTGAAGGTGCTAAAGTTGTGGCTGAAGTTAAAGAACACGGAAAAGGTAAAAAAGTTATCAACTTTAAATATAATAAGAAAACATACTACAGAAAAAAAGGTCATAGACAACAATATACTTTAATCGAAGTTAAAGATATTAAAGGATAGTTATGACAAAAATTGAATTTTCTGAAATTAATGAGAAAATTGTAAAATTTTTAATTAAAGGGCATACAAATAATTCTGAATATGGAACTGATATAGTGTGCGCATCTATTTCAGCAACATCTATAATGACGTTAAATGCTTTGATTGAAATATTAGATGTTAAAGATATGGAGTATGAAATGAAAGATGGATATATGCTATGTGATCTGAGTAATTCAAGTGATGAAGATTTAGTTAAATCTCAAGATTTTCTTAAATCATTTAAACTTTTTTCAGAACAAATTGCAGATGATTATCCTAAGAATGTACAATTTAAAGTTTGGAGGTATGGGAAATGATATTAAAGTTGAATTTGCAATTATTCGCCTCAAAGAAAGGACAAGGGTCAACTAAGAATGGTAGAGACTCTAACCCTAAATATTTAGGTGTTAAAAGATATGATGGAGAAGCTGTAAAAGCAGGAAATATAATTGTAAGACAAAGAGGAACTAAGTTCCACCCAGGTGTAAATATGGGATTAGGTAAAGATTATACTTTATTTGCATTAATAGATGGTTATGTTAAATTTGAATCATTTAAAGGGAAAAAAAGAGTAAGTATTTACGCAGAAAAAAAATAAATATAAGCCTTGTATAAGGCTTTTTTTCTTATGGAGAAATATGTTAGTAAAAGAAAGAGTTAAGAATGTATTGGAAATTTTAAGTAATAAGTTTGGAGATGCTAAAACGGAGTTACTTTATGAAACTGAATATCAATTGATGGTAGCTGTTATACTATCTGCTCAATGTACAGATAAAAGAGTTAATATAGTTACACGTGATTTATTTAAAGTGGTTAAAACTCCACAAGATATATATGATATGGATATAGAAGTCTTGGAAAAGTATATAAAATCTACAGGATTTTATAAAGCTAAAGCCCGTAATATAAAAGAAAATGCTAAAACTTTGGTTGAAAAGTATAATGGTGAAATTCCTAAAAATATGGAACAATTATTGGAGTTAGGTGGAGTAGGAAGGAAAACGGCAAATGTTGTTCTTGGAGATTTATGGGGTATAAAATCTGGAATAGTAGTAGATACTCACGTGAAACGTTTATCAAATAGAATTGGTTTTGTTGATAGTGATAATGTAGAACAAATAGAGAAAAAACTCATGAAATTAATTCCTAAAAAAATGTGGTATTACTATTCGCATTATCTTATACTTCAAGGGAGGGATAAATGTATTGCACGTAAACCTAAGTGCAGCGAATGTGAGTTAAAAGATTTTTGTAAGTATTATGAAAAAGAAAAGAAAAAGTAATTCAGAAAGGAGTAATATTGGCTATTGATTTGAAAAATATACCACATAATCCTGGTGTGTATATGATGAAAAATGATAAAGGTAAAATAATATATATAGGTAAGGCTAAAAATCTTAAAAATAGAGTTTCAAGTTATTTTAATAATCCCAAATCAACTATTAAAACATATGAATTAGTAAAGCACATACATGATATTGAGTTTTTTATATGTAATAATGAACTTGAAGCATTAATTTTGGAAAATAATATGATAAAAGAATATAAGCCTAAGTATAATATTTTACTTAAAGACAATAAAACGTATCCTTATTTAAAAATTACTAAAGAAAAATATCCGCAAATATCTATGATAAGAAGTAAAAAGCATTTGGAAATGAATGATGAGGCTTATTATTTTGGGCCATATCCTACAAATCTTAAAAATATGCTAAAAATGTTAATGGTGGCTTTTGAGATAAATAATATAACTATTGATATGTATAATAAAAAGATACTTGGAACTAATTTAAGATATAATAGTAAAAGTAGTGAATGGAAATTTGTTGATGAAAAAGATGAAAAAAATTATATAAAAAATGTAAACAATATGATAGTTTTTTTGAAAAATAAAGATAGAAAAATTATTGATAAATTACATGATGAAATGGTTGATTTTTCTAATAAATTAGAATTTGAAAAAGCTTTGATTATAAGAAATAGAATTGAAATGCTAAATAATTTACTTAAGAGTCAAATTATAGAACAGAATAGATCGGTTGATGAAGATATATTTGTATTTAAACAAATAGAAGAAAAAATATTTGTATGTATTTTTAGTGTTAGAGATGGTAAGATAGTTGATAAAAATTCATATAATATAGAGAATAGTTTTGAAGACATAGATATTTTAGAAAGATTAATACTTAGTTATTATGATAATAAGAAAATACCAAAGAGCATAATTATACAAAATGAATATAAAAATAGTATTGAAATGGTTCAAAAATGGTTTGAAACTGAAAAAAATACAAAAGTTAAAATTATATCACCTATTATAAATAGTACGAAAAAGCAATTATTAGATTTAGGAATTAAAAATCTAGATTTTATAATATCTGAATATTATAGAACAGAAAATAAATTAAAAAATGCTCTTATAGATTTGAAAAAAATACTTAACTTAGATGTATTTCCTAAGACTATTGAATGTTTTGATATTTCAAATACACAAGGTATTGATAGTGTTGCATCTAAGGTTGTTTTTGTTAATGGTAAAAAAGAAAAAAGGCTATATAGAAAATATAAAATAAGAAGTGTTGAAGGACCAGATGACTATAGTTCTATGTCTGAAGTTATTAAAAGAAGGTTAAAACATGAAAGTTTTCCTGATTTAATATTATTAGATGGCGGGAAAACACATGTATCTGTTATTAGAAAAATGGTAAAAAATTTAAACTATAAAAATATTAATATTTATGGAATGTATAAAGATGATAAACATTCTACATTTGGTTTATGTGATGATAAAAAAGATTATGATATTTCTGAAAATTTTAATCTTTTTAATATGATAACTAGATTTCAAGATGAGGTTCATAGATTTGGAATAGAGTATCATAAAAAATTGAGATCTGAAAGAAATATTAAATCAAAGTTAGACAATATAAGAGGAGTAGGACCTAAAAGGAAAAAGGAACTTATAAAAAAATTTGGTAGTGTAAAAAATATATTTGAAGCTTCATTTGAGGAATTATTATTAGTTGTTCCTGAAAGTGTTGCAAGACAAATAAAGTTAGATTAATGAAAAAATTTTTTATTTTAACAATATGGACTATTTATAGATTGTGTTGTATAATATAATATATACTTTTAAATGGGAGGAAACAATGAGCGACTATATTTTAAAAGATCAAGGTACAAAAACAGATGCTTTGGATGATGTTTCTACTGAATATATTTTAGAAATGCAAAATATAAGAAAAGAATTTTTAGGTGGTAAAATTGTTGCAAATGATGATATTACATTAAAAATTAAAACAGGAGAAATTCATGCTATAGTTGGTGAAAATGGAGCTGGGAAATCAACTCTAATGAAAATTTTAAACGGATTATATGATCCAACTTCAGGTGAAATTTTCTATAAAGGACAGAAGGTAAATATAGATACACCTACTGAAGCTGCACGTCTAGGAATAGGAATGGTTTATCAACATTTTATGTTGGTTGAAACTTTAACTGTTGCAGAAAATATGGTGTTAGGATTTGAACCTACTAAAGGAAAATTTTTATTTGACTTAGAGACTGCTAGAAAAAAAGTAAGAGAAGTTTCTGAAAAATATGGATTAAATATAGATCCAGATTCAAAAGTAGGGGATTTATCGGTTGGAATCCAACAAAGAATAGAAATTTTAAAGATACTATTTAAAGGTGCTGAATTATTAATATTTGATGAACCTAGTGCAGTTTTAACTCCGCAAGAGGTTATAGAACTTTATGGAATTATGCGTAATTTAATTAAAGAAGGAAAAACTATAATTTTCATTACACATAAATTACAAGAAGTTTTAGATTTATCTGACAATATTACAGTTATACGTCGTGGTAAAGATGTTGGTAATCTTAAAACTAGTGAGGCTACTAAAGAGGTTATCGCTAATATGATGGTAGGAAGAGCTGTATTATTTGATATAAAGAAAGAGAAAGTAAATATAGGAAACACTTTAGTTAAAGTAAATGATATAGTTGCTGTAAATGATTTAGGTACTCAAAAAGTTAAAAATGTAAGTTTTGAAATTAGAGAAGGAGAAGTCTTAGGTATTGCTGGTGTTGAAGGTAATGGACAAACTGAGCTTGTTGAAGTTCTAGCGGGACTTAGAAGAGCAAGTAGTGGATCGTATATTATAGATGGTGTTGAATTACTTAATAATACTCCAAGACAAATTAGATTGTCAGGTTTATCACATGTTCCTGAAGATAGACATAAAAGAGCTACTATAGATGAATTCACAGTTAATGAAAACTTGATTTTAGGAGACTTAGATAAATATGTTTCTAAAGGAATAATAAATTATAGTTTAGTTGATAAAACAGCTAAAGAAATGATAGAAAAATATGACATTAGACCTACTGATGGTAAAGTAATATATGGAGGACTATCAGGTGGAAATCAACAAAAAGTTGTTGTTGCAAGAGAATTAGAAAAAGAAAATAAATTCATTATTGTTTCACAACCAACAAGAGGGGTTGATATAGGAGCAATAGAAATGATTCATAATACTATATTACATGAAAGAACAAAAGGAAAAGCTGTACTTGTTGTTTCAGCTGAATTGACAGAAATAATGACTTTAAGTGATAGAATAGCTGTTATGTATTCTGGTAAAATAGTAGGAGTTTTAGATAGAAAAGATGCTACTATGGAAAAATTAGGAATATTAATGGCAGGAGGTAAATTAGATGAATAAATTTAAAAAATCATTATATAATATGTTGCCATCATTATTAGCTGTAATCATTGCTTTAATTGCAGGATCTTTAATAATGATTTCAAGAGGTGTAAATCCTATTGAAGCTTATGCTGTAATGTTTAAATCTGCATTATATCAATCATCACCTAAATTTCCCTTTAATGGATTAGCTAAAACATTGGTTTTTGCCACTCCATTAATGTTTTCAGCTATAGCTGTTATGTTTGCGTATAAAGCAGGGTTATTTAATATAGGGGTTCAAGGACAATTGGCTGCAGGTGGTTTAGGAGCAGTCATAGGAGGAACTATAGTTGCTACTAACCTTAAGTTTTTAGGTCCTATAAATATTTTGATAACTTTATTAGTTGCAGCAGCATTTGGGTTTATGTGGGCCGCAATAGCAGGAGTTTTAAAATCTAAATTTAATATAAATGAAGTTATAAGTACAATAATGTTAAACTATGTTATGATTAATCTACAAAGATATTTAATTAATCCTTCAACAGGACCTTTAAGAGATCCAGCATCTTCTAATAATCAAAGTTCTAGAATTGATGAAGTATCAAGATTGCCATTATTTTTCTATAACTACACTAAACAAAATTTAAATTTAGGATTCATTATTATAATAGTACTAGTATTCTTATCTTATTATTTCTTTGAAAAAACAAGATTAGGTTATGAAATTAAAGCTGTAGGATATAATCCTACTTCTGCAGAAAATGCTGGTATTAATCCTAAATTAATATCTTTTGTTGCAATGGGATTATCTGGAGCTATAGCAGGTCTTGGAGGAGCGGAAAGAGTTATGGGAGGAGCTGCTGAATATAGATTTACAGATTTAATTATGGGTGACTATGGATTTACAGGTCTAGCAATAGCTTTACTTGGGAATAATAATCCTTTTGGTATATTAGTAGCATCTATTTTCTATGCTTCACTTGAAATAGGTGGACAAACATTACAAAGACAATTTAAGTTAGATAAAGAAATTGTATTTATTATACAAGCCTTAATTATAATTCTTGTTGCTGCTGAAAACTTATTCAAGATGTTATTGAGTAAGAGAAAGGGGAATAAATAATGGAAGCTTTAAAAACATTATTAATACAAACTATTACAGTTGCACCGCCAGTATTAATAACTGCAGTAGGTGCATGTTTATCTGAAATACCTGGTGTAATTAATATGGGTCTTGAAGGTATTATGTTATCAGGTGCATTCTCTGCAGCTGTTGTAAACTATTTTACAGGTAATCCTTATTTAGGAATTCTTTCTGGTATAATTGTTGGTATTTTTATGGCATTAATACATGCAATAATAAGTATACATTTAAAAGGTGATCAAATAATAAGTGGAGTTGCAATTAACTTATTTGCAACAGCTACAACTTCATATTTGATTAAAGCTATATTTAAAGTTTCAGGTTCAACTCCTGCAGCAGCGAATCATCCTAATAATGCTTTAGTTATTGCCTTTATTTATATATTAGCATTTGTTACATACTTTGTTGTTTATCGTACAGTATTTGGTTTAAGAATACGTGCTGTTGGAGAACATCCATTAGCTGCTGATACTGTAGGTATAAGTGTATTTAAATATAGATATTTAGGAGTTATCCTATCTGGTGCTTTTGGTGGACTTGGAGGAGCTTATATGACTACAGTTATATTATCAAGTTTTACTAATAATATGTCAGCTGGGCGTGGATTCATGGCCATGGCAGCTATGATATTTGGAAGATGGAATCCTTTAGGTGCTATACTTGCAAGTTTATTATTTGCATTTGGACAAGCTTTATCTGATTATACTAAGGCTAGTGGTGGTAAGATACCACAAGAATTCTTAGCAATGATTCCTTATTTATTAACGTTAATAGCGCTTGTATTATTTGGGCGTAAATCAAGAGCTCCAAAAGCAAGTGGAAAACCATACGAAAAATAAAAAATAATTTATTTAGAAAATGTACCAACAAACTTGATAAAAAAGTTTGAAGGTACATTTTTTATTTAATACTTGAAATTATTGATGAAAAAATGTATAATAATGTGATTATTAATATTTAGGAGGAATTACAAATGAAAAAATTTTTAAGCATTTTTGCTGTTTTATTCACATTTGTATTTTTGTTATCATGTGGAGCTAAAACTGATAAAGAGACTACAGATGCTGCAGAAGCACCTAAAAAAATCGCTATTGTTTATTCAACTGGTGGTAAAGGGGATAAATCATTCAATGATTCTGCTTATAGAGGATTAGAAAAAGCTAAAGCTGAATTAGGTGTAGAAGTTTCTGAATATGAACCAAAAGATCCTACAGTTGAAGCTAAAAACCAATTAACTGAATATGCTCAAACTGGAGAATATGCATTAATAATTGGTGTTGGATTTACTATGAAAGATTCAGTTGATGCAGTTGCTAAAGAATATCCTGATCAAAAATTCGCTTTAATAGATGATGTTTCAGATCAACCTAATGTTTCTTCATTATTATTTAAAGAACAAGAAGGTTCATTCTTAACAGGAGCTCTTGCTGGTCTTATGACTAAGACTAATGTAGTAGGATTTGTTGGAGGTATGGAATCTCCAGTTATATATAGATTTGCTACAGGATTTATACAAGGTGCTAAATATGTTAATCCAGATATTCAAGTAGTTAGTGCTTATATAAATGGTAATAATCCATTCAATGATCCAGTTGCTGGTAAACAATTAACTGAAAGTTTAATATCTAAAAAAGCTGATGTAATAATGCATGCTGCTGGTGGTTCAGGAGTTGGAGTATTTAAAGCTGCTCAAGAAAATAAAGTTTATGCAATAGGTGTTGACTCAGATCAAGATGGTGAAATAGAAGGAACTATTTTAACTTCAATGATTAAAAATGTTGACGTAGCTGTATTTGAAACAATTAAAGCTGCTTTAGATGGTTCGTTCAAAGGTGGAACAACTTACTTTGGTATAGCTGAAGATGGAGTTGGAACAAGTGAATTCAAATTTACTAAAGATATCATAGGTCAAGAAAAGATTGATAAAATTAACCAATTAAAACAAGATATTAAAGATGGAAAAATAACTGTTTTAGATGACACTAAAGGTCCATTAAAATAAAATTCTAAATATTTAAAGAAAGCTACTCGTTGGAGTAGCTTTTTTATTTAAACACGCTAAAATAAAGGTAAAACAAATAAAAAACAAAATTTT